>JAURAI010000014.1 GCA_030829545.1 Candidatus Poseidonia sp. | reverse complement strand
TGAGCAGTATGCCGAGTCCCTAAGACTCACGACTCGCATGGCTTAATCGAACTCCAAAAGCGGTCGCCTCTGGCAGGATCAACCAGATTTCTCTTGTTTTGATCCTTTGGGCTACTTGTCGCAATTGTTTGTGTTTGCTGACCTAAAAAATTGGCGAGAAAATAATGCACTTGAGCTTCTTGCACAAAATACGTCATAATCTCGATCACCTACCTGACCCCAAAACCCGTGAAGGCCCGTTTGGGATCGCAATCGCTTCGGCTTAGCGTCAGGGAGGATGGCGGCGTTCATTGTCCGGAGACTCAGCCGCCAACGCCGTTCCCAGACGACGCAAGCAACCAAGCCACATCCAACCCCTATATCAACATAACCGCCCCGAAAACGGGCAAAAATAGAGGGACTGCGAGCCAAAGGAGGCCAATTCAAGGATTCTGGTTGTTATCAAAGGTCCAAAACGAGCCACTGGGGGCGGCATCCTTGCGCACAAAGTCATCGGCCGCAGTTTCATCGTCCTTCCAGACTGGAGGGGACGAAGGGGCTCCGGGAGCACCCACCGCAGTCTTTGATTCGCCACCTGGGATGTCCTCTTTGGCATCTGACCTCGGATATCGAAGCGCCAAGAGATGGTCCAGGAGGCGATAGGCGTCCTCCGTTGAACGCACGGTGGTCAAGCCGGCTCCCTCGTAAAGCGGGTGCCGACCACGCGGAGGGCCATGCTCCGGGATGGCTCGAGACGGTTGGCGTGTTGATCGGAAACCATTCGGTAGGCGCCCGGTTTCTATTTGACCCAAACAAGTGGATTCCCTTCCACTGTGAAGGGTACACCGTTCAACTCCTAAAAGAAGGATTATTCGGCACCAAAGAATTGACGGATCATTGGATGCATTTCCATCGCCTGTTCTTTCTGAATCTGCTCGTAAGTACGTAAGATGATACCGACTGCTAGCAGAAGACCTGTCCCTGTCGCGTTTCCGACCGTACCCAGCAGGTCAGCACCTGCTGCGAGAAGGCCGACAAAGGCACCTGAGAAGTAGGTCACAGGTGGGATGTAGTTCTCGAGGATCTTTTCCAAGACCTTGGGGTTCTTTCGGAACCCGGGAATCTGCATTCCTGTGCGCTCAATTTGCTTGGCAACGTCCTTCGTACCCATGTTGGTGGTGTCAATCCAGAACTTTGCAAAGACCATCGAACCGACGGTCATCAGCGCGACATAGAATACCACGTGAACCATGATTTGGGTGAGTGAATGACCAAAGGCGTCGCCCTGCTGATTCAGCAATGGAATCAGCCAATCGTTGACACCGTTGACCATGCTCGCATACCACGCGAATCCACCAGAGGCTGTTGTTTGACCTGGCTCATAGGTACCAATCAATGCAGACGCCGATGCCCAGCCGTTCTGACCTAATATCGGGGTTTGGCTCAAGGTTGGGTGACTCCAGAAGAGCAAGGTGAACATGTTGATGTTGGCCAAGAGAGCAGCCATCAAAATAACTGGAATGTTCGATGCATAGACCAGTCGAATCGGATACTTACCACGATGGCCACGGACTTTGCCGTGAGTGAGTGGAAGTTCCAACTTGCTTGATTCAGCATAGGCGACGACAAGGAACACGATGATCGATGAAACCAATGCTGCTACCGGGTTGACGTGCGTTAGCAACATGACTTCGAACCCGTTTGCCTGTATCATCTCGTAATTCGAAGATTGTCGGAACATGTAGAAAATCATCGGCAAGGTACCGGATGGAGGGTTTTGAATGGAGTAAGGAACGCCCGTGGTGGTGGCGAGTGGAGAAAGTGTACCGACAAAGGTGGATTGAGCCACACCAGCGGCGATGAACAGCGAGATACCAGAACCAATACCCCATTTGCTGACCAATTCATCAAGCAGGAACACAAGGTATGAACCCGCAAAGAGCTGGGCAACGATAACGAAGTTCGCCCATCCCAATCCGTAGGCATCAATGAGCCACTCACTGGGGTCAAGGAATCCGTAGGTCTGAGGAATGGATTCGATTGGAATCATGATGAGAACCAGAAGTTTCTGCACACCTTGGTACATGGCTTTGTCTTCCGAATCGCTCAAGTCAAGACGAATGATCTTGGCACCAGCAAATAATTGCATGATAATGGAGCCCGTAACAATCGGGCCAATACCCAAGTGCATGATGGTACCTGAAGCACCTGCCATGATGGATCGGAATCCGCTGAACAAGTCCAAGGCTTGTCCAGAAAGTCCGAAGAGCATGACGTTGGTCATGGCGAAGTAGATGATGAGAACAAAGGTGGTGGTCCACATCTTTTCATTAAAGCGAACGTGTCGTTCTGGCTTCGTGATGGTTGGATAGACGTCGACGAAACGGCTCAGTGCGTAGAGTCGACTGCTTTGGTCGCCACTCCACATGAAACAAGTGAGAATGGCTGCTGCACCAAATCCAAGAAGCAAAATCCCTACCAGAAAGAAGCCTACCCCTTCATCATAACCGCCCCAGGCACTTGGACGTACGTACCAAACAGCGACTGCCGAAAAGGCGAGCATACCAGTAAGTTTTCCGTAGCGTCCTACGAAGGGCATATCCTTCAAACCGGGAGGAAGGTCACGTTGGAAACAAAGCATGCAGTAGCCCAAGTAGACCACTGAGAAACCAAGACCGAAAACGGCTGCGTCAAAGGCATCGCCTGAACCCGAAGAGAGTTCATCGGATTGCCAATAAATGAGCAAGCCGTAGTACAATGCACCCGTAAGCGCAATCGCCCATGGAATTGGTTTTTGTTTCATGTATCTTCACACCTGTGATGTTGAGTGTCTCACTCTTCTTCGAATTCGTCCCAATCGCCGTCGCCTTGCTCAACAGAGCCTCCAGCGGCTTCGATCTTTTCGATGGCTCGGGCGCTTGCCTCTTCCACAATCACCGTAATGGCGCTGCGCATTTGGCCGCTTCCGAGGATTTTGTCAATGCCCATGGCGGTGAGGTTGATGCTCTTTTCGCCCTTGGCCATTTCTTCAAGTTGACCAACATTGGCCGTCACGTAGACAGTGCGGAGTGTTGGATGGCGGTTGAACCCGTGCATTCCCCAGTGGTTGGGCATGTACTTGATTCGTGTCATGACACGATGCTTGTTCATACCAGCATTTCCACGGCCACCACGCTTACCTGCGCCTCGACCAGCTTTCTTGCCTCGACCGTGGTAACGGTTTCGTCCACGATGCTTATTTGCTTTCGTTCCCATCTTATTCACCTCAAATCATTCGCTCAACGAGCGCACCAATTTCATCGCCACGGGAGCCGAGAGCCCCTCCGACGACATAACTTCGCTTGATGCCGCCCCATCCCTTTGGACCCGTAGGTGGGTGGAGACGGAAGACGCGCTTCAAGTCTGGAATATCCTTGACCTTTGCTTCACCGGCCACGATGGCCTTAGCAAAGGCTGCGATGGTCTTGTATTCGGTGTGTTCAGCAACAATGGCATCGGTCAACGGTGCGTTACCGGCCATGCGGCCTCGCTCACTCAACATGCGTTCAACGAGACCTGCATCGGCTTCGCCCCACGTGATGTAGTCCTTAGCCTTCTGAAGCATTCCGCGGTATTGCGGGTTGTCTTGAATGATCACAGCGTGGTTCACACGTGTAAGGTTCATGTGGTGCATGGTTTCACGGATTCCACGTTCAACCTTAACATCACTTCGTGCTCGTACTACAATAAATGCCATTACAATTTCCTCCCTGAATGAATGTAGAGATTTTCTCGCTGCGTCTTGGAGATGCGTGTGGTGTTGATGTTTTGAAGTGCATTGAAGGTTGCAGCAGCATAATTGATGGTTGTGCGGGTTTGTCCCTTGGTCCGGGACAATACGTCTTCAATGCCAGCAAGTTCGAGAACTCGCTTGCCGGTTTCACCGATCACAAGTCCCTTGCCCTTGGCTCCAGGCATGAGGGTTACTCGAGTTGATGCAGAGCGTCCGTTGACCTTGAAAGGTACGGTGTTGCCGGGTCCAGGGGATGATTCCCAAGAACCGTTTCCACGTTGTACGCGAATAAGGTTGAGTTTAGCAGCCGTGATAGCCTTTTGAATCGCCGTTGCGACTTCCTTGGCCTTGGCCATGCCCAGACCGACATAGCCGTCACGGTTACCAACACAGGCCATGACATTGAAACGAACACGTCGTCCACTGTCGGTCATGCGTTGAATCATGTTCACTGAAATCACTTCATCTTCGAGGTTCGGAATCAAAGCATCTACGATTTGCACTTCACGAATTGGAAGGCCTGAGGCCAATGCAGCCTCATAGGAGATGATTTTTCCAGCCATCACCGCAGCACCAAGACGGGTGCGTGGTTCCCACTTTCGCAGGTTCGCAATCGGGTCGTATTGGTTTCGTCGTCGGCGACGGTCGGGAGCTTCTTCTGTTTCTTCAGGAGCGTAGGCTTGCATCAAACCTGGCGCCATGGTTGGAACGTGTTCTTCATCAGTCATCAGTAAGCCCCCTCAATGGATTTCTTTGTCGATTCAACAGCTTTGGCGACACCCTCATTCATGTGAGTGCCGTTGAGACGGTCTTCGTCAGGGAAGACGTCGTCGCTGTGAGGAATTTCAAGACCTGCGTCAACCATGCCCTTGAGAGCAGCGTAGACACGTCCGCCACGAGAACTGGCAGCAAGGCCAATGTCAAGCACGGCTTCGGTAGCTCCGTTTGCTACTGCAGCCTTGCCCATGGCAAAACCAACGAGGTAGGATGCTGGGACAGACTTCAATGAGCCGTCACTGGGCCATCCATGCTTCTTGACAAGGTCGGAACCGGTCTTGGAGACTGTTACGAGGTCACCGTTGGCAGCCCAGGTCACCAATTGGCAAGTTGTGCGCGTGTTGGACACACGAACAACGGCCCTTGGCTTGCGACCACGCAGCAACTTGAGTCGACGTCGGTAGTCGGTCAAACCGGCTTGACGGCGTCGGAAGATTGAGCGGCGGTTATTTCCTGCCATCACTCATCACCTCCGGGGAAGCTAACACCCTCAAGAACCATCTGAGAGCGCATGTGCGCGATGGAACGGTAGGATCCACCCTTGGCCTTGAGGTAGTAACGACGGTATTGTGAAGGCTCAATGGTCTCCTCTTCACGAAGTTCCTTGAGAACGCGGCGTTGGCTACGAATGGTACGCATCCAGCGGTTCTTACGTGGGTTACGAGCGTTGGATGAACCAGATCGGGTTCCTTGTCCCTTGCGGCGTCCCTTCTTCTTTTGTTCGAGTCGGGCACGGGCACGGACACGGGAAGTCCCCTTAACCGGCTTGGCCTTGATCCAGCCTTCGTCGATGAATTCACGGATGTCGTCGGTCTGCACGGCAGATGCGACTTGGTCAACAAAGGATGGATTGATCCACACACGGTTGACACCGCACTTGAGAAGTCGAGCAGCAATGCGCTTTTGGTTGGTGATTTGCATCAGACATCCCTCCTTCGGTTCAACACACGAATCCCGAGTTCATCGGCACGTGAGTAAATGTGTTCTCGCTTTCGTCCACCAACGGTAGCACCCACACGGGCAGCTTGGGTTTCGGGGTCCATGGATTCCAAATCACTGATGTTTTGGACCATGATTTCTTTGAAACCAGAGGGGTGAAGGAAACGTGCAGCAGCCACTTTTCCGTGACCGATGCGGACAAGGGAGCCTCGGTACTTGTAATTGCGGCGTTGCTTGTTGTCCATACCGTGGGGAGCTCGCCATCCAGAGCGTGAAAGACGCTTGTAGCGGAACCACTCCGTTCGGCGGAACGAGGGCGTTTTCTTCTTTTGAGCAGCACGCAGAGCAAGTGCAGCCTTGGTCGCTTCATCGAGGACTGGCTTTTGCTTGATCATGTAAACTGCTTCTTCTTCGTCGTCCCAGTCTTCATCATCCCAGGAGTCTTCCGTATCAGCGGAAGATTCAGCATCGGATGCTGATGGCTCAGGCGCAACTCCAGCAGCCTCTGTGAGACGAGCGATGAGATCGCCCTTCTTGCCAGAGACTGGGAGGCCTTGTTCTTTGAGCAACTCTTTGAGTTGTGCAACTGTCATTGATTCGTATTCTTCTGCCATCTCAATCACTCCTGTTTCAGTCGATAAATACCGTCTTGAAAGACACGGCGATCTCTGTTCTTGACGGTGGTACATCGTTCAATATTTGCTGCTGTTTGACCAACGGCTTCTTTGTCAATGCCCGTCACTGTAACTTCAGTTTTGTTGGAGACTTTCACCTCAACGTTGTCAAGAATTTTGGCGGTTCGGGGTACACGCTCACCAAAGTAATTGTTCACGGTGAAGGTGTCGCCGTTTGCTTGCATCGTCATAGGAAAGTGGGAGTAGAAGGCTTTCAAATTAATGGTGAAGCCATCGGTAACGCCCCTGACCATGTTGTTGAGGTGGGCATTCCACGTTCCGGCAAGAGCTCGTTGCTTGCGTCGAGGAAGGTCAACACGGACAATGAGTCCGTTGCCATCTTCGAGTAGGTCGATCACCTTGCTTTGGAAGGTTCGATTCAGGCTTCCTTTCGGGCCAGTGATGGTTACGACGCCATCTTCGCTGATGTCGGCTGTTACACCTTCAGGGATGGTTACGGAGTGTTCGATTCTGTCGAGTTTTACCATGTTATTCACCTCAATATACGTAGGCAAGCAATTTGCCGCCAATTCGAGCGTCCTTTGCATCGTAATGATGCATCACGCCGGAGTTCGTCGTCAAGATGAGAAGGCCGAAATCTCGGGCGGGGAGATAACGTGTCTCCCACTTCTCATATTCTTGGCGACGGACGCTGTGACGGGGTTTGACCGTACCACAGCGATTGATTGTACCTCGTAGTTCAACGACATAGGCATCGCCACGTCCGTTTTCAACACGATTGATTTCACCAACATAGCCAGATGTTTGCATGATGTTGAGCACGTTGCCCAACAACTTCGATGCTGGTGTTAGTTCAACGTCGAATTTTCCTGCTTGTTCGGCGTTGTAGATTTTGACGAGAGCGTCATTTAATGGATCAAATTGCATACTTTTCCCCTCCTTAATTCATTTTCTTGAACCCGATTGCGGGTGCGACATCTCTGAAGCATTGTCGGCAAACACGAAGACCGTGTCGGCGGATCATGCCACGCTTGCGGCCGCAGCGTCGGCAGCCAACTGTTCGTCCAATTCGAATTCCGTGATCTCTTGCCATCTTCATTCCTCCAGGATACTGATGTTAAAGTTCTCAACAAACCAGGCTCGTGACTCATCAGCAGAGACGCGGTGGCTTGCGCCGACCTTGCGCTTGGCGCGTCGGCGGCGACTGACTCGGTGACCTGGACGCTCAACGACGACGTTGATGTCCATGCCAAAGATTCCGATGTCTGGATTGTATTTTTGTCCCGGGAAATCCGTGTAATCACGGATACCAAAGGAGAGATTGCCTTGTCCATCAAAGTTCCAAGCGGGAATGGTGTTTTCACGGCAGTTGAAAGCATTGGTAAGGAACTCTTGGATAACGGCTTTGTTGCGCATGGTTGCTTTGCATCCGATAGGTGCACCGATTCGAACCTTCAGGTCACGGTTTTGAATGCGCCCGAGGGTACGTTGAGGTTTGACACCTGTGACCATTTCAAGCACGTTTTCAGCGTTGACAAGGCGTTCTCCACCTTCACCAACACCAATGTTCACGCACACCTTGGAAACACGAAGCTGACTCATTGGATTGACTGTACCGCTCATTCAGCCACCTCCGTGAGAGGTAGGCTGGCATCACCGACAGCGAAAACATTGCGAACAACGGTACCGAAGTCTCCGAATTGTACTTCATTGGGCATGCTGGAACGCTTCTCCACGTATTCGCTGACTTCTGCGGTGGAACCGACGTGGGCGCCACCGATGAGGTAGCAGCGTGTGCCTTCTCCGAAGCGAATGTGCTCGAGGATCTTTTGGTCAGGAAGGTTCAGTTTGAGTGAGTCTCCTGTGTTGTACTCCTTGGGGTCTTCAACGATGATGTTACGTCCATCGTGAAGGTTGAGTTGGGTTTTTCCGCCCTTGATGGTGGTTTTGCCTTCAATTCGGCAAATCTTCCATCCTGCTTCCTTTGCAGAGATGGGTCGGTAGCGAAGACGTCCGTTGTGATCGAGGATACAGCGGTAGTTATCCTCACCAAGAGTCAAGACATCCATGATGCCAATACCACGGCGGGTGTCCTTGACCACTCGTCCGTCGACCTTGGCCAACTCGTTGTGGAGAATGTAGCGAACTTCACGGGCACTCTTTGCAAGACCAAGCATGTCACGAACCACGAGGGTCAATGGCATGCAATGTTCAAGGGAATGTGCACCGGGAGTTGGGCGTGTAACCCAAACGGTTGTCTTACGTGGCAAAGGCCAGCTACGAGGCATGGCCAAGCGCTTCAAGTGTTGACTACTCATGTGTTTCAGCTCCTGTTTCCAGTCAATTTTGCAATTCGCATGCGGTCCGACTCGTCGAGTTGAGTCACGACCACGTTCGAGGCGTGCACTGGTACCGCCTCTTCCTTGTTATCGGCCTTGCTGGCCTTGACACCTTCAATGTACAAGCGACCCTTTTCAGAATCGATTCGAAGCACAGCACCGGTAAGTGGCTCGTTGCTTCGCTTGCCACCGTGACGCTTGCCACCGTGTGCGTTGTCGCCACGAGCGACTTGAACGATATCGCCAACACGAACGGTGACGGTGCGAACACCGGCAAAGCGTGCATCGGGCTTGCTGAGTTGGAGGCGAGCGGCGACGCGCTTACGCTTTTCGTGCATGGGCGCGTTGAAATGCGCTTTGCGTTGTTTTCCTGGTTTCATACTCTTTACCATTGTACTCCCTCACACAATTTGCTTTGCATTGGCTGCAATACGTGGCCAGCGTTCGGCCGCTTCACGGGCCACTGGACCCTTGATATCGGAACCTGTCACGTCACCTTTTTCGTTGACGATAACACAGGCATTGTCTTCAAATTGAACCCAAGTGCCGTCCACACGTCGGAACGGGCGGCGTTGTCGGATCACAATAGCGTTGAACATTTGTCGACGGGTGTCAGGCGTACCTTTCTTGACCGAAACTTTGGCCATGTCACCCACACCTGCTGCTGGGTAACGACGCATCGTACCACCGAGCTTGAGGACGTTCAGGATTTGAACGACCTTGGCACCAGTGTTGTCTGCGACATGAAGACGGGCTGCGGTCGGTAGACCACGTGTCTGCTTTCCAGCGATACCACGCATCAGGCAACACCTCCGGAGTTCTCAATGACACAGAATGAAACGGTCTTTGAAAGCGGTCGGCATTCCATGATCTTCACCGTATCACCAATGTTCAGTTCGCCAATGCAGGCGGGGAGATGAGCGGAGACGACACTGGTCTTCTTCTCGAAACGTTCGTACTTCTTCATGTAACGAACGTTGTTTCGTTCAATCGTAATTGTCTTTTGCATTCCCAGGCTTGAGACCTTGCCTTCGAGAACTTGCCCACGAAGTCGCAGACTGCCGTAAAACGGACAATTTACGTCACCGTCCCACTCACCGGTGGGGTTTTTCACATCAACGCCAATATCTCGCATCGTATCATGCCTTCCTATATGTTCGGTGAATCCGGTCTTCAGGGCGTTGATTCACCATAGCCCCTTCAATGGCAACATCGCTGTCACCAATAGTGAATGTAATACTCGTCTTGTTCAAGACGATGGTTTGCTCACCCTCAATAAGGGAAAGCGTGTTTCGGGTTTCATCAACAACGATGCCCGAACGGTTGACTAACGTGAGGTCGGTAGAACGCTTGACGGTCAATTCCTGACCAATCCAAGAACGATTGTACATCTCCATTTCATCGCACCTCCACGTTAAATCCATTATTTTTGAGTACTTCAGCAGCCTTTTTCTTGTGATCCCCTTGAAGTTCGATGACTCGTCCTTTTACTGTTCCACCTGCTGCACATTTGTTCTTGAGTAATTTTGCGAGTTGATTGATGTCAATGGCTGAGTCTTCGATTCCCTCTACTTTTGTTACCATTTTTCCATAGCGTCGTCGGTCGGTTGAAAGGATGGCTTTTTGCTGTTCTTTGGCTATTTCTTGACAAATACATAGTTCATCGGGTAAACCGCAAACATTGCAAATAGCCGCCATTGTTCTTCATCACTCCTTTTTAATTCAATTCTGATTCTTGTGGGTCTTCAAACGTGCAATACTTCGGCGTGTGGCCTTGTATGCACCCATGTTGGAAGGGGTTCCACCCAGTGCCTTTTCTGCACGAAGCTGGAGCAACTCCTCTTGGAGTTCCAGCAGGCGTGCGTCCCGAGCCTCTGCGCTCATGCCGGCGATTTCACGGTTCGAGACGTAACTCATTGAGCAGCCTCTCCTTCAATTTCTTCCTGAGCTGCGGCGATTGCCAATTGCTCGTTGGAGTAGATGCTGATTTCGTGGGGTAGTTTCGTGCCAGGGCGCATGATTTCTACGCTCACACCGATGGTGCCGAGTTTCTTCACTGCAACAGAGTATCCTTTGTCCATGTGTTGCAAAGCAGTTTCACCGCAATACTTCACGTGGCCACGAATGTACTTCTCTGTGCGGTTACGAGAACCGGTGAGTTTTCCAGCGACGGTGACGAGAACACCACGGGCTCCAGCATCCATGATGTTCTGGGCTGCGCTGTGGCATGAACGGCGGTGGTACCATCCACGCTCGAGTGAGGAGGCAATCTTTTCTGCCATCACTTGAGCGTTGAGAGTTGGTTTCTGAACTTCTTCAACAGTGAGTTTGGGCCTGTAGAGTTCAAATTCTTGATTCAAACGCTTCTGAAGATCGTTGATGATCTTTCCTTTTCGTCCGATGACCATACCAGGTCGCTCGGCGTGGACTGTCACTTCTGTTCCAGTTGGCGTTCGGCGGATATCAAGTCCACCGAATCCGGATTTCTTGGTGTTATTCATCAAGAATTCGCGAACCAAGAGGCGCTCAACATTTCGGTTGATGATTTTTCGTACGGTACTTTCCTTACTCATGATAATCACCTTAGAATTCGTCCTCCAAATCGTCGACTGCTGCGTTCATGTCTTCCAAGAACACTTCCATGTTGACACGGTAGTGGTTGCTTGGTGTTGCTCGTCCACGAGCACGTGGAATCCATCCACGGCTAATGGTGCCACGGTGTGCGGCAATGTGAGTAATGACCATCTCTTCTGCATCAATGTCTTCATACTGGAAGCGAGCGTTTTCCATAGCGCTTTCAATGAGCTTGATGGTTTCACGAGATGCTTTCAC
Organism: Candidatus Poseidonia sp.; assembly: GCA_030829545.1. Lineage (GTDB taxonomy): Archaea > Thermoplasmatota > Poseidoniia > Poseidoniales > Poseidoniaceae > Poseidonia. The sequence continues at coordinate 20,448 of JAURAI010000014.1, read as the reverse complement.
AGGGAATCGACCCGGTCCAATACCACCCTTGCGGTGACCGACCATTGAAGGTCCAGATCGTCGCTTGCGCTTGTTACCACTACCGAGTCGGTAGGGAACTGCTGCTGCTTTGCGACGAATGTCGGCTCGGTCGGAGTCGATCTTCAACACTTCATTGAGGTAGGCTACTGCTTGTCCAGCTGTCTTGTTCTTGACGGCACGGCAGACTTCGAAACAGTGCTTGACGTGCATGTCGATGTCAATGGCACGGGCGGTTGCGAGACGGTTGCCTTGCAACATCTGTGTGTATCCCTTTTGTGGGAGTTGGCGACGTCGGGTACGACGATCCATTTGATTTTTCTTTACCATCTTTTTTCACCTCACTTCAACGGAACGTGCTTTGACGAACGTGTAGCACCTACACCAGGTCCACTGTGGGTAACGCCCCGTCGTGTGACGGCGAATTCACCCAAGTAATGCCCGATCATCTCAGGCTTGATATCAATCTCAACGAAGTGTTGTCCGTTGTGGATCGCAATGCGTCGACCGACAAATTGCGGAAGGATAGGAACATCACGGCGGTGGGTTCGAATCGTGTTGGTGCTCGAGCGAGCGACACGTTCAATGAAATGCTCATTCTCTACGGAAAGGCCGCGTCCAAGACTGCGGCGTACACGGGACGGAAGGAGACCGACGATGAAATCGTCTTCTTCGCCTTCTGGCCAGAGCGGCATGGCGTTGAGTTGTTCCATGTTGAAACCACGGTAGGTGAATTCCTTCTTCACACGTGCCGAGGTTGTTGAAAGGCGCTTACGTGCCTTACGACGGCTTGCTTTGGGGGTCATAAACGACTTCTTCTTACGTGCCATACATCATCACCTCAAATTTGCTTTCCTCGTCCACGTCCAGTTCGGCGTGGTGCAATCAAACCAACCTTTGCACCAGGTGGAGTACCTCGTGCAACAGAGTTTGGACCGTGAACGGCTTGGTGGTTTCCACCGCCGTGTGGGTGGTCGACAGGGTTCATGGCGACACCGGAAACATGCGGGTAGAGTTTACCACGTGCTTTGGCCTTGTAGTACGCTGCACCTGCAGTTCGTAGTGGCATCTCGTCACGACCGTGTCCTGCGAGGACACCGATGGTCGCTCGGCACGTGATTGGTAGTTCCTTGTGGGATCCCGACGGCATGCGAATTCGAACCATGTTTCCTACTCGTGATTCAACCATGCAGGAGTTACCCGCTGATCGAGCAACTTTTCCTCCGTCACCGGGACGAAGTTCGAGGTTGTTGATGGCGGTTCCTTCAGGAATGTTACCAAGTTCTGTGATGTTGCCTGGGCGCAAGGCGACATTGTCACCAATAGCGACTTGGCTACCGACTGCGATTCCTTCAGTTGCTGCGACCAAGGTTGTGTCGCCATCAGGAGTCTTGATGCGAGCCAGTGGAGCACTGTGAACAGGACTGTGAAGCAATTCTGTGACTTCGCAAACCACGTCTTTGTCGCGTGGCATGCGGTTCTTTCCGGGGAAACGGTGACTCGCGACACGATAACGTGGCGAGGACCCTTTGCGTTGTGCACGTATTCTCTTACCCATGATAAATCACCTCAGAATGCTCCTAGACGCATAGCAGCGTCCTCTGCGTCGTATCCCTCGGCAAGCTTGACGGATGCATGCTTGCCATGTTTTGAATTGCGAACGTTGACCTTGGCCACTTCAACATCGAAGATGGTCTCAACGGCTCGTGCAATTTGGGACTTGGTTGCGCTGCGAAGCACAATAAATTCAAGGCGTTGCTCGGAAGTACGAGCTTCCATGGATTTCTCAGTAAGCCATGGTTGAATGATAATGTCGTATGCGTTCATGATATCACCTCAGTTCATGGCCTCCAACGCCGTTTTGGTAAAGACGGTCAAGCGACCGATGTCGCCACCGGGAGCGAGGTCTTCTGCGCAGAGATCGCTGACTGCAACGACATCGACACCAGGAAGATTACGGGCAGCTTGTGCGAGTCCAGCCTTTTGCTTGACGACCAACAGAATGGATTTGGGAGTCTTGTGGACACGTCCACGCATGGTAGCCTTTCCTGCACGGATCTTTCGGCCGTTGCGGGCTCGGTCCAAATCAGGACCAAGACCGAGTTCGGTGAAGATGGCTGCTGCTTTGCGGGTTGCTGCACCGTGGTTGAAGGTTTCAATGTCGTAGTCAACAGATGTTCCGTCAACGACTTCAGTATAGTTACCAAGAACGATTGGTAGGTGTTCAACCGTTGATTCGAAGCGGTGACCACGGGACGATACAGTGTCCATGGAGACGGTCGCTGCAAGCGCTGCGTTACGGGCGGCTTGGCGTTGCTTGGCATTGAGTTTGCGGGACCAGATCTTTTCGACCTTAGGACCGTGAGCACGGCGACCACCCAAAGTATGGGGGTTTTGAGCACCACGGCTCGCACCTGTTCGGCGCATAATACGAGAGACACCACGACCCTTGCCCCACCATTCGACGGAGTGCTTCATACCGGCCATCGGTCGGCGCTTACCGACGTGGGGGCGGGAACCGTAGGCTTGGCGGCGGTTGGCACGGCTGGAAGCGACGGCCAACTTGATGAGGTCTTCACGGACTTCGGAATCAAAGGCAGATGGTAGGCTTACCTTGGCACCATCGCTGACTTCAACGCTGAACTGAGCGGAGAGTTTGCCGGCATCCATTTCGGTTTGAGTAACCGTGTTGACAATATCCTTGACAGCGACCTTCATCTTCAGGCCCCCTGCTTCGATGCCGTACTCACGTACGTGATTTCGTAATCGTGAAGGGTTCGGTCAGAGCCACGGGTGGCATCTCGGAACCGGATAAGGCGCTTGGCTGGACCAGGCACACTTCCCTTAACAAGAATGTAATCGGATTTGATTTCACCGTAATGGAGGAAACCTCCAGCCGGCGTAATGGAATGGTCTTCGGGGTTAGCGACGCGCAAGACACGCTTGTTGTATTCTGTACGCTGATGGTATCCAGTCTGACCGCCTTGACGGATGGTCTTTCGGACGTATCCGTCACCAAAAGCACCCATGTTACCGTGTTGTCGGCGCTTCTTGGAGTTCTTGTGAGATTGCAATTTACCGCCGAATCGCTTGATGACACCTTGCCATCCATAGCCCTTGGTTACTGCGACGATGTCGGTGAGGCATCCTTCTTCAAAGGCGTCAGCGAAGGAATATTCCTCGCCAAGGCGCTCTTCAGCCCAGGTGAGTTGATCGTCAAAGGTGCCGCCGTCCAATCCCATTTCCATCACGTCGGGTACCTTTGTAGGTACACTCGCCATGGTGTTGGGTTGAGTGGAAACGATGAGGCGAACTTCACAAAGGTCTGCTTGCTTGAGGTTCTCCATGTGCTTGGAAGCGTCGTGCTCCTTGCGTTCTGGGACTCGGTTGAAGAGTTCTGAGAAAGCTTCTGCAATTTTCTTGGCGTCGGCCCAAACTTCGCCTTTGGCTTGCTTTCCGTAGGGAGTCATTTCGTAGCCACGGACACCAAGAATACGCATCTTGGGGCATTCGACGACAGTAACAGGGATTCGGATTTCTTGTCCGGCAGAGGTGCTGCGGGGGTTGAGGTCGCGAGCGAGAATGTGAGTCATACCGGCTTTCCAGCCTGCAAATCCTTGAACTCGTACATCGCTTGCGTCGGTTGTAGGCCACGATTTGACGTGTCCAAAAGTTCGGCTTGCGCGCTTCCGCGGGCTAAACGCCATCGATCCACGGCGTGGGTGGTTTCTCTTTGCCATCTTGGATTCCTCCAGTGTTTTCTACAACGAATTGGCCCCACCGAAGAGGGGCGTACGAGGGCCCATACAGCGTCGAAGCCGTGACACGGAGTCCCATTCCCACGAGTGGGGAATGAGCCAATTGGGGTCCTCGGGGGATGGCCCAGTGTGTCTGGCTACTCACCTTTGAGCAACCTTCCGACTTACCACCCGTATATATGCGGTTCGGTGCAGAGGTTGAGGGTTGCGTGGTACGCAATGAGCATTGAAGGTCTTCAAACATTTCTCCGAAAATAGCAGTTTTACTTTCACATTCAGTCAACAACACCCCCACATCATCCTTTTGAACCCTTGACCGAACCTAGTTTCCATGCCTACCGTTCGCCATCCCCTTCTCAACGGGGGTGTCGAGGCACGGGCATACCAACTTCGCTCCCTCGAGCGGATTCTGTCGGCATCAACTCTCATGGTCATGCCCACTGGGTTTGGAAAGACTGCAGTTGAATGGATGGTGATGGCTGAATATTTGCGAACCGGTGCTCAGAAAATAATTCTGATTGCCCCCACAACTGGCCTGGTCGACCAACAACAGCGTATGGCACAAGAGCGCCTTGCCCTCCCCGACGAAGTAATTCTGACCTATACTGGCGATACTCCCCCCGCCAAACGAGAGGCGTTGTGGAAAAAGGGGCGCATCATCATCGCAACGCCGCAAGTGATCCGTAACGATGCCATGAAGGGAATTCTGGACCTTTCAATTGTTGACCTTCTCATCGTTGATGAAGCACATCATGCTACGGGAAACCACGCCTATGCGCAGGTTGGCAAGTTGTACACGGAGGCCAGAGGCGAAAAAGGACGGGTGTTGGCAGCCACTGCAAGCCCAGGGTCAAACATCCGCCACATTTCTGAAGTCAAGACGAACCTGAATGCACACAATCTTGACCTGACAAAGCGCAGTGAAGCATTAGTCGCACCCTACGACGTTGACATGGAAGTGCATCAGCACCGCCTGGAGCTTCCCTCTGCCCTGCAAACATTGCTCCAACCCATTGAGCAACATTTCGATGATGAAGTCGCCCACTTGAAGCGCCTCGGATTCCTTCCACCCAAGGAATACATTGCTTCAGGCGACATTGAGAAGGCACAGTTGAGAGCAAGCCGTGCCATCGCACAGCGAGATGTCAGGGGCTACGACGCTGCAAGACGAGTTGCTGATTTACGACGCATCCACATGCTGACAAATCTACTCAAATCCCAAGGGACCGAGGTGGCTCGATCCTTCTTACAACGTGCAGAGGATGAAGGACGCGAAGGAAGGAAAACCAATCGCATGCTCGCTCTACCTGTCATTCATGCACTGCGCCTCTCCCTCAACGACATCGGAGAATTGCACCCCAAGGTTGAGGTTGTTCATCGCTTGGTTCAAGAAGAATTAGCACAAAAACCCGATGGGAAAATTCTCATTTTTACGGAATACCGAGACACTGTTACGCAGATTGTTGCCAACCTCAATGACCTGCCTGGAGTTCAAGCTGATGCATTTATTGGCCAATCTTCACGAGGGAATCAGAAAGGAATGAACCAAAAAGAGCAATTGTCTCAACTCAATCGTTTCCGAAGTGGAGAGATCAATGTCCTTGTGGCCACATCGGTTGGAGAAGAAGGACTGGACGTACCGTCTGCAGATTTGGTGATTCTCTACGAACCCGTTCCGAGCGCAATTCGAGCCATCCAACGGCGCGGTAGAACCGCTCGGCAACGAGCAGGCTCCGTACATGTACTGATTGCACAAGGAACCCGTGACGTCTATGTCCAACGAGCTTCAGAGCAACAAGAAACAAACATGCATCGATTAATGAAACAAATGGTGCGTCAACGAAACTTCAAGGAACATTTTGAGGTCAATCACGATGCTCTGGCTCACTTTTCAATTCTAGAATCGGGCGAGCCAATTCCTGCAAAGGTATTCCTTGAGCGTGAAATCAACCTCAATCCTAATTCTATAGAGCAGGGGTCAGCGCCTGTAAAAGAAAAGAAAAAGGCATCAACGGCCCATCGAACTGCAGCTCCACTAACTCCGGAGCAGCGACGGCCAAAAGAACAGATGGGTTTGGACTACTTCACAAAAGAAAGCCCGTCAACTTCCATGGAACTCCCCGCGAAATCAACCACATTCTCACCCAATCAACTCCAGGCTGTACTCAATGCGGCAACGACTGAAATGACTGCAATGAACACAACCAATGCCACGGACAAGACCATTCAAATTGACCATCGCGAGGTCAATTCAACCCTACCCGCATACTTGCATGGTCTTGGTTTCAATACAGAAATAACACAGTTACCCCACGGTGACCTTCGTTTATCTTCACGTATTCTCATCGAGCGAAAGACGGTTCGTGACCTCCTTGCATCCATCAAAAACGGCCGACTTCTCAGTCAATGTCACGCTCTCAAAGCGAGTGCTCCCCGTCCGCTCTTGCTCATTGAAACCGGAGGATATGAACAGTATGCACTTCACCCTAACGCAGTTCTTGGTGCATTAGCCCACATCACGCTTGATCTTGGCATTCCAGTCATGATGACAAAGAACGCTCAAGAGAGCGCCCATTTTGTAGCAATCGCCGCAAAACGCGAACATGACTTGCTCGAAGAATTGCATACTTACCTCAGCACACAACAAGCCTCGCAACAGGAATGGCGGCCTGCACTTGATGCGATTTCAAAAGAATTGGAACACCTCGAAGAAGACCCAGATGGAGACCATCCTTGGATGGACACGATGGTTGAACACCTCCATCGTTGCTTTCATCACACCATAGGCCAGTACACACAAGACAACGCCATCCTCGAAGTGATGAAGCATTTTTCTCCAGACTTGGGTGCTCTTCTGATAGCATCAACGAAGACCGTTGCTGCAGTTAGCGGTTGCGATGAGCAATCGGCACAACGAGTTGTTGATGCGTTGAATCGGCCCTTCAAGAGCCAATAAGACGAACACGGGTTCGCAGTTGAGCGAGTCGGTCGGGGTAGAATCCCAAGGCGAAGGCAACTACTTCGGAAAGGTGGCAAACGGGGACAGAGGTTGATTTTCCAGTGACACGACCGGCTTTGGACTGGTATGAATCAAGGTTGATGTGAGAGATGGTGCAGGCACTCACCACCAGTTCAGCCCCGGATTCCAAAGCATCCGAAAGAACGGCAGCGGTCATGGACAAGGATGAGTCTTCAAGGGTGAGCATGGAAGTCGAACCAACACTTTGGCACTTTGAGTCGTAGTCAACTGGTGTGCCTCCGAGGGCCTCGATGAGTTGCTCCATGTAGGTGGGCATGAAAGGGTCGTCACCTGCGCAGGCACCTTGGCGTTGCATGTCGGGGCCGTAGTAGGCTGCAATATTCATCTTGAGAGGGTTTTTGACAGCTTTACGGACGGCATCAAGTCCAATTTCCTCAACCAAGTAGTGGAGAAGATGCCATGACTTTGTTTCGCCCATGTATTCAACCTTCGAGGTACGCTCAACCAAATTGTTGATGGTCGCAGCATACACGGGGTCCCGCTTCATGTCTTCAGCGGTGTTGCACATGATGGCGTGGCTGGTTGCACAAGTGGTCATGATGTCAAGTCCCTTTTCTTCAGCAAGTGCGAGGTTGCGGGCTACGAGAGCGTCTTGCAATTTTGGGGTTGCTTGCTTGATCACGTTACCACCATCGCTGCTGGAGCGTGGAATTTCTACAAGTTGAATGTTCAAAGCACGGCAAAGAGGTTGGATACAATCCTCAACCTCTGATGCACCTGCTCGAGCCACGTTTCCGGGATAGTATGCAATTTTCGCCATCATATCACCTCAGAACCGTTGATCTATTTCGTTGAATAAACTGACAACTTCATGATAATTGTCAACCTTGGAGTTGAACATCTTCGGAATGCGACCGAGTCCAGCAGGTGGAAGGAGGAGCGATTGAAGGCTGCGAATCGGTGGGGAACCGTTGCGGGTGAAGGCAAGAGCCATACGGGCTGATACGCCACTGAACACATTGCTAACCAGACCGAGCGGACCGAGAACTTGGCGGTAGAGCGTCGTTTCATTGACGTTGCCTGACCACTTGACGCTGCGTCCGTACCACTTGACGAGGCGACCTGATTTGCCTGCGTATCGGTTTTGATTGAGCAGTGCACCACGTGCTTCGTTGAGACCTCGTGCAGCAAGACGTCCGTCCTCGCCGTAGCGCATGAGACTGGCATGGTCTGCCTCTGACCAGATACCGTCCTTTTCTTGGAGTGAACCCATAATGGCCCGGCGTTGTTGTTCGCTGGTGCGAGGGTCAAGGACACGGAGCCATTGTTGGAAATGGACACCAGGACCTTCGTAATGAGCGTCGTGCGCAAGTGCATCCGACATGGCCTGAATCAGTTGGAAGGACTGTATGTCACCGGCTTGGTGGAGAGCAGTGGCGGTTGCGGCGTCGAGCGTACCCATTGCCATTCCAGAAGGCAAGCGCTCACCTTCTCGGGGGTCTGTTCGCATCCAAGGCTCAGCTCGGCTGCGATGACTCTCGTATCGGCTGGTGTCAACGATTAGGTCACGAACGACGGGGTGACCGGGAAGTGGTTCAATTCGAACGCGACCCGATGCTGCCATCACGTCACCGACCATGGTGGCGTCAGCCAAAACAATTCGGCCGTTGACTCGAACGCCTGTTGTCGGTGTACCTGCGCCGTTGCCACGACGGAACGCAAGGCTGCCGTCGACATCACGTTGCATGGTGAGAAGCAAGTCTTGGATGGTTGCATGACCCGGTACGGAGCATGTCAAGGTATCCCAGCCTGATTCGGCTGCTTCGGGTGCGTAGCGGAAAATTTCCAAGGTGATGGTGAGTTCTTCTCGATGGATGCTGCCGGGTGAGAAGTCGCCTTCAACAAGGTCCTCATCATCGCCGGCACCGTAGGCCTTCATCTCTTCAAGGAGTTCAAGTTGCAAGGTACCGGATTCGTCAACGCAAGCAAGGCGAGGAAGGGCTTCCTCAACCCAGACACGCCAAGCAGGTTCGAAGTCAACGTCACATTCCTGAATCGGATGGGCTTGGTGTCCGCCCAATGCAGCGAGTTTGTCGTTCCAGTCGTGGCCTGCTTTGCAGTATTCGTCATAGGAAGTGTCGCCAATGGCACAGACAGAGTAGTGCGTAGCGGAGAGACCGGGGCCGTTGGCATTGATGGCATTCCACATTGCATCTGCATTGTCGGGCATCTCACCTTCACCCCACGTAGAGGTGATGATCATGACACGCTTCATGGAAGCGAGACGAGCAGGGTCAAGGCCGTCCATGTCAACGATGTTGGCAGTTAATCCGTAATTCTCGGCCATTTTTGCCGTCTTTTCGGCCAAACCAGCAGCGTTTCCTGTTTGTGAACCAAAGAGAATGTTGAGATTTCGATCACCGGTAAAAACAGAGGCAAGTGCATCGGAGACGCCAGCGGCAGGTGCTACTGCAGCAGCAGGAGCCGCAGCTGCCTCAGCGGCAGGTGCTTCGGCTTCCACCGTCGCAACATCGACTCCCTCGCCAACCAATTCGAACTTGATGACTTCAACAGGACAGGCTTCAGCGGCCTCAAGAATAATGTCACCCAATTCAGCACCGAGGTTACCCACCAGTGGCGAACCTCCTTCATTTCGGTCAAAGGTTCCGTCCGTGCGGACCGCAGCGAGAATTTGGGATGTGTCGTCCGTAACTTTGAACACTTCTGGACAAATATCTTCACAAGCATCGCAGGTGATACAGTCTTCATCAATCCATACTTTTGCGACGATTGCCATGGGACGACCTCTTGCTCACGCTCTGTGAGTAATCTTTCCCAGCCTTGAGTGGCCTTTGAAGGTTATTATTCGTCCATGATGAAATGTGGCATCTGTCGTTCGTTTTTTCAACGAAATAATAGCACATATTTCTGGCTCACATATTGAAGTCGCCCATGCCGCCCATGTCGTCACCCATAGGGACGCCCTTGGACGAAATGACGTCGTCAATTCGTAGAATCATGATCGCCGTTTCAGTTGCAGATTGAATCGCTTGTTCAACCACACGAAGAGGCTCGACTACATTGGCGGCCTTCATATCGACAACACCGCCTTCGTAGACGTTGATGCCTGCGTGTGCCTGGCCGTCTGCGTGAGCCTTGCGCAATTCAATGAGTGTGGTCACGGGGTCGAGCCCGGCGTTTTCTGCAAGGGTACGAGGGATGATTTCCAAAGCGGAAGCAAAAGCTTCGATGGCCATTTGCTCACGTCCACCGACGGTTTCAGCAAAGGTTCGGAGGTCCCGTGAGAGAGCGGCGAGAACGCTGCCTCCACCGGTGAGGACTGCTCCGTCTTCCCAGGCAACGGAAACGACACCGACGGCGTCGTCAAAGGCTCTGCGAATCTCATCAACAACGTGTTCGGTACCGCCGCGAAGGAGTACTGAAACCGATTTTGCTTCGGGGCAACCAGTGATGAAGGTCATGTCCGAGTCTCCAATCTTCTTTTCTTCAACGCGGGCTGCAATACCAAGGTCGCTCTCGCTCATGTCTTCGAGATTGGTGATGATGGTCCCGCCCGTAGCCTTGCCCAATGCTTCCATGTCAGATTTCTTAGCACGACGAATGGCGAAAATGCCTTTCTTGGCGAGGTAGTGTTGAGCCAATTCATCAATGCCTTTCTGGCAGATGAGTACGTTGGCTCCGGCCTTTTCGATGGTGTTGACGAGGTTACGAATGTAATTCTCTTCTTCTTCGAGGAAGAGGGCGAGTTGATTTGGGTCAGTAATCTGAATTTTAGCATCGACTTCAGTCTTTTTCACTTCAATCGCAGAGTTGACCAAAGCAATTTTGGCATCGCTGATGGAACGAGGCATGCCTGCATGAACACGCTCCTTGTCGAGGAGGATTCCATCGATGAGCGTTGAATCCTTGATCGAGCCACCTTGACGCTTTTCGACCTTGATATCGGAAAGGTCAACAAGTCGCTCACCATCATCGGTGAATCCTACGGCGTTGACCGCACGAACGCAGATGTCTGCCATGAATGACTTGACCGCACCTGCTGACTTTCCAGTCAGTGCTGTCTTAGCGACTTCAAGGAGGACCTCATCAGCCTGTTCGGTAGAGATACCGTGACCTTCAAGCAACCCAATGGCGCGTTCTGCTGCCAGTCGGAATCCTTCACAAATCACCGTTGGGTGAACATTCTGCTCGATGAGATCTTCACTTCGCTTGAGCAATTCTCCCGATAGGATGACTGCCGAAGTGGTGCCATCAAAGCAGTGCTGCTCCTGGGTTTTGGCTACTTCGATGATCATCTTAGCGGCGGGGTGTTCGATGTCCATTTCCTTCAGAATGGTTGCTCCGTCGTTGGTAATGACGACATCGCCCATCGAGTCGACCAGCATCTTGTCCATGCCTTTGGGACCCAATGTCGAGCGGACTGCATCTGCTACAGCCTTAGCAGCAGCAATGTTGTTTGATTGGGCCGTACGCCCTCGTGTTCGTTGTGTTCCGTCTTTGAGAATAAAGATTGGAGCTTGTCCGTTTCCATACATGTTTGTGTCCTCCGGCATTCATGGCGAGGTTGCGTGCGTCTTGAACCCTACGCTCTCGCCTTCTTCATCAGAAGAACGGTTCAAGCTCGGCCATTCTGCTCGAGCCATTGCTGTCCGTAATGCTTCCATTGCTCCATCGTCCAGCCTTGAGGAAGGCCTTCTTCGGGGAGTGGGGGCATGCCAGCCTCTTGAGGAGGAGCGGCAGCAGGTGCAGTTGCGGAAAGGTCACCGGAAATTGCGCTATCGGTGATGTTGTAAGTAATGTTTTGAACAACCGAAGGGGAAGCGGTGGGTTCTGGTGTTGGCATGCTGGTTGGCACCGAGGGAGCGGCAGCGACCGCACCGTAAGTTGCTGACAAACTGTCTTCGTAGCCTTCTTCGCCCCACTTTGCGTACTCGTCATCTTCTTCTTCAGTACGAAGGATTGAGAGGACCACAAATACACCGCCAATGATGACGATGAGGAAGACTGCCCAGAGGGCGATGCTTTCCAATTCCAATCCAGAGCCTGCGTCCTCGACACCAGAGGTACGTTGGTCGTCAATTCGAACCAGGGTCAATTCAAGGTTGGCGTTGGCAGCATCGCTGACGGTTTCGGAACGAGCCCAGACTGTGATGTTGGCAGTCACGGTTTCTTCGTTGAGGTTTTTGAGACTGGTTTCCGAGATATCAATGGTCAAGGTAATCTCCTTTTGTTCGCCGACAGCCAATGAGAAATCACGATCCAGACGAGCAATCGAAACTTGAAGCCACTTGTTGCTCTCGGAATCATCAACTTCCATCTTGACCAGTTGGCCAGTCGTGTACTGGTTGACGATTCGGACCTTGACCTCTGTTTCACCTTCTTCGTTGATGGTCACGGGAGCAATCGCGTAAATCTTGAGCCAATTTTGCGAACCAACGAGATAGGTCGCCTGTCCAGAACTACTGATGGCTGAATCTGCTGTACTCGTTGCGATGACACTGAGTGTGAGTTGGCCTTCGGTTCCGTCAATGAAGGAGAATTCAACCGTGACGTTGTAACTTGTTCCGACTGCGAGTGCGCCTGTTTCCCCGTTAGCATTGAGGTTGGTGAATTGAGCGACCATTCCGACAGGAGTGTCGAGACTCATTGCAAAGCTATCGTAGCTATTTCCGTCGTTACGGACTTCAAAGGACATGGCCTGAGGAAGGTCACCAGGAATGTATGATTGTCCCGTTTCTTCGTCTGAAACAAAGACTGCTGCGGTTTCAAGGATCTCAATGCTGAGGTCGATACTGTCGCTGACGGTAGGGTCGTCAACGCTTGTGGCTTTGACAGTCACCGTGTAGATTCCAGGATTCAATCCGATTGGCATGGCGAGACTTACGACGATCGTGGATTCTCCATCCCATGCGTCCAAGACAGGAGATTGGTCAGCCAACAACGAGGCTTGGAGTTGCCATTGACTTTGCACCAAGCTCAGGTCGTATTGTTCGTCATCGTTTCCAAGATTGAGGAGGGTTAAGTAAAGGGATTTTGCATTTCCATTTGCTGGACCGCTGTAGGTATACTCTTCAGTTTCAAGTTGAACGGTTCGCAACACTGGAACTTCGACGTTTCGTACCAGCACATCGTTGCCATACAGTGCCGTACTGCATGAAGGACAGGTTGCACGCAAGTTGAAACTCACGTAGGGATTGGATTCTGTTCCCAAGGCAGGTGATGCCTCCGAAGGAGCGGTAATGTTGAGCACAAGATTGACTTTCTGGCCCTTGAAGAGCGTGATTGGGTTCTGTTGAATCACGCCAGTTTCGTTTTCAATGACTGCCAACCATCCGGTGTTTTCAGAGAAGGTCGTCGCGAGATTGAATGCTGCATCCTTGTTGCCTGTATTCTGGAGGCGGAAACTCACGGTCCCTGATTCATCGGGCCCGATCGTTGCAGCAACCAAGGAAACCGATGAGGTCAGGGCAACACCGTATTGCTCGCTTACTGCCAAATCCATGGTCAAACGGCCTTTCTCGCCGAGTTGAGCGCTGCTGGCATCAGTTAGCCACAAATTCCAGGTGCGTTGTTGAACATCAGCACCTGCAGGGACGGTTAGATTTGACCAAAACTCGATGGTCTCTCCGGCCCCAATTGGAGGGATAATCACGTTGGTGCCATGGTTACTGCTGCCTTCGATGTCCATACGGATGATAGGGAAGGGTGCCATCCAAGAATCGTTGGTCACGTTCGTCTGAAGGCGAACGGTAGCAGGGGCGTAGCCGTCGTTGGTCAATGTGCAGTAAAGAGGTGCCATTTGGTTGGGCGCAACGGTGTAGCCGTTCAGCGAATTGTCGCATTGAAGGTCGAGGGTATAATCGGTCACTCGGCTGACACCAAAGTGGACAAAGTCATCCACGCGCATTCCCTCACCTGCAACGCTGCTGTCCGAGGTGAACAGGAGGCTAAAGGTGTATGAGTTGCCACCGAGGAAGACTTCGGGATTACCGAGGTTTGGAATCTCCAACCAGGTCTGTTGAGGGTCCCATGAAAGGTTCGTCCATTGTCCAGGTGCAGCACTGGGGTTGCCCTGAGCGATGTCCCAAGAAATGGATTCGTAGGGGTCGTTGATGTTCCCAGAGCCTCGCCAAAGTTCCATTGAGACGGAGTCGCCTGCTTCCATTGAACCCCATGCTTGAAGGTGGAATTGGCTGGACACAAATTCATTGGAGTAGAACGCAATGCGGCAAATATAGGCCTGATAGACGAGGGTCAGGCCGGTGTCGGCTGCATCCGTGTCGCAGGAATTGCCGCTCATGTATCGGGCATGAACCAAACGAGTGGCTTCTGCGTTTGAAGGATAATTGCTACCAGCAGATGAATGGCGCCAATGCTTGGCACCGTTGGCGCTGGTCGTTGCATCGGTTTGCCACGAGCCTGTGGATTCTGCATCTCCACCGTCAGCTGGGTACTTGCCCGAGATGAATTGTGGCCCAAGGGTTGCGCTCCAATCTTCCATAGCATTGGCTGCAATGGCGACAGGTAGGGTCTTTTCACGCTGATCGTTGGTGTTTTTGTCATCGTCATCAAAGTTGACGGTAGCCCGGAGAATCAATCCTCCCGAGAGGTCGTTGGTGGTTGTGTTGAGGACAGAGTGAGCGGCAGTAGGCGTCCATTCTACAATGTGGTTGTAACTTTGCCCGCCGGTGAGAGGGTTGGTGAAGAAGTTGAATGACTCCATGACGAAGCCAATGGGGTGGACGATGTCCAGAGCGACAGGTGCCTCATCGGGAATGGCAGACCCTCCAAACCGTTGAACGGAGATGGTGACCTCGACGGTCTGGTCGATGAAGATGTAATCCACAACGGTGCCGTCAGATTGAACCCATTGTGAGGCAGGAGCAGACGAGTTTCCAACGGTGATGCTCTTGACCGTATAGTCGTCATTTGTACCACCACGACCTGACGCAGCCTCAGCCGGAACGACAAAGTTCACAGCAATGGTTTGGAATAGCAACAGCAAGACGATGGTAAAGGGCATCATACGGCGCATGGACATCAGCAAATATCCCGAAGTGGATGGAGCATAAGAAGGTCGCCTTTCGTTGGTTCGCTCTATTTGGCGGAAAACTGGGCTCAAGAAGCGTCATCGCTCAGGTCAAAGCCTCGGATGACAGGTTCGTCATGAGCGGGCTGAATCGGTGGCACTTCAGGTTGAAGTTCGCCATGATTTGTGGCTGAAATACCCTCAAAATCCAGGCCATCGACCATCGATGCGGTAGCCTGCTGCATGGGCGGTGCTTCACTTTGGTTCGATGGGTGTTGAACAGATGCGACAGGTGTGATGACTGGAACGTACACCTGCTGAACGATTGAAGGCGTGTGACGTGCAGTACGCGGAGGGGTTTGGGCCTCTGCAGCGAGGCGGTTGACGGTGTTGGAAAGCGTTTCCACCTGACCCTGCAATTCATCGCGATTGGAGCCTTCTTCGGATGGACGCATCCACGAAGGTGGAGCACCTGCCCCGCCGCCAAGGACTGCGAGGGTTGTGAAGGCGGCCATTGGCATAACTGCAAGAGCGGTCAGGAGATTCAGGAAGGAACTCTCTGGGGTGGCACTTGCAGAGATCATCGATTCGAAGAATTGTTTCTCAAAGGCGATATTGAGCGCCATATCTTCGCCCAATACCTGCTGGACAATGTAGGTGGAAAGTTGTCCCATTGACCACAACAAGAAGACCGGAAAAACCCACGAGATACGAAGGGTATTGCCCAGCAGTTTTCTTCCGATGGACGCCAAGGTGATGTAATGGCGGGCGATGGCAGGAAAGAATCGGATGGAGAAATATAGACAGATACAGTAGAGCAGCAGCGCCATTTCCAATTGCCGATTTTGATGAACTACACCTTCTGGAAAGAGAAGAACAAGCGTCAGTGGAATGGTGGCAAGAAGTACCTGGAAGGGGATGGCTAACAATACCAAAGAGCCGCGAATCGTCCACAGGGCATGACCTGCATCGTGTCGGTCGTGAACCAAAAGTGAAAGTCGTCCGTGAGCCGAGGAAGCATAGCGCTTCCTTGCGATGAAGCGGTGTGCTGAGCTTTTTGGGTTTCGAGTAAGGCCGAGGGCCAAGCGCCATCCACCTCGCTCAACAACGCTCAGTGGCGTAAAGCCGCCCATGCTCAAAGCCAGAATCAGGGCGATCATGCCGTAGAGCAACGATGCCATCCCAATCCAAGGAATCATCTCAATCTCAACGCTGATACTGAAATCCCCTCCGCCCACTGAGAATCCGAGGAGATAGGTGAGTGCGAAGGCTGCCAGCGGTGTAACAAATATCTGACCGAGCAATTGAGCCGTCAATCCGAGGCGTGCTGCCAATGAACCCACGGCCGAGCGCCCCCCCATAGCACTCAGCCAATCCGTGCTGACCTCAAAGGTTGCCCTCGCCGACAGGTGTGGAATGCTATTCTTCAGATGTTGAGTCAACCTTCAGCGGTTCTGCCAAGGGATAGCCATCGGTGATCATCATGCGAAGGAAGCCACGCAGACGACCATCACTTCTCGGACGGCCAAGGTCGGGGCGAGCCAACGGAGCGAGAACCGTCGTGCAATGACGGCACTGAACGGCCTGAAGATGCCACACGGGAATTGGCATTGCACAGCAGGCTTGCTGCCCGGATGCACGGTTCATGATGAGTTGTAATTCGATCGCCATGGCTTTGCTCCAAGGAGCAGAACGACCACCAAGGAAGCCTTGAATGCGTGAAAGAACCAACCATGAAGCGGCCAACCAAAGTCCGAATCCAAAGGAGGCTGAACCCCAACGAAGGCTGACGGCTCCAAAGAGCAAAATGATGGCTGCAAGAACCAAACTCAACCAATAGAAAGTACGCAGGTGCAAGACGCGTTGCGTCAAGTACGGAGAAAGGCTCACGGGATCAGGATGAGGTTCAAAGCGCACATTGAACCCTTTTGCACGGGTCATGAAAAGCGTGGGCAAACGTGGACCCATGTGCCCAATCATGGCTCCGACGCTGAAGAGTACAACATTCGTTACCAGCGTCATGGATACCATCTCAGCCTTGTTGGAGACGCTTGAGGGTTTGCTCCACCTTGTCCATGCCCCGAGAGATATCGGCTTGACTGATGGTATAGGCAAATCGGAGATGCCCTTCACCAGACGGGCCGAAGGCGTTACCAGGAGAACACAATACCCCATCTTTGAGCAATTCAAGTGCAACTTCCTCAGAGGTCATGCCTTCAACATCGACCTTTGGAAAGACGTAAATTGAACCCTTAGGGCGATGGCATTGAACACCGGGCATTGCGTTTAATCGGTCGACGATGAGGTTGCAGCGTTGCTGAAATTCCTTCGCCATCATGTCGGGATAATCGTTGGCCTTCTCCATCGCTTCAAGCACGGCATATTGCATTGCATCGTTGGAACATGCTGAAATATAATACTGAATTTTGATGACCTGCTTCATGGCTTCTACATTGGTGGAAATGATGTATCCGATTCGCCAACCGGTCATGGCGAAGGTTTTGGAAAAGGAATTGACCACCATAATTTTCTCGTAACCTGTGCCCATGAAGGACACGTGCTCTTCATCGAAGACGATTCGGTCATAGACTTCGTCAGAGATAATCCAGAGGTCGTGTCGCTTGGCGAAGTCCAACAATTCGTCTCGTTGCGCTGGGGTGAGCATGCCGCCCGTCGGATTACTTGGAAAATTGTAGATAATCGCCACTGTATTCTCGTCAACAATGGACTCAAGGGATTCAATGGACGGGATGAATTCATCTTCAAATAAGCACGGGTAATAACGGGCTTCTCCGCCAACCAAGGTAGCATCTGGCCCGTAAAGAGGAAAATACGGTTCGGGCAAGAGAACGTTATCGCCAGGATTCACCAAGGTCATGAAGAGATTGAGCAAGGCATTGGTCCCCGACATGGTCATGCAGACATTTTGTTCGTCCATTCCCGTTTGATAATGCTTCCATGAGGAAGCGATCTTTTGACGCAAGGCCGGTAAGCCAGCCGTCGTCGTGTACTTGTTTCGCCCGTCGAGCATGGCTTGATGAAATGCCTCAATAGCAATGGCTGGTGGTTGAAAATCTGGCTCACCCAAGCCAAAGGAAATCACGTCATCACCCGCGAGGTCAAACATCTTGCGAACGCCCGTAGGCTGGATGGCAAGAGCCCGGTCACTGTAGGTGCGCATGTCCATCGCCAACGGCGCATTGCATTTCAATGCAGTTATGAGGTGCCGTTTTTGGATTCTGTTTCCTTGGCAGGAGGGTCATCAATCAATTCCGCCACAAGAATACCGTCGCTGTTGTTGTTCAATCCGTCAGCGGCCACCAGAAGAAGGGGTTGGTCCGCACGAGAATTGAACATGAAGCCGAGCAGAATGATGAACACGAGAACCCCAGCGACTACCAGCAAGGATTGTGGGGAGAATCCACCAGCATCATCCACGGAAAGGCCCGTACCCGTCACGGTCGTGAACACGGAGAGTGAGGGTGAACCCTGCTGATTGAGACCTCGGATTTCAAGCGTTTGATTTCCTTTGGCAAGTTGGTCAACGTCAAAGGCCATCATCCATTCAAACCGTTCAAGGGCAGCAAGACCACCTTCGACCACCTCGTAACTGGCTTCCATCCATGCACCGTCACCAAATCGCCCTTCGACTGAGGCAATGCTTCCTTCTTGGCCCCATGCGATACCACGAACTTCGTACAATCCTGACGTTTCGTTCATCGATGCATTGGTGATGTGGACTTGAGACGAGACGTCGATCAGGCCCGTCAAATTCTCATCACGCAGATGCATGGACAGCTTGACTGCCTCGTAAGCATCTGCCATACCCCAGCCAAAGTCACGGTTCCAAAATGGATCAACGTCGGGTGCTGAGGGTTCACCTCGACGCTCTGCTGTCAATTTCAAAATCTCCTTCATCTCCGCGGGAGAAAGGTCAGGATTTGCTTCGATCATCAAGGCGATGATACCGGTAACGGCCGGAGTCGCATAGGAGGTCCCTGAACCGCGCCCGGTGTAACCGTTGTCTGCGGCAGACCCACCGATGAGATTGATGCAACTTCCCGAGGTCACGCACCCTTCTGCCTGTACGATGTTGGTGCCTGGAGCAGACAGTTCAGGCTTGAGTTCGTTCAAGGGGTTGCCGTCTCCGTTGTCTCGTCGTGGACCACGGGAAGAGTAGGATGCAACGGTATCATCATCTCGGTCAATGGTGTTCTTGTCATCGGTTGCGCCTACCGTGATGGAGAGGCTAGAAGACCCCATGCCAGAAAGTCCGTCGTTATCGGGCCCGTCATTGCCTGCTGCAACGCTGACCACAACACCTTCTTCCATAGCATCGTTGAGAATGCGGCTGTGCATGTCCTCACCATCAGAACCGCCACCTTCGTGAGATGTGATCCCCCAAGAAA
The DNA here is from genome assembly GCA_030829545.1 of Candidatus Poseidonia sp. Taxonomy (GTDB): domain Archaea; phylum Thermoplasmatota; class Poseidoniia; order Poseidoniales; family Poseidoniaceae; genus Poseidonia. Next base: position 1,233 of record JAURAI010000014.1, on the reverse strand, counting down.
GGGAAATGATGTCAATGCCGTAGCTTTCTTCATCCGCACCTTGCCAAGCCGTGTCTTTATTGTCAATAATCCATTGAATACCGTTCATGGCCGATTCATAGAATTCCTGTTCAAGGATGTAATTTTCAAAGGGTCCTGCCCCCGCATCCGTGCCAATACGGACGTCGATGAGGTCTGCATCAGGTGCTGAACCGTAGAAGTCGGTCTGTGCACCACTCGCATCAATGCCTGTAGCCGCCGCCATGCCCATGCACGCCGTGCCATGTTGGTTGCCGTCATCTGGGTCGTAGGTTCCGTCGGTCTCTCGCGCCCCTCCTGCGGTGCAGGACGGGTCGGTATGAAGATAGCAAACTGCGTCGTAACCAGCGATGAATTTCTCGTTGAGACCCGGATGTTCGTTGTCAACGCCCGTGTCGACCATTGCCACATTGACATTGGCGCCTGACACGCCGAGGTCCCAAGCACCAACGGGGTAAAGACTGGAGTTACGGGCTTTTACAGCAGGCGTTTGGATATCGCCGTAGAGGACAATCTGCCCGTAGCGTTCGACCATGACAACATCGTCAAGAGCAACCAGGTCGTCAAGCAATGAGGTGTTGACCTCCCCGAGGAGCACGGCGTCAACTGCTTCAATGACGTCAACGACGGTCAGGCCCAAGCGCTCGAGTTGATTGAGATGGTGTGAGGTGACTTCACCGCTGTAGGAAAGACCGATTCCCGTCGTACCGATGAGGGTCTCAAGACTGTCATGAACACCGTTTCGGTTGAGATCCAAGGTCGTTCGCTCCCACCAAGGCGTTTCATCGCCGACCCACTCGCCTGTGGCTTGCAGGGGGACTGTCTCGCTGTATCCTGCAGGCACCCATTGAAAGCGTGAATCATCGACAGGTGTCCATTCAATCGGTTCTGAGGTAGCAACCAAACTTCCCGTGACGGGACCCATCAAAAGTGCCATCAAAACAAAGGCCAACAACTTCCTCATACGCTTCCCTCATGGACGGTCAAAAGTCAACATGGCATCAAGATTGCTCATGGTTGTGAATTGAAGTGGGAGCAGAGGGATTTGAACCCCCCCCAGCGGATTTCTTCTGAAACTGCGCATCAGATGGGCAGTCTGCAGGATTGCAACAGGTCGGCGCTCCAGTTGGTCATCAACTTTCAGCAAACCCACTCGTCGTCATTCCTGTGCAACTGGAGCCCGCGATACTACCAAGCTATACTATACTCCCGTGT
>JAURAI010000015.1 GCA_030829545.1 Candidatus Poseidonia sp. | reverse complement strand
GTAGTAATCGTGTTTCAATATAGCACGGTGAATATGCCCCTGCTCCTTGCACACACCGCCCGTCAAACCATCTTAGTTGGGGGTGGGTGAGGCTGCGCTTTATGGCGTATTCGAGCCTGCCTTCGACAAGGAGGGTTAAGTCGTAACAAGGTATCTGTAGGGGAACCTGCAGATGGATCACCTCCTAAGAAACCGGAGGCTGGGGTTCGCAAGAACCCCAGTCTCCAACCCTTTTTTTATCGATCGCCTAGTTTATTTTTTACACCGAAGGAATGCTCATATTCTGAAGCACCTTCGGCTTTATGAGGCACTCTGAATGGACAAAAGCCCCAGCGAGTCCTTACGTATTCAAGACAGCGTTGTCATGGGTGATGTGAACGCTCATACAGTCGTCCATCACCACCATTTTTCAGCGCCCGATGCAGGTACGAAAACAGTTCGAATTGATAGAAATCAGTACATTGCAACCTATACGCCAATTCATGCTGTCTTTTGGCGACGCTCCGCCATCCTTGGGATGGTGATTGCTTTCCTTTTTCCAGCCTATGCAATGATGTGCTTCATGCCACTTGCAGTTGTTGGCATTTTTTCTCTCGTCTTCCAGACAGATATCGGAGTTCAGCAAGCGGGCCACCCTGAAGGTGAAAAGGTCATGAATGCCTTCCTGCTCCAAATTCTGGCCTTCATTGTCATCATCGCACGGTTTTCAGCCGTTTGAAAATGGATCAAATCATCGCCTGTAATTTTTCCTCTATTGTTGTTCGAAACGTAAGGAGAATCAGTTTGGGCGCATCAGCATTAACGGTGATGGTTGCACCTCGATTAAAATGGACTTCGTCCCAACCATCGGGAACCACGTAGCCACGATGCATGTCTGAAGTGATGGTCGTTGATTCTGCTGTCCAGTCCGCCCAAGACCATGGTGTCTCGTTGCGTTGTTGTGGTGAAAGATCCCTGGCGAGAACGAAGTAATGGTCCGCTGAGCGGTCACTACTTGCCCGTTTGTACAACTCATTAAATTCTTCAGAACTCATTGCATTGCGCAACCATGCACCCTGGCCGAGCCAGGTCGAAAACAACAAGCCACTGCTTTGTTGATGGCATTGCTGCTCACCTCGGCGAAGGTGGTACTTACTCGGAGCGTATTGGTGGGTATTGGCGATCAGAAGGTCGTTCATGGCAGGATCTGTTGTGAACCGATTGCCTGATGTAGAATCGATCACCGCTTGAAGACGAGGCAATTCATTCACGATGGCTTTTCCATTCAAAACCGATTGGAAGTCATCTTCAAAAGTCAGCATGGAGGAATCCATGTAGAATCCATAGCTGCCATCGGGGTAGTCACTGCGTGGATGGGAATTGACACCCATCACTGGCGTAGCAGCGTCAATGTTGTGGGAGAGTGATGTCAAGGTTCCATCGCCTCCAAAAATGATCACCAAATCACGGGCGATGAAATCGGCTCGCCGAACGTGCTCTCGCGGGCGGAAGTCAACCCGATGTTCCTCCCCGCATGCACGATGGAGGATTGAACGAAGAGAATGCAGGCCAGCATCGTGGACCTCTTCGAAATTCTTCTTGAAAACCACAAGGATGTTCATGGATCAGTCCCCTCACCTTGATGCAAGCACCCCTTCTTCAAGAACACGACCCTTGCTGTGGACAACAATAAACAATCATAAAGGGGCGGTTCTATGAGTTATCATGGAAGCAGGTACTCCTTGGGATGACATACCTTCAGAGAATGAAGCGAAAGACGATTCTGAATCGCCTCAAATTCAACCAGTATTTGTGGGTGAGTTGGGTCACTCTTCGCCTGAACCAATCCCAATGACCGGTGCTCCAACCGATTTTGGACCGATGCTCACCGGGACAACCGAATTACCTCCCGGGCAGATGATATACTTGCAGGGAACACCTTCGGGCGCTGCAAAAGTCGTAGGTGTCCTCGTCATCATTTACGGTATAATTGGAATTGGTAGCGCAGGCTGGAACATGTTCACCTCAATGGGTATGGCGTCTTCACAGATTCTTTTCTTGGCCCTTGACCTTGTAGCGCTTGGCGTGGGCATCGCCACCATTGTTGGTGGTGTGATGTTAACTCGTTACGAACGAAGAGGCATTCTTTTGCTTTTTATTGCTATTTTTGTTGGCACGATTGCAGGGGGCATTCAACTATCAATGGTTGACACCATCTATGATGAAATGCTAGAAACTGGAGAATTGACCGAAGAGGAATATGATCTGTTGATGGAGAATAACAGCCTCGTTCAAGGTGTGGGCCTCTTCTTTGTCGCTTTCTGTGGCGGCTTCTGTGCTCTTATCGTTGCCATTCCGCTCATGGTATCAAACAACGGCCTCGACAACAGCAAATTGTTTGGTTGACATCATCTCCGCTCTTGGTCGTGAAGAGTGATGTTCTTACCCCTCGATTGATTGGGCCGATTCATGAGCGAAGATGTTGTGATTGTTGGCGGTGCACGTACACCGTTTTGCGAATGGAGTGGCGGCAAGCGTGGTGACGGCAAGGTCGGAGGTGCGCTCAAAACGGTGAGTGCCCAAGACTTGGGCGCCATTGCAATTCAAGGAGCGCTTGAAAAAACAGGAACTGCCCCTGAATCGGTGGACCATGTCGTCATGGGCTACGCTCTTCAGACATGCTCTCAATCCATTTACGGCGCTCGTCATGCTGGACTCAAAGGAGGAATTCCTCAAGAAGTCCCCATGCTTACCCTCTCTCGAATTTGTGGTTCCGGTATTCAGTCCATCGTAAGCGGTGCTCAGATGATCATGCTCGGTGAGGCCAAAACCGTTGTTTCAGGTGGCATGGAGAACCTTTCGCAAGCCCCACACATCCTTCGGGGTGGAAGGGACGGATGGAAACTCGGCCGTGCTCCAAAGGTTGAGGATTACATGATGACCAACCTACAGGACATGACTTGCGGGCTGTTTATGGCCCAAACCTCGGACGAACTCTGCCGACGAAAGGGAGTCACACGTGAAGAAATTGATGCATTTGCTGCACTTTCTCATGCTCGCGTAACACAATCCATTGAACAAAATCTCTTCGAGAACGAGGTTGTTCCGGTCACCATTTCCTCTCGTCGAGGCGACACCGTCCTCACTCACAAAGACGAGGACCACGTCGTTCGTGGTACGACCGAGGAAAGCCTGGCAACATTGCCCACCGCTTTTGGCCCCGAATCCTTTGTTACAGCAGGAAATGCTTCTGGCGTCGTTGACGGAGCTGCTGCGGTCGTCATCAAGTCAGCCTCTCAAGCCAATGAGGACGGAGATGATGCTCTTGCCCGCATTGTTTCTTGGGGTATTGTTGGTCTTGAACCAGCCATCATGTCCTACGGCCCAGTGCCCTCATCCCGAAAGGCCCTTGAGAAGGCAGGCCTAACGGTTGACGATATCGATCGATGGGAAATCAACGAAGCCTTTGCCGGACAAGCAGTCGCTTGCATGAAGGACCTCGGTCTTGACGTCGAGAAGGTCAATGTCAACGGCGGTGCAGTTGGTCTTGGTCATCCACTTGCGGCGACGGGGACACGCCTCGTGCTCACCCTCGCTCACGAATTGAAGCGATGCGGCGGTCGTTACGGTGTCGCTACTGCTTGTATCGGTGGCGGTCAAGGTATTGCCATGGTCATTGAATCACTCAACTGAGTGTTCCAATCAGGTCCAAGACATAACGCAGGAAAGTTATGACAACCAGTGCTAAGAAGACACGCATGATACTGATTTGGCTCATGTACTTCAATCCAAAACGTGCGCCCATCGTAGAGCCCACGTAGGCAGCAAGCGGGAGAAGAAGCACGAGTACCATCTGGTCGCGCAAGGCTTGCCATTCACTTGCTGAAAGAAAGATTAGATGGGTGACAATCGCAACTGGAACCACGACCATCATGAGATGCAAACTTGATCCAATGGCTTTGCGTGTTTGAAGTCGGCCAATCTGCTGCAAGACAGGCACATAGATGACGCCAGCGCCGATGGCGAGAACAGAGGACAGCAGACCACCTATGCCAGTCCCGACCCGAAGGGCCAGTTGATTGACGATGCCATCAACCTCCTCTGCTTCTTCGTCCTTTGTCGTGCGCAATGTAGCCATCTTGCGTTGAGTTTTCACTGCAGCCCAGGCGAGCATAATAACGGAAACAATCTTGAACACCGGGTCAAGGTTATTGCCAAGCATCACAACAATTCCCACCCCTAAGATGGCTCCTGGAACTGCTCCGTTGAGGCCAGAGCGAATAGCGGCATCATCGTGGTGTCCTTCACGACGATGGGCAAGGCCGCTGCCGTAACTCACAACGGCGGTTAAGCCCAATGAGACAGCCAACAAGGTCCCGTCGATGGGCCAATCGGCTCCATAATGAAGCAAGGGGACGAAGAGCATACCTCCACCCATCCCGACGGGCGCAAAGGTGAATGCAATGGCGAAGATACCAATGATGAGGAGGCCGCTTTCGAACATCTCATCCCCTTCTCTTCACCACATTGGATGCTCTTTGATGTGTGAAGGGTGGTGGACATACTTCATCATCTTGCCTGAAAAAACCCTCCGATTTGGGTAGAAGCATTCATGAACTAGTATGCAGCGGGGAAATCATGGATACCGCCACGATAGTCATCCTTGCCATTGCCTCAGTACTCGCCCTTATCCTTGTGATATGGTTCTTTACAACCTGGAATCGTTTCATCCGTCTTGATGAAAACGCCGTCAAATCTTGGGCAGACATCAACGTCTTGCTCGAACAACGTTACGACATGATTCCAAATCTTGTTAACATCGTCAAAGGTTACGCCGAGCACGAGGCTGGTATCTTTGACCAATTCGCCCAAGCTCGAAATACTGCCGCTGGGTGTCTCGCTCAAGGCGACGTCAAGGGTGTCGCAGCTGCTGAAGGTCTGCTTGCAGGCATGATTCCTCGTATCAACATGGTCGCTGAGCAATACCCCGATTTGAAAGCCAATACCAACTTTTTGAACCTTCAAAATGAATTGGTTTCCTTGGAAAACCAAATCGCTGACCGACGTGAATTCTACAACGCTGCTGCCACCAACTACAACAAGGCAATCCAGATGATTCCCTCCAACATCGTTGCTGGTATCAAAGGATGTGAACGCAAGGACCTTTGGGAAGTTGCAGCACACAAGCGCGAGAACGTCCAAATCACCTTCTAAGACAGCAACGTGAACTTGGCTTCACTAAGCCATGGGTGATGGAATGAGTGATGCCCCAACTGTTGATGTCAGCGGACGACTTCGTTTGCTCGGGACGGCTCACGTTGCCACATCCTCCGTTGAAGCCGTTCAGCACCACATTGAAACCTATCAGCCCGATATCGTTGCGGTAGAACTCTGCCAGGGTCGCTATGACACACTCGTGAGTGACCGACGTTTGGACAAAGAGGGTCTGCTGAAAGTCATCAAAGAAGGCAAGGCTCCAATGGTACTCCTCCAGTCAATGCTGTCGGCTGAACAGCGTAAACTCGGCCTCGATGAAGGCCAGCAGCCCGGTGCCGAATTACTCGCAGCAGTTCAAGTTGGTCAGGCTGCGGGTTGCGAAATTGCCTTGGTTGATCGTGACATCCAAGTCACCTTGCGTCGGGCATGGAAACGGATGAGACTGCGTGAAAAATGGAGTTTGCTGAATTCACTCCTTGAGGATGATGAAGAGGATGAAGACATCGATATTAACGCCCTTCTGCAGGATACGGATCTGCTTTCATCGATGATGCAAGAACTGAAGGGGTTCTCGCCAGGTGCGGGTGAAGTCCTCATCGATGAACGTGATAGTTACATTGCAGGACGCCTTTCAAATCTCGATGGAGAAAAGAAAATTCTTGCAGTATTAGGGGCCGGTCATCTTGATGGTGTGGCCAAGAAATTATCCGAAGAACCCGCATCTATAGATTTGAACGGCCTCAGCACGTTGCCCTCGACATCAACAATTCGCAAGTTCCTTCCATGGGCCTTCCCCTTGGTGATGATCGGTGTTCTTGCGGCATTTATCTCAACGAGTGAAGGCGTGGATTGGGTTGAATTTTTCACCGTTTGGACACTTGCCAATGCCGTATGTGCTGCTCTTGCATGCATCATCGCCCGAGGCCATCCATTTGCAGTCCTCACGGCGGCTTTGGCCTCTCCCATCACCTCACTCAATCCAGCCCTTGCCGCAGGTTGGTTCGCAGGTTATGTTCAATTGAAGGTCGCTGAACCAACCGCAGATGACTTGCAGCAATTTTTGAAACTTGATGAATTTTCATCCTTCTGGAAAAACCCAGCAGGAAAAGTTCTCCTCGTGACCGCCCTCACCAATCTCGGGTCCATGGCGGGCGCTTGGGTAGCGCCACTGATCTTACTCGGTGGTATCGGCTTTTCGTGAAAATGGACTCATTGAGGCGAACAGGTCTGCATGTTCACGAACGTCATGAACCCGTAGGACATCAATTCCTTTTGAACGGGCAACGGCAGCAATACCAAGGGTTCCTGCTAAGCGGTTCTTCGCATCCTCTTGTTGTGCAAGGTGTCCGATGAGGCTTTTTCTCGAGACCCCCCAAAGAAGGCCTGCATGCTCGTTGGCAACCATGTTCCGACCTGCCTCTAACAAGTCGATGTTATCTTGATGTGTCTTTCCAAATCCAATTCCAGGGTCGAGACACACCAATCTCGGGTCGTGGCCACGTTCGATCAATTCCTCGAGTCGCTTCGCAAGATAGGCTTGAACGTCTTCGACACAATTCAGGTAGGTTGGATTCTTCTGCATGTTGCCCGGTTCACCCTGCATGTGCATGATGCAAACTCCGCACCCACTTTCAACAACCAAGTCGAGCATACTTGGGTCGCGAAGCCCCGAAACATCGTTGATGAGGTCAGCTCCCGCCAGAAGTGCAGCCCGAGCGACATCTGTATGACGCGTATCGATGGAGATCAGTCCTTGCGAGTTGGCTTCCCTCAATCCTTCAATCACGGGAATTACACGTGCAATCTCTTCTTCAATCGTGACGGGGAGCGCGCCAGGGCGAGTTGATTCTCCTCCGACATCGACCCACGTAGCCCCATCTTTCCACATTTGAATCCCCAGCTCAACGGCAGCGGAATCATGATGCCGACTGCCGGCAAAAAAGGAATCGTCGGTTGCGTTGAGGATTCCCATGAGGTGAGGGGTTGGAGACAAAGCATGAAGCCCTGCAATAATAGCGTCACGGCGCGCTGCTAGGGGTGAAAAGTCAACGCTCATCAAGCCCCCCAGTTCGGCAGGTTTCATAAGATGTGACAAGGAAGGGCATCGTATGACGGAAGGTGTCGCAATGGAAGAATCACCTGCAGAGGGTGTACTTTCGGGGATACCGAATGCTAATTCAGCAGACCTTGAGTTTGCTGAACGCATTATTGAACGCCTAAAACCTCGAAATCAGCAGGACCTTTACAACAAAGCAGCCCGTCAATCAAAACTTGGTGGCATGCTCATCACGCTGATGGTGGTGATTTGGTGGCTTTTCATCGGAGTTGATGGCGACAACATGACCGAAGGAGTTTCGGTCTTTTTCAATCTTGATTTCGGTGAAGTTGCTCTCGCCGTGATGGGGCTTTCATTGGTCTCAGCGATTTTAACTGAATTCAGCCGTGACGTTGGCAAGATATTGCCCTCGTCTGCTGCTGGTGGGATGTTAATCCTCGCCGGCCTCTATGTTGCTGAGCCTCTCGTTGCATCGATGTTTCTCACTGATTTCCTGACCTTTGAAGAAGGCATGTGGCGTTCAGTGCGATTGGGCATACTTTGGGGTGGCATGTCGGTTGGTTCCAATCAACTCGTCAATGCCTTGTTGTTGAACTGGTTGATTAAATTCCTCGATTCCAACGGAATTGATTTCACAGGACGCGGTGATAGCGTCCATGAGATGTCGTCAACATCAGCCTCCCAAGATTAGGCGCTATCCTCTTGAGGGCTTTGCTGGTGGGATGACCATGACCGCTTCCCCGCTGAGTGTTCTAAGGCTCGGCTACCGCAAAGGGCGAGATCCAAGGATTACAACTCATCTTGCCTTGGTTTCACGTGCTCTTGGAGCAGATCGCTTTCTCTTGGCAGGAGACGAAGATTCCGACCTCTTTTCCAATGTTGAATCAGTGAATCAACGCTTTGGTGGCTCAATGGAATGTGAATACATCAAGGGGTCCATGGGATGGTTGAAGCGTTTTGTGGAAGAAGATGCAGGTGATGGTGAACCGGGTGTTGCCGTCCATCTGACCATGTATGGTGAACCCTACCGAGAGGTGATTCCTCGTATCCGTCGGGACCGTCCTGTTGTTCTTGTTGTCGGTGGTGCGAAAGTGCCAGGTGATGTTTTTCAGCACGCACAATACAACGTTGCAGTCGGCAACCAACCACATTCAGAGGTTGCGGCTCTCGCCCTCTTCATGGAGGCCTGGTTTGGTGAGGGAGGAAGTGAGCGACACTTCCCAGATGCACGCTTGATTATCGAGCCTTCCGCTCGAGGAAAGTCAGTCATCGACAAACAGCGGCTCGAAGAAGAGTAATCAATTGTTTACTCGCCCTCATAAGCCTTATTTTTTGTTTTAATCTCCTACTTTCATTCTGAATTTTTCCAAGCCATACCGCACCCAATCATTATGGGGGGCCTTTGACGACAAAATGTGATGTTAGGGGGCGAAAGCGCGAATACGCGGTCATTGCCTGCGACCCATCGCCTCTACAATCCCCATCCATTGTCCATTTCGGATGCTGCTGACGGTTTGGCAAACGGTGTTGAAATTCCTGCTGGAGCCAGTGGACCGGGAGTCCTGCTCACAGCAGACGGAGGTCGCTATCTTGGTGAGTTATTTGGTGCTCAACGCCATGGTTCGGGTGAATTGGTCTTTACCACCGGCATGATGGGCTATCAAGAATCATTGACAGACCCTTCCTTCGCTGGACAAGTCCTGACCTTTACCTATCCACTGATCGGAAATTATGGTGTCCACGCAGGTGCTTCGGAATCTCGCAAGGTGTGGCCAAAAGGAGTCGTTGTTCGTCACGCCATGCATCAACCAGACCATCGGCATTCAGTCGGGACGGTTGATGAATTACTTCGCCTCCATGGAATTCCTGGCATCCAAAACATCGACACGAGAGCCATCACTCGCCGTGTTCGTGAACTCGGTACGGTGCTCTGTGTCTTTGGCCCCTTGAACCAAGAAGCAATGCTTCGCAAAGAACTCGAACACCTCACCTCACCGGAACTCGAAGATTTAGTCGACGAAGTTTCCATTGACGAAGCAGTCATCCTCAACGAAGGTGCTACCGATGAATTGGGCGGGAAGAAACCACGACTTGGTGTCCTTGACTGTGGCGTCAAGTACAATATTTTACGGCAGCTCTGCATGGTCTTTGAAGTGGTTTGGTGTCCACCCGATGTCAGCTACCAAGCACTCCGGGAAGAGCACGCCATTGACGCCCTTTTCTGCAGCAACGGTCCAGGTGACCCTGCCCACCTTGGCAAGGCAACCTCGGCTCGCAATACCTTGGCACAAGCGGTTGCAGATGGTCTCCCTGTAATGGGCATCTGTCTTGGTCATCAGTTGATGGGCTTGGCCTCTGGTTTGCAGACCTACAAAATGCGCTACGGCCACCGTGGCGCCAATCAACCCGTTGTCGACCTGCAAGACCAAACCGTTGCCATCACCAGCCAAAACCACGGTTTTGCAGTTGCTCATCCAAAAGATGGAATGCTTGCAGCCCATCCAACTGGTGCAACCTCACCCCCGGTCACCAACCAACACGGAGCAGAGGTCGAAGTACGCTACATCAACGCGAACGACGGCACAGTTGAGGGTCTGGACGTTATTGGAAAGCCTTGCTTTACCGTTCAATTCCACCCTGAAGCATGTCCTGGTCCACACGATGCTGCTTCGCTCTTTTATCGATTCCGAGCCATCGTCGATGACCATCTCGGAGGTGAATCCTGATGCCTCGACGGGATGACTTGGAAACCATCATGGTCTTGGGCAGTGGGCCGATTAAAATTGGTCAGGCTGCAGAGTTTGACTTCTCTGGCTCCCAAGCAGTGCGTGCGCTTCGAGAGGATGGCTACCGTGTTATCTTGGTCAACTCGAACCCCGCAACCATTCAAAATGACCCCGAGATGGCTGACGTGGTCTACATTGAACCTCTTCTGCCAGATACCATTGCTCGTATCATTGAGAAAGAACGTCCTTGTGCTCTGTTGGCAGGCATGGGCGGTCAAACGGCTTTGAATATCGCCAGTGAACTCTCGCACAATGGTACCTTGGAGCGTATGAAGGTAGAATTGATTGGCTCAGACCTCGAGGCCATTGACAAAGCCGAAGACCGTGAATTGTTCAACAAGGTCTGTGAATCCATCAACCTGCCCATCAGCCAGGCTGTAGCTTGCCACACCATCGATGAAGTCATCGCAGCCGCTGAATCCATCGGCAGTTGGCCCATTCTGATTCGTCCCGCGTTCACCCTTGGAGGTCTTGGTGGTGGAACGGCACGAGACATGGGTGAATTGGTTGAAATCTCTCGACTCGGCCTTCGTAATTCTCGCATTTCCCAAGTGTTGATCGAAGAATCGATTCTCGGATGGCAGGAATTGGAGTACGAAGTCATGCGTGATGAAGCCGACAATGCAACCATCGTGTGCACGATGGAGAACATTGACCCAATGGGCGTTCACACGGGTGAATCCACCGTTGTCGCTCCCCTTCAATCCTTCAGCGATGCAGACCATCAACGACTGAGAAACCAAGCGCTTGCCCTCATTCGGGCTTTGAACATCAAAGGTGGATGCAACGTACAATTCGCATTCAATCAATTCACTGGCGAAATACGGGTGATTGAAGTGAATCCTCGGGTATCTCGCTCGTCCGCCCTTGCCTCCAAAGCAACAGGATACCCCATCGCTCGCATGGCAGCAAAGATTGCCGTAGGCTATACCCTCGATGAACTGCCCAATCCAATTACGGGTGAAGGCACCACTGCAGCTTTTGAGCCAACGTTGGACTATTGCGTTGTCAAAATCCCTCGTTGGCCCTTTGACAAGTTCAGGACTGCGGACAGGACACTCGGCACCTCGATGAAGTCAACCGGTGAGGTCATGGCGATTGGACGTAATTTCGAGGAAGCATTCCTCAAAGCATGGGCGTCGCTTGAACAGGGTTGCGCTCATCCACGCCCACTGACTCGTGCCGATGAATCCGAAGGCGAAGGCATGAGCCAACGTGCCCATGAATCTCTGCCAGATGCAACCCTCATCGAATGGTTGGCCATTGCCACAGATCGGCGCATGGGTGCCCTTATCGAGGCCTTCCGACGGCAATGGACGGTCGAAAGGGTGCACGAGATTACGCGCATCACACGATGGTTCCTCTACGGCTTTGAACGCCTTGCCAACATGGAGCGTTCGATTGTAGAGCGAGGTGTTTCGCCCACTGAACTGGGACTTGATGAACTGCGTTTGTGGAAGAGCCACGGTTTCTCGGACGCACACATCGCTGATGCATTGGCTGGTTTCCCTCCAGAAGGTCTCAAATCCCTCAATCCAGCACAAGCCGAGCGAGCGGTCATGCAGCGCCGACACGAACTTGAACTGCATCCATGTTACCGAATGGTCGATTCCTGTGCGGCAGAATTTGCAGCAAAGACGCCCTATTATTACTCCACATACGAGCCTCATGGCGACCTCGGCATTGACCTCCTGCCCGATTTGGAATCGAGGACCAAGGAACGTTTGGTTGCGATTGGTAGCGGCCCGATTCGTATCGGTCAGGGTATTGAATTCGATTACGGCTGTGTCCACGCAGTCAAGGCGATTCGAGAAGCCGGAAAGGATGCGATTTTGATCAACAACAATCCTGAAACAGTTTCAACCGATTTCGATACCTCCGACCGTTTGTACTTTGACCCGCTCACATTGGAGTATGTGAGTGAAATTTTACTTAGGGAGCAAGCCCATGGAATCTTGCTTCAATTTGGTGGTCAAACAGCGATCAACCTCGCTCTACCGCTCGAAGCGAGATTGCCGGATTTAGCCCTCAAGGGTCTTGATTTGAGCATCATGGGCTCTTCCTGCGATGCCATTGACGAAGCCAGTGACCGAGAACGTTTTGAGGCCTTTGCAAAACGGCACGGTCTTCGCATGCCTCGGGGTGCTACGGGTACCAGCGCAGATGACTTGCGTGCGGCGGTTGAACACATCGGCTTCCCCGTGTTGATTCGTCCATCCTATGTTTTGGGCGGGCGCGGCATGGAGATACTTTCCAATCAACAACAACTCGACGGCTACTTGCGGGAAGCCTATCTGGCACCTGACAAACCTCTGCTGGTGGATGAATACCTCGGTCACGCCACAGAATTGGACGTTGACGCTGCAGCTGATGGTGAAGACGTATTGGTGGGGGCGATCATGGAACACCTTGAGGAGGCAGGAATTCATTCAGGGGATTCAACGTGCTTTATTCCAACCCAAAACATTTCTGAAGCCATGCTTGAGAAAGTGGCAGAACAGACACGCACCATCGGTTTGGGTCTGAACATCAAAGGATGCTTTAACATTCAATTTGCCATTCAGGGTGATGATTTGTATGTCCTTGAGGTCAACCCCCGTTCCTCTCGAACCGTGCCCTTCGTTGCGAAAGCATCCGGGCTTCCTCTTGCACGAATTGCCGCAAGGGTCACCATTGGCCAGCCACTCAAAGAGCAAGAAATTCCTCGGCGCACCTCCGGGCAAGTCTGTGTGAAGGCTCCTGTATTCCCCTTCATCAAGTTACGAGGGCTTGACCCGGCACCTGGTCCAGAGATGAAATCGACCGGTGAAGTCTACGGTTCGGATGAGCGAGCAGATTTGGCTTACCTCAAAGCACGTCTCGCTACTGAAGTGCCCGTGGCAAAAGAAGGCGGTGCCTATCTGACGGTTCGGGACGAGGACAAGGAAAACTTGCTGCCGGTGGCAAAGAGCCTCGTTGCCATGGGCTTCACGCTCTATGCTACGGGTGGTACGTCCGACATATTACGTCGCCATGAGGTCCCAGTGACAACGGTCTACAGGATTGCAGAAGGCAAGCACCCAGACGCCCTCGACCTCATGCGGCAAGGCAAGGTCTCCTTCATTGTCAACGTTCCAACTGTTTCTGGTGGTGCGGTGCGTGACGGTAACATGATGCGTCGTCTTGCGGTTGAACTGAACATTCCTTTCGTGACCACCATACGCGGGGCCGTCATGGAAGCAGCGGCTATGAAGGCCCATATTGAAGAGACGCTTGAACCGAGAAAATTGACGGTTCACTACTGAAGAAAAAACACCCATTTATGTTCTCAAGGTGTTATTTCACCCCATGGAAACAGGCCAACCCGTTCTGTTGGATGCTTCCAAAGGTCGTGGATTTTTCGCATCTCAAGTGAACTCTGTAGGGCCAAAGGACGCCCAACGCTGGGTTTGGTTAGCTTACGACCAACTCAATCTTGCCTTTCTTGAATCTCTTGAGAGGGCAGACGAATCATTGGGAGTCATCTTGATTGAATCATCACTCAAGGGGCGAAGCAAGCCCTTCCATCAACAAAAATTAGCATTCTTGCTCTCAAACCAGCGGCACTTCGCCTTGGAAGTTCAGGCTCAAGGCATTCCCGTACATTTTGTATCAACCGACCGTTCCTTTGGTGATGCCCTCAAACACCTCGGTGATTTTGGAGTGATCGAATCCTTTGAGCATGCAGAGCGAAGCCTGCGCAAATCGGTGGAGACGTTGGTCGCAGAGGGGAAGGTCATCCTGCATCCACATCCCGGCTGGCTCACCCAGCGTGAGTGGTTTGAATCAAGCGTGGGAATTGAGCCCCCGTTTCGAATGGATAAATTCTATAGAAAGGTTCGCAAGGAGACGGGCTGGCTCATGGAAGAAGGAAAACCAGTAGGAGGGAAATACAGCTTTGATGCGGAGAATCGATTTCCGTGGAAAGGCGAGGAGCAACCACCATCTGCGCCGGTTTATTCAGTGGACGAAGTGGATGAGGAAGTCGCTGAAATGGTCCGAGTTCAGTTCGGTGACCATCCCGGGCACGTTGACCTCTCGACCGTTCCAACCTCCAAGGATGATGCGAACGAGGCTCTTGCATTTGCACTGCGATGCCTGCCTCATTTTGGGCGCTATGAAGATGCGATGACCGAAGAGAGCATCGGGCTCTTTCATTCACGCCTCGCATCCTTGACCAACCTTCATCGCGTGCTGCCCATCCGTATCGTTGAAGCCATCCTGGGTGAACAGGCGCCACTCAACAGCGTGGAAGGATTTCTCCGTCAGATGATTTGGCGAGAATATGTCCATCATGTTCACGATGTCACGGATGGTTTTCGCAGCCTTGAGATCCAACGAAGTTCTGCCCAACGTGGCGCTCGTTGGCAACATGCCACCGACAGAACCGATGAGGGGCATCCGAACTTCTTGAACCAGCACGAAGCCCTTCCTCAGGCGTATTGGGGCACCGAGAGTGGCCTGCGTTGTCTTGATGCCTGCGTTGAACCGGTGATGGATGAGGGGTGGACGCATCACATCCCCCGACTCATGGTATTGAGCAATGTGGCGAACCTCTTGGACGTCAATCCTCGTGAATTGACCGATTGGTTCCATGCGGCCTTTATCGATGCCTACGATTGGGTTGTTGAACCGAATGTGTTGGGGATGGGTACCTTTGCTTTGGGGACGGCCATGATGACCAAGCCCTATGTGGCCGGTAGTGCATACATCAACCGAATGAGCGACCACTGCAAATCCTGTGCCTTTCATCCCAAGAAGAACTGCCCGATGACGCGTCTTTACTGGGCCTATCTCGCACGGCATGGAGAGGCCTTCGAAGGGAATCATCGCATGTCGATGGCCCTGCGTAATGTTCAACGACGCTCTCCAGAGGAACGTGACTTGGATGCTGCGACCTTTGAGCATGTCAAGGAGGTGCTCGGAAATGGAGGTACATTGCGCCCAGAAGGTGTTCAAGACCTGCGCCAGTGGACCTCATGAACGCCGAGATGGCTGACAGGTTGGGCAATAGTCCAGACGCCTTCCTGCATACCGTTTGCGAAGAACGAGGTCTCCACAATGAAGACAGGGCCTATCGTTGCGGCAAAAGACGGCATGCCGCCACATTCTGCGAGGTTCACCTCGTGCTTTGCTGGCTTCTGCCACGGCTAAATCTACGGTGATGCCTTTGTGTTCATATGCCTGCACGGTGATGCTTTTGATGCACTGTGCCCATGCTTCAAGCCCTTCCTCATCGAGGTCACAAGGACGGTCATCAGGGTGAATCCCCGCAGCGTGAAGGATTTCAGAGCGGAGGTAATTTCCCAATCCTGCAAATGAACGTTGATCAAGCATCAGCGTTGCACCTTTCTTTCTATAGATTTTCTTTGAACGAAGATGTTCGGCCAATACACCGACTGTAACATCATCATCAAGGATATCAGGGCCCAAGCGTGCGAGGAAGGAATGTCCGTTTTCTTCGGGTGTTGGAAGCAATTGAATGTCTGTGGCAGACCAAAGACGCACCGCATGACGGTCGGTGATGAATTCAGCACGAAGGCTGCGACGTGATTCGTAAGCCGTCGTGTGGAGATGGACGGTCCATCGCCCGTACAATTGATTGTGACTGTACATGGTCCAGCCACTGCTGAACCGGATCAACATCGCTTTGCCACTACTGGTTACGCTGAGCACTTCGTGGCCTTCGATGAGGTCGCTTTGGTCGATAAGCGATGGATAGGGCCACTGACCTGATTGAATGGTTTTGCCGATGAGCGCCTTGCCAATACGGTCCGCAGCGCGACGTATCTCTGGACCTTCTGGCATGAATCCCAATCGTCGTGTTCCCTATCAAGGAATGTTTCTCACAGGACGGAATGAATGGTTTGAACCTTGCATCCTTGTTCAATCAAGAACATTGGAATCGAGAACCGAAACGCCTGCAGCCTCAGCTCGGGCAGCGATGCGGCGAAGCGAACGCATTGCATCGTCAATGGTTTCCACTTGTTCTGTGAATTGGGTAGGAGGCCATCCACAATTGATGACACCGGCCTCAATGCTGCTCTCTTCAATCCATGCGGCGCAGGCAGAACCGTAGCACGTTGCTTTGAAGCGTTCAATGTCAATCCAGAAGGTGGTTCGATGGCAGACGGGACAGACTCGACATTCGAATTCAGAAAGGATTGTCACCGCGTCATCTCCCACAACGTCCACCTCCCACGTAGCGATGCTGGCTCGCTCAAGGGGAACTTGGTGGGATTTTTTGAGGAAGGAGCGAAGGACATTCATGGCAGTTTCTTGGGTACTAAAGCAGCCCATGCCAACGACGGCTCCACCCTCTTCTACGGCGCTTGGGACATAGATGCGCCCGGTCATGACCATGCTGGTGGGTGGGCGAGGTGGCGTTTAAGCATCGCTCAATTCCGGCGCCAAATCGCCTCAATCACGGGCAATCCACCTGGATGGGGCAGGGGTGCTTGTGGCTTTTCAATGCGGACGCTCAATTCACTGACGCAAGCGTGCGTACTGATGATGGTGATGATTTGGTCGGCCATTTCTTCTATCAATCGTATCGGCTCATTGCCATTGAGCATCACCTGGTCGATGGCGATTTGAAGGTCGGCGTAGTTGAGGGTCTGGTCGAGTTCTTGGATGGCTGAGTCTTGACTGAGGGTGGCCCAAATTGTGAATACAAAGGGTTGTGCTGCTTCATGCTCGTATTCGTAATAGCCGTGAGTGGCCATGACTTCGTAGCCCTCCAATCCGACACGCCACTGCATGAAACCACCCTATTCTTCGTCACGCTCGTGGACCCAAATGAGGTGATAACCAAATTGTGTCTTGATCGGAGTTGAAACCGTTTTCATGGGGGTTGACCATACGGCCTCTTCGAATTCCCGAACCATTCGCCCTTTTCGAAACCAGCCCAAATCTCCACCTTTTTGGCTTGACGGGCAGGTGCTTTTCTTGCGAGCGAATTTTTGGAAATCCTTCAATTTGGACACTTTGTCCTTGATTTGAACGGCTTCGCTCTTGGATTCAACCAAGATGTGAGAGGCCCAAGCGCTTGGTGCGACCATGCCATCACCACACAGAGTCGTGTTTTGAACCCCACGCTTCAATATTCCGAGTATGCGAGGAAGCGCATGTAGGTGCCGTAGATGGTCACAGAGACGCCCAGTGATTCCTCATTGAAGCGGTCCATGGTGTCGAGGTAGGTGTGGTATTCCCAACTACCGCTGCCGTAGCAGACAATGGCACGACCACGCTGTTCAGCGCCCAAGTCATACACGAAGGGGCCGTGGTCAGAATTGTAGGGCATACCGTCAGGTGCACCCTGAGCGCCCTGATAGGTTGCCAATTGGATGTCGTATCTGTCTGCTACCTCGTCACGTTCGTTCTTGTACAATTCTGTGATACGGCCGATGTGTTCCATGTCTTCGGGAGTATTTCCAAAGAGCCTGATGCTGTTGCCACGGTTGGAGAAATCGGCATCAACGTGGTTCATGTCGAGGTTGATGTAAAGGCGAAGGTTGTCCTTCAAACTATTTTGGAAGGCTTCCACGTAGGCTCGGCTGCCGTAAAGTCCCTCTTCCTCACCACCCCACGTGCAGAAGCGAAGGGTGCGCTCGGGCTTGCCCGTTTCGTTGACAATCTCGCTGATTTGACGGCCCATCTCGAGCACGCTGGCTGTACCGGACGTGTCGTCAATCGCTCCTTGACCGTGGTAAACGGTATCGTGGTGGCCACCAACGATGACCACTTCTGAACTGCGTCCCTTAATCTCGCCACAGGGCACGTAGATGGTGCGCTCCTGGTCGTTGGTGACGTCGATGATCATCTCGAGCACTCCGGTCGGTCCCGTGGCGTTGAAGATGGCCTGTTCGAGGATTTCGCCAGCATCTTTGGACATGGCGATGAATGGTATGTCGGATGGAATGGCGCCACCGTTGGCTTCCTTTACAGCATCAATGCCGGTTCCCTTGAAAATGGGCACGCAATCGTTGCCCTCGATTTTGCCACAGTTGTAGTCTTTGTTGACTCGGATTAAACCGGCCAGACTGTTTTCTGCGGCCTTCGAGAAGAATTCGGTGTTGCCTGTTTTCGTACCGCTGTTGATGACATAACCGATTGTACCGCCCGCACTGGCCCACAGGCCATCGTCACTACCGTTGCCGAGGTAGGTGAGTGGGACGTTTTGGTCGAAGGTAAACTCCGATTGTCCTGAGAATCCCTGAATCACGTAATCAATTCGATGCTGGAAGGATGTGATTTGAGAGCCCGCAGCGAACGGCCCTTCACACGGGCTGTTGCCTGCAAGACCTTGTACGCAAATTCTCAGACTCGGTTCTGAATTGACGTGGTGCATGGGCACCTGATAGGAATGCAAGGTGGTATCCATCCCCATGGCGGCAAATTGGGACTCAATGTAGGCGGAAACATTGGCTTCTTCGGTGGTGCCGCTCATGCGACCCTCCCAGTCTCCGTGTCCGTAGCCGACCAATTCCTCAGCAAAAGTTCGGGCTTGACTGGCATCATAATCAATGAGGTCGTATTCGTAATTCGGACTGAAGCCAAGCCATGTTGGACGGAAGACAAAGACTGCAGTCACCATGAGGATGACGACGCCAATCGCCGTCAGAGCTTGGGGAGTAAGTACGTCCGTACTTCTCCACCAGGGGGTCTTTTCTTCGTCTTCGGGAAAGAAGGCATCCACGGCAGGTTTCTCGTCCTCAAGACTGATGGTTGTTTCAACGCCTTCGTGAGTTTGCAGGCGTTCGATCAGTTCCGCCTTTTTGCCACTCACGGGAAGGCCGTGCAGTGCCAACCTCTCTTTGATCTCCTTGACGGTCACGGGGATAGGATTGGTTTCACTCATGGTCGCACCGATTCTACGGTGGCCTTCATCATTCAAGAACTCGGCGGTGACCGGACATTCTCAGATTTCGTCGCCTGTCCAGCGTCGTCCGAGGTCATTCTCAATGCCGATGAGGTCGAGGACACGGGCGACAATGAAGTCCACGAGGTCGTCAATGCTGCGAGGGTGATTGTAGAAGCCTGGAGATGCTGGAACGATGATGGTGTCCCATGCAGAGAGTTTGGCCATGTTCTCGAGGTGAACAGTTGCATAGGGTGCTTCACGGGGTACGATGATGAGTTTGCGTCGCTCCTTCATCGCAACGATGGCCGAGCGCGTCACGAGGTTGTCGGAGATGCCAGCGGCCAATTTACCGATGGTGGTACCCGAGCAGGGGCAGATCACAACGGCGTCTATTTTGGCAGAGCCTGAGGCTGATTTTGCACCGACATTCTTGGCGTCTTCAAGGATGGCTCCCGTGGCTTCAGCAAGCGCTTCGGGGGTGTTATCGCATTCGTGCTTGAGGGTGAGGCGACCCGAGTCGGTAACGATGAGACGAACTTGACGTCCCATCTGTGAAAGAACTTCGGTCAGGCGCTGGCCGTAGATGGCTCCAGAAGCCCCTGAGATGCCGACAACAATCTCGCCCATGACCAAAACCTAGGCGCTCTCCCATTTAGCCTCTTGTTCTCATCCGAACTGAATTTGGGACACACCGTGTGGTCTGTTCACGATCATCAATGAGAGTCCCGTTGTGCTTATTCTTCTTCAACCACTTCTTCGCTCGACCACGACCGACGCATCACCTTGCCAGCAGCCTCACCCGCATCCATCGGGTCGTAATCGTGGCCGAAGATGAGGTGCTTGACCAGGTTGTGCTGCGCAATGGACTGCCCACAATCGGGGCAATCGTGGCGATTGGGTTCTTTGTAGCCTTGGAAGGCCATCCGCCCTTTGGGTGTGGCAAGGCCGCTGATGGTGCGCATAAGCGTTGAAAGGAATACGAGGGCAAACAAGAGCAAGCAGCAGCCAGCACCGCCAAAGACGCCAGAGGAAGCAGGTGTTTGTTCGAGCATGATGAATTGAGTCATGCGTCCGTCAGACGTATTGCGGAAGGTGTCCAAGTCGAGGGTATGTGGGAATTGTTCACCCCTGAGGGTGAGCAGGATTTCAGTTCCGTCATCCTCTTCTTCCACCTCGAGCACAAGCATGTAGGTGCCGTAGCCGTCAAGAAAGGCAGTAGCGCCACGATACTGGTAGCAGTCCGCATCACCCGGGTAGCATTGAACCTCAATATTTTGCAGCACGACTGCGGTGTTATCACCGTAGGTGGCCATCCCTGAAATGCGGTAGGTTTCCGCAGATACGGAGGGAAGGAAGCAGGCGAGGGCTACAACCAGAAGAGGGGTGAGCCACCTGCGCATGGAGAAATTTTAGCGGCTGGACTTAAAATGTCTTGATTATCACCACGAGGTCTTGATAGACTGCATTCAATCTCTTTCTCGTATGGGCGAACTGATCACTGGACAAGCGGCAACCTACGTTGAAGAAATGCACATCAATACGACAAAGCGCTACGAAATCCGCTGCATCACACGAGATGTCGAGCGTATTGTTGCTCAAAGCGGTATCACGGACGGATTGGTTTTGGTCAACCCCATGCACATCACCGCCTCCTGCTATGTCAACGACCTCGAATACGGCCTCCACCACGACATCATGGCGTGGTTGGAGAAGTTGGCTCCCTACCACGGGGCGGAGGGGCGCGCTGGTGAAGAGTACCATCATCACCGAACGGGGGAAGACAACGGTGACGCACACCTCAAGCGCCAATTGCTCGGCCAACAGGTCACCATGCCGGTCAAGGACGGACGCTTGCATCTGGGGACGTGGGAACAAATTCACTACGCAGAATTTGACGGCCAGCGGGACAAGCGAATTCTCGTGAAAGTGGTCGGGGTGATGGCCCAGTGACGCTCTCTTCTCCTCCCGAGCCATCGGGCTTCATGTCACAATTGGGCGTGGAGCGAACCTTGTGGACGCCAGGGGCTTGTCGTTTGGAACTCACGCTGACCGAAGAGCACCTCAACAAGGGTGGCGTGGCTCACGGTGGCATACACATGGTGCTGCTCGATTCGGCGCTCGGTAGTGCGCTTGTGGCTTCCCTGAAGGTGGAGGAATGGTGCGCTACCACGCAACTCTCAACCAGTTTCTTAGCCCCAGCCCGCCTTGGAGAACGCTTGGTGGCGGAAGGGCGCGTTGTTCGTCGGGGCAAGCATGTCGCTCATCTGGCTGGGGAAGTCAAGGTCGGTGAGCGTCTGGTGGCGAGTGCCACTGGGACGTGGGCCATTTGGTCGAGTCGGCCACCTTCCTTGTCAACCACCAGTGGTGACAACCTACAGCCTTAGGATTCGAGCGTTGCTTGCACGATGGGAAGAAGGGCCTGTACGAAGGCTTCTGGCGAGACGGTGTGGCCAAGTTGCGCAAGCGATGTTGTCGTATCTGCGACCAATCCGCATCCAGCGACGCCTTCCACCCGTCCTGCTGGCGTGTTGAGGTTGACGGAGAAGCCGTGCCGTGAGACCCAGCGCAAGAAGGACAAACCGATGCTGCAGACCTTGCGGTTGTTGACCCAAACGCCCTGCATGCGCTCGTCTCGCCCACCCTTGATACCAAAGGTCGCCAGCGCATCGATGAGCCAACCTTCGATGGTATGGATGATGTCGGCTACCGAGGCTTCGCCCTCACGTTCGCCCCACTTGAAGATTGGATAGCCGACCACCTGGCCCGGGCCGTGCCACGTCAAGCCTCCACCACGGTCAACTCCAATGGTTTCGTAATCGGATGGCGGAAGAATCCCATCGTTGCGGGCGCGTGGACCGACGGTGACCACCTCGGGATGGCTCAAGAGAAGCAAGGTATCGGGGATTTGTCCTTCGATACGCTGTTGTTGAAGTTCCTTCATCAAGACCTGAGCGTCGAGGTAGGGGACGACGCCAAGTTCTCGGACATCCATCACGTGCACCCACCATCAGAATTTACCCGAGGACCCGAAACCACCTTCTCCACGTTCGGTTTGACCGAGCATCTCAACGCTGGTTTCGATCAGTGTCACCTTGGGTACAGGGGCGAAGAGCATCTGCGCAACCCGTTCGCCAGCCTTGACTGAAAAGGTCTCACCCTCACCAATGTAGGTGGCGAGGACTTTGAGTTCGCCACGGTAGTCGGCATCGATGGTACCAAGTCCGTTGGGCATGATCATTCCCTTACGTCCCAGCGATGAGCGACATCGAATCTGGCCTTCCCACCCTTCGGGTATGGCGCAAGCCCAGCCGGTGGGAATCATCACCGAGCTTCCCTTGGGAATCAAGGTGTCTTCAATTGCATACAAATCCCAACCTGCCGCCAAGGCTGAACCTTGCGTGGGTAGAATCGCCCGTTGGTCGAGTCGGGCAAATTGGACATCAAGCGAAATTTGCTCCATATCTTCGCTCAGCATACATTCCTTTTTGACTGTTGGGATAATGTAAGATTTTGATGACATTGCTCTCCAGTGGAAAACAGGGTGTTTTTGCTATGATTTTACAAACTTTTGACGATTTTATTACACATTTATTGGAACGGGCAAACCCGCGCACTGCGTTCAAGTGTGAAGGGTGTACAAAGGGCGGAAAAAACCTTCACTTTAATCCCACTCCATACGCTATCATTATAGGCGTCCGAGAAGGGCAAACAAATTCCAGCGCGTTGCAAATGTCGGGGGGTAATTGAAATGGTCATAGAACACAGCAAAGATGACGGATTAGATATCGACCTGACCCAAGAGCACGTTGAACCCATGCTTCAAGAGAATCTTGATCGTTTCGTACTGTTCCCAATTCAACACGATGATATTTGGGCCATGTACAAGCAGGAACAAGCTTCCTTCTGGACGGCAGAAGAAATTGACCTCGCAGAGGACCTGAAGGACTGGAAGAATCTCAACAACGATGAGAAGCACTTCGTCAAGCATATCTTGGCCTTCTTTGCTGCCAGTGACGGTATTGTCAACGAGAACCTGGTGATGAACTTCTCCAACGAAGTATGCTGGCCTGAAGCACGAGCATTCTACGGGTTCCAAATCATGATGGAGAACATTCACGCTGAAACCTACTCGCTCCTCATTGACACCTACATCGAAGACGAGAAAGAAAAGGACCACCTTTTCAAGGCGCTTGAAACCGTCCCATCGGTGCAAAAGAAAGGCGACTGGGCCATGCGCTGGTTGTCCCGTAAGCGAGGCTCATTCGCTGAGCGTCTCGTCGCCTTTGCTGCGGTTGAAGGTATCTTCTTTTCTGGCTCCTTCTGCGCCATCTTCTGGTTGAAGAAGCGAGGCCTTATGCCCGGTTTGACCTTCTCCAATGAATTGATTTCCCGTGATGAAGGATTGCACTGTGACTTCGCCTGCTTGTTGCACAACAAGCTGCTGCGCGGAGCTGGTGAGAACATGATTCGTCGAATCATCGCTGAAGCGGTGGAAATTGAGATTGAATTCGTCACCAAGGCGCTTCCCGTGAACCTCATCGGCATGAATGCTGATCTGATGACTCAATACATCCAATTCGTGGCCGACCGTTTGCTCGTGCAGTTGAATTGTTCCAAGATTTACAATGCAGCGAATCCATTCCCTTGGATGGAAATGATTTCCATGCAGGGCAAGACCAACTTCTTTGAGAAGCGAGTCGCCGAATATCAGAAAGCAGGCGTCATGGACAGCGCCTCTCTCGGAAGCGTCCAACAGCGATTTTCTGTTGACGAAGACTTTTGAACCGTCCGCGAACAAAGAAACCTATCACGCTCTAAGTTGAACACCCAAGGAGGAAGAAATCATGTCAATGCAAGTTGTAAATCGAAAAGGCGAACGTGAGGATGTGCGGTTTGATGCCATTCTGGAAAAACTAACTGTTCTGTCCGAAGGACTGGACGAAACTTGGATCAACCCCAGTCACGTGACCAAACTCACCATCGAAGGCCTCTACGACGGTGTAACAACACGTGAGCTCGACCAACTCGCTGCTGAAACTGCTGCATCCCTAGCATCTCACCACCCGGATTACAGCCGCCTTGCAGCACGTATTTGCGTTGATGATTTGCACCGTGCCACCAAAGATGTCTTCACCGACGTCATCACGGATTTGCGGGAATACATCGACCCAGAATCCAACAAGCATGCTCCTCTCATTTCCGAAGAAGTGTATGAGATCATCATGGCAAATGCCGACGTCCTCAACAATCACATTGACTACAAGCGTGACCACAATTACGACTACTTTGGCTTCAAGACCCTCGAGCGTTCGTACCTCCTGAAACTCAACGGCGTGGTCGCAGAACGACCCCAGCACATGTTGATGCGTGTGTCTGTTGGCATCCACCACGGCAACATTGAGAAGGCGCTCCACACCTATGATTTGATGAGTCAGGGATACTTTACTCACGCAACACCGACCTTGTTCAACTCCGGAACACCCATGCCGCAGATGTCGTCATGCTTCTTGTTGACCATGCAGGACGATTCCCTTGACGGAATCTATGACACGCTCAAGCAGTGTGCATTGATCTCAAAATCTGCCGGTGGAATTGGCCTGTCCATTCACCACGTTCGCTCCAAGGGGTCCTACATCAAGGGAACCAACGGAACTTCCAACGGAATTGTTCCAATGCTCCGTGTCTTCAATGACACCGCCCGCTACGTTGACCAAGGTGGCGGCAAGCGAAAGGGTTCCATCGCAGTTTACCTTGAACCCTGGCACCCAGACATCCTCCAATTCCTCGATCTCAAGAAGAACCATGGAAAGGAAGAGATGCGTGCACGTGACCTCTTCTATGCTATGTGGACTCCTGACTTGTTCATGCAGCGTGTCGAGGATAACGCCGACTGGTCCTTCTTCTGCCCCAACGAATGCCCTGGTCTTCAGGATGTTTACGGTGCTGAATTCAAAGCCATGTTCGAAGACTACGAGCGTCGTGGGCTCGCTCGCGAGACATTGCCTGCTCGTGTTGTATGGGACAAGATTGTGGAAGCGCAAATCGAAACCGGTACGCCTTACATGCTCTACAAGGATGCAGCCAATGAGAAATCCAACCAAAAGAACCTCGGAACCATCCGCTCTTCCAACCTCTGCACGGAGATCATGGAATACACTGCGGCTGACGAAGTCGCTGTCTGCAACCTTGCCTCCATTGCTCTGCCCAAATTCGTGGACAATGAAAGTGGATCATTCGACCATCAGAAACTCTACGATGTCACCTATCACGCTACGGGCAACCTCAACCGTGTCATCGATGTGAATTACTACCCTGTCGAAGAAGCCCGCAATTCCAACATGCGTCACCGACCGATTGGACTTGGTGTTCAAGGGCTTGCTGACACCTTTGCCATGCTGAAGATGCCCTTTGAAGGTGCAGAAGCACGAAGGTTGAACAAGGAAATCTTCGAAACCATCTACTTTGCAGCCTGTACTGCTTCAAAGGATGCAGCCATTGCAGAGGGCGCTTATTCGACCTTTGAAGGATCACCCGCAAGCGAAGGCAAGCTTCAGTTTGACCTTTGGGGCATGGACGAACACAGCGGCCGCTGGGACTGGACTTCACTCAAGACCGAAATCATGGAACACGGCATGCGCAACTCCCTGTTGCTCGCTCCAATGCCAACTGCATCAACATCTCAAATCCTTGGGAATAACGAGTGCTTCGAAGCCTTCACCTCCAACCTCTATGTTCGTCGTACCCTTTCTGGTGAATTCGTCGTCCTCAACAAGCACTTGGTCAGTGACCTCATCGGTGAGGACCTATGGAGTTTGGAAATGAAGGACGATATCCTGCGCCACAAAGGTTCTATTCAGGGTATTGAACGCATTCCAGAGCACATTCGTGAACTCTACAAGACGACTTGGGAAATCAAGCAACGCCACGTTCTCGACATGGCTGGAGACCGAGGCGCTTACATCGATCAGAGCCAATCACTCAACATCCACATGGTCGATGCAAATCCTGCTAAGGTCACTTCCATGCACTTCTATGGATGGCGTCAAGGTCTCAAGACCGGTATGTACTACCTGCGAACCAAGGCAGCTGCTGACGCCATTCAGTTCACGGTTGAAGCCGTAGCAAAAGACGACCAAACGGTCGGCGGTCTTGCTGACCGAGCGGAAGATGTTGACAGTCTCGAAGCAATCGCATGCAGTCTCGACTCACCCGATGACGACTGTTTGATGTGCGGCAGCTGAGGTTCACTACCAGATTGAGGCTATTAGGGCCCGCTTTCGGTATGTGCTGGAAAATCCTTTTTATGCAATCTTCAGTTAGCCTGTGATGGGATAGTGATGGACGAAGCGACCCTTGTACTGAACGTGATTCTTTACGTCTTGTTGCCGCTATGGGGCATTGCAGGAATTGTTGATTGGTGGTGTCACCGTAATACCGAGATTGAAAAAACATCAGGACTTCACGAAGCCTATGTCCATTGTTTGATGGGAGTTCAGATTTGTATCCCCTTGGTCCTCTCCCTTGTTTTTGAAGTGAACGTCATGATCATGCTCATGTGTTTCTTGTCGCTTATCGCTCACGAAATCGTAGCCCATTACGATGTCCATTTTGCAACGGGCAAGCGTGAAATTTCAATTTGGGAAATTCACGCACACAATTATCTTGCAACCTTGCCTTTCTTCCTTCTCTTATTGATCATCGTCCGTAAATGGGAGGTCTTCCTTGACACGGTGACGTTGAACTGGGGCGGTGGTTTTGGCTTCCAATGGCGTGAAGAGCCGCTTGGAGCAACCGGAAATTATGCGGTGATCTATATGGTGACCATGGGCATCTTTGTGGTATTCCCCTACATGCAAGAATGGTGGCGATGTTATTCCTATGAACGAGAACATGGTAAACCTCAGGTGAATCCATGAGCGTTTACATCACCAGCACAGGTGCCTTTTTGCCCGGTCCTCCCATCGGTGTCAGCGAAGTCGAAGGTATTCTTGGCATGGTAAACGGGCAACCTTCATCACTGCGAGTGCAAATCCAACAAGCCAATAAAATCCAGATACGGCATTACGCCATTGACGAGCATCAACAAACGACGCACAGCAATACCGAAATGGCCGTCAATGCTGCTGAACAATGCTTGGACAGAGCCTATCTCGACCGACAAGAGGTCGGCATGCTCGCAGTGGCATCGACCCAAGGGGATCTTCCTGCACCCGGGATGGCCAGCATGGTTCAAGCAGAACTCGGGCTACCTGCGATTGAAATTCTTACGACTCACGGCATCTGCTCGTCGTCCATGATGGCCCTCAAAGCAGCTTGGAACAGTCTACGTTTGGGCGATCATCAAGCCGCTGTGGTTGTTTCAAGCGAACTCTCAAGTCGTTTGCTCAAGCGACAACGATACGAGGCGGCAACAGATTCAACCTTCGCTGCAAAACGTATCGACTTCAATACCGAATTCCTACGGTGGATGCTTTCAGATGGCGCAGGAGCCCTGTTGCTTCAGCACAAACCATCTCCCAAGGGATTCAGTTTGAGAATCGACTGGGTTCGGGGATTTTCACACGCTCATGCTTTGCCAACGTGCATGAGTGTTGGTTCGGCGGGCCGTCCGGAAGATCAGCGTACATGGCAAGACTACGACACCTATGCAGATGCTGAGAAAGCAGGTGCCTTGCTCCTACGCCAAGAGGTTCGCCTTCTCGACAACATCATTCGCATGGGTGTTGACGGTTACCTCCGTTTGGTCGAAGAGGGCACGAGCACTCCCAGCAAGATCGACCATTTTCTGTGTCATTATTCCAGCCACCACTTCCGAAGATGAAACGAGGACCTATCGTTTTGGTGGTCATCACAACCACATCATCGGCTACCTCCTTCATCCCATTCAAGCCTTGAGTGTACTGGTTCCCAAGATGGTTCGCCACATTCCAAAGCGATGGAAGAAAGGAGATT
>JAURAI010000017.1 GCA_030829545.1 Candidatus Poseidonia sp. | reverse complement strand
TGCAGGAGGCAGGATTCGAACCTGCGAACCGTTACGGACTGGGACCTCATCCCAGCGCCTTTGACCAAGCTGGGCGACTCCTGCGCCATTCGGGGCTCTCGCCACGCGTATATCAACACCGCGACCGAGGCGATTGCCTCATTCGATGAAGACTGCGACTTCATCCAAACCCTTCCGTTGGATGTCCGGCACCATCGCATCCTCTGCTGGATAGCCCACTGGCATAACGAGCATGGCTTCTTCATGGGCAGGACGTTTGAGAATATCTCGAAGAAAACCCATGGGCGAGGGCGTGTGCGTTAATGTCACGAGACCCATGTTGTGCACGGCCTGGATGAACATACCTGCAGCAATGCCACAGGACTCTGTTGCATAATAGGTCGGCCCCCATACTCCATTTGTCCGCATTCGTTTTTTCTGTTTGAAAAGTACAACAATCCACGGAGCGTCTGTCAAATGGGCTTTAACGGCATCTGTGCCTAAGGGGGCTAATACTTCTGACCAAGCGTCAGGCATTCGTTCTTCGTACGTTTTCCGTTCCTCAGCCTCTGCCGCATCACGGATCTGTTGCTTCAAATCGTGTGATGAAATAGCCACCCATGTCCATGGTTGAAGATGGGCCCCATTGGGCGCAGTAGACCCCGAAAGGATTGCGAGCTCAACCAACTTCTTATCAACACTTTTTGATGAGAAATGCCGCGTTGTTCTACGGGTAGAAAGCAGCGCGTAATTTGATTCGGCCAATTCAACCATCTTCGATGACTCAGTTTCCGTCCATGCTAAAGGAATAAATTCGGGGCAGTCCATGGCGCTCAATTGCAACTGGCGCCACCGGTTCATAATATGATGGCTAAAACCATTCAATGCAGCTTGGGTCATCCTCGTCCAACAAGTATTTTGTAAAAAATCACGATGGTGTAAATGGGGAGCATTGGATAAATCTTGTCGCTACATTTGGACCAGAAGATCATGTAAATTTTCAAGACCAAAAGGGTTTTTCTTACTTCAACCCAATGCTGGAAAGTCCTGGACAAGGTTTCCAGCAGGGAGCTTCATGCAAAATATTTCTGAACGGCAGATTACAATCAAATCTCAAGGGCGGTGCGACCCCAATTTATCAGAAATTTGATGCCGATGGTGAGAATCATGAAGCGTATATGCTAAAGCATCCAGGTTATGTAGATGAGCTGAAATCAATTTTGTCATCAGGAAGGGAAGATAGCCCAAAGAAGATTAGTATACTTGGTTTGGCGATTTGGTACAATCGATTCAAAGAGATTACAGATGCAAATACCAATGCAAATAATTTAGTTGAAGATTTTTGTAAAGTTTTGAATGTCGAGAATATCGAAATAGATACAATATTTACTAAATCTGTTTCTGAGTGGGAAGAACAAGGCCAACAACGATGTGTTTGGAGGTGAGACACGAACGCTTCATTTCGTTTTGGACGGCAAGGAGAAGACGTTCGAGGTGAAAACCCTGAACGACATGATGACCGCCATGTGGGAGGCGGAGTCCAACGGAATCGTCTATCTCCAGTCTTCAAGAGAACACGGCCTGCGTCTTGAATTTGACATCACCTTAGGCAACGACGACATGCTTGACCTCCGTACAATGCGGGGCGATGAAACGGTGGGCGAGCAGACCATCAACCTCGATAAGGCTGGGCCAATGGAGATCATTCGGTCCTTCCAAACTGTTTTTGGAGATTTGAGAGCCTCAACAGGTGCTTGGTGGAACGAGTAAGCGTCATTGTGGAAGAACGATACGGACGTGCAGCTCGTTTCGTCGGCGAAACGGCAAGGTCGTCCATGGATTTTCGTAAACGGCAAGCACAACGGAACCAACTGCTTCCAACCCCTCTCTCGTCACAGATGCCCGAAGCGCCGTTTCCAAACGCGCTACCTTTCGAGGAGCGGTCCGCCCGGAAAACGAGAGAACGGCCACCGTCTCTCGTTCACACTCAACCAAGATAACACCCGTATCGTTCGGCCGAGGTAAGTGTTCCATAGAGTAGGCCGACGGCATGGTGAAGGCCAACCACCCTTGTTCATGCTCTTCCCACCTGCTTACGGGCGCGGTCATGGCGATTCTACTGCTCGATTGATTGCCTCCAAAGATATACGACGCTACGCGTCGAAAACCACCTGAAGCCGCCCCACTACTCACCCCATCAGCGGTTTGCACCCGTGCTTGAATCGTGGGCTCGTACGCTCGAATTTCAAAATCATCGTAGGTTTGAATCAACGTGTAGGCGGGCTCTTCGAGGTTCTCGGCCATGGACTCACCTCTTCCCGATGACATATCAGGATGCGTGTTCGCTCGGCAACCGTCCTCGTAAGCGCAGCCATGCTTCACTGCAAAACATCAATCCGTAGACCGAAGCAAGCCAAAGTGTTGGCCGCCCCCATGTCGAGAGTGAAGACCCATCGGGCAAAATCCCATTTTGAAACGCCAGTAGGCAGCAAAGCCACACCAGCGTGACCCCGTGCAGAATCCATCGAACGGCGCTTAACAATTCTCGAGAGGTTGCTTTCATTTCGGTCAATTCTACATTCGTAAGAATCGCAGATACCCCAACGATTTTGTCGAGAGCAGACCCTCCATTCCATCGTATTCGCCCCAACTTGAATCGCGTCAGATATTCCAGCGCAGTGAACAAGGTCACCCAAACCACCACCACTTCAAGCAATGGCTCAGCACCACGGAGGTCCAAAGACCACCACGTCGCCCATGCCAAAAGAACCCACAGCCAGCCTACCAACAGCAATTGGAATGCATGGGCGAATTCACTGATTTTCTTCAGCAAGTCAGTATCGTGTCCAAGCACCCATTCGAGCACCAAAACACCCGCTGCAGCGATACAAGTGGTCGCACTCGCGAGAAGCCACCATCCCGACAAATCCGCATCTCTCCAAGCGAGCATGAGGGCGGAGAGAATCCATCCCAAGACGAGTACTGTTGCAACATTGACAACGGCCTGCATCGTATACAAAGGATCTCGGCCGTCCCTAAGAACGGCTAAACCACCCATCAAACGAACCTCAAAGGCTGAATCGTCAACGATGCCGTGGGCCGCCGCAGCCATGCCCCCTGCCGACTTCAATCGGGCCGCCTCAACAATGCTCTGAGCGGCTCCGTCTTCCCACTCATCACCACTCGACCACGATGAGCCACGGCTGGCAGCATGCGCTGCACCTGCGCCGCGAGACCGCCCTCCCTTCGATGACCGTGTTTTTGCCCACGCACGTATTTCAGGCGTCGTAATCTCTTCGACCTGGTCCTCGTTAAGAGGGGCTCCGTGGTCTGTATAGAGCCATCTGCATTGTATCGGGACAGGGTTTGGATCCACATCGGGGGCAACCATTTGGAATTGACCCGGCCCCAGTGTGGGCAATTGGGCCACCAAATCTTGGTCCCCACCACTTTCTTTGAGCAGGTGACGAACTTTCTCAACGTCCTGCGGTTGGGTGAATCGACCGATAAAGGTCGTATTGGCCTGAGCCAGAATCTTGTAGTCAACGTCACTGACATTTTGAGTGGCAAGAACGCACGCTACACCGTATTTTCTCGCCTGTTTAAAGATCAATTTGATGAGGTCTTTTGCAGGGGGGTTTCGGGGATGAGGGGGGAGGTAAGGGGCAACTTCGTCCATGAAGAACAGCAGTTTGAGTTCCCCTTCAGCAGGCTGCTGCGTCAGCATCCAATCGTACAGTTCACGAGAGAGTTCTTGAACGAAATATTGCTTTTGATTCTCGTCCTGAATGGTGTTGAGGTACACGATATTGAGGGGTATTTTCCCGGGCATGGCCGGTTCAACAAAGGCATCGATATCGATGGGTACGCCGTTGGAAAACAAGAGCTGGTTCACACCCGAGGAAAAAGCGGCTAAACGACGAGCCAAATCGTTGCGTGTTGATTTAGGCAAACGCTCTTCAAAATCAGTCAAGCGATGCTCAATCATCACTTCGTTCCATGTTGGGGGGCCAATTTTCCCCCCGTCTTCATCTTCCTCAAAGCATTCGGGGTAGAGATGTCGAATAAATTCTTGATTCGGTTCACGCACCACTCGGGCGAGTGCTTGGAAATCTCCTACATTTAATCCACACTTGGTGCCCTCAACGAGGATTTCATAGAGGAAGGGCTTGACGGTTTTCCCCTGTGCTTTCTCCACATCAAAGCCTGCGAGGTTGGCAAAGCCTGCTGCAACCATGTCCCATGCTGTAATCGCTTCTTCCGGGTCAAGATCAGCGGGAGGGGCACGAAAGGGGTCAATGCAAAGAGGAAGTCCCTTGCTCCGTAACGGCGTCCAGATTCGGACCTCGCACATATCCATCAATTTCTTGGCCCGAGCAATATCTCCATCCTGGGCCTCAAGTTCAGCAGGCGCGATACCCAAGGCCAAACGTGCAAGGTCTCCTTGGGGGTCGATGATGAGGGCTGGTATCCCAGCCAATGCAGCCTCTTCTATCAGGGCCTTCGCCATGACTGTTTTTCCTGAACCGGTCGACCCGAGCATGGCGCCGTGGCGTGCTAAAACTTGAGGCTTGATGTCGATGGCTTCACCGGTGTCGCGTCGCGTGCCCAGAAAGAGGCCCTTCGGCTTATATTTCCGTTTCCGCGGCGAAACGACGGCTTCGCTTGCGGTCGTGAAAAGGTCGCCTACCAACTCGCCAACACTTGGCTTTGAATCAGCATCTCCCTCAGAGTCGTCAACCCACGCGGGGGACCCGTCTTCGGAAACCATAGAGCGACGAGAGGCGTTAGGGGTCTTCAAAGGCGCGCAGGTTCAGTTGACAAAAACGCACACTCAAGGAGGGGAAGCCGCTCGCCGAAGCATGGCCCGCATCCCTATGGCACAACCATCATGGGACGACGACATGCGTCAGGCAGCACTCCAAACACTGGACTCTTTGCACTGGGTCAAGGGGCCAGAAGGTCGCGCTTTTGGAAAAGAATTTGCTGAATATTGCGGGGCGGTGCAAGGCACACCCTGTCAGAGTGGATCTGTTGCGCTATGGGGCGCCCTACGGTTGTTGGAAATTGGCCCGGGCGACGAAGTTCTTGTCCCATCACTGACCTACATCGCCACGGCAACATGTGTCTCTTTGGTGGGTGCGACGCCTGTTTTCGTTGATGTCGAACCAGAGTATTGGTGTGTGGACATAGCATCGCTTGAAGCAGCCCGAACACCCAACACAAAAGCGGTCATTGCGGTTCATTTGTTTGGCCAAATGTCCGACGATGCCCTCGTAGACTGGTGCCGTCAGCACGGCATCGCCTACATAGAAGATGCAGCACAGGCTCATGGGGCAGTATCAGCGAACGGCACCAAGGCAGGAGGCGTAGGTGACGTTGCCTGTTTCTCATTTTTCCCATCAAAGAACCTCGCGGTTGGAGGCGAGGGTGGAATGATGATGACTCGCCGCCAAGATTTGGCTGCTCGGATGGATGCCTTGGTCAACCACGGCCGAGATGCCCGGCTCGAATCCCACGAACTCGGCTCGAATTTACGGATGTCCGAAGTGAGTGCTGCCATCGGGCGGGTGCAACTTCAACGACTTGATGGATGGCTTGACCGTCGTCGCGATATTGCGGCCCGCTACCACGAAGCATTCGCTCAACTCTCTGGTATTGAGATCCCTGAACTTCGGCCCGGAACCGAGCATGCATGGCATCAGTACTGCTTGCTTGCCCAAAATCCGGACAGCCTTCGTCACGAATTGGATGCAGCGGATATTGACTCGAGAGTGTATTACGCAATACCATGCCACCGTCAAGAGGTCTATGCTGAACACCCACAGCACCAGGACGCCTTCCCAGTCACCGATGCAATCGCTCACCGATTGGTTGCGATTCCTATCTTTCATCAGATGACAGATGAACAGGTTGAACGGGTGATTCAAGGCGTGGTTAAGGCAAGTCGGCGGGGTGAGTGAGCATGCTCGCAAGGGCACTGTTCGACCAGGACTTGAGCCCGGTAATCTCGTGCCCGAGCCACGCAGGTTGAACAAGGACCTCGTCGCTTGATTCGAGCTCAATTTCGGCAAGAACAACGCCCGCTAAACGACCTTCAAATTCGTCAATTTCCCACGTTTTCCCATCGTCTCCAACCCAGCAATATCGCGTTTTCTGAACCGAAGGAAAGGGCCCTAATTCAAGCACTGCCGCAGCGGTTGTTGATTGAACAGACCATTCGAGCTCGATGGCAGTATCTTTGTTCTGTTTGGACTTGGCAGAAAGAATCCATTGACCATTCCAATTACGAAGACGGACTGACCACCCCGCATAACCCGCCCAGAGACGACACTCGTCTTCGGATAACGAAGCCAGCGAGAGGCTACTGAACGAAAGCACATGATCCACGACCTCAAGTTCATCGGGCCGTAGATAGTACTGTTCAATGGTCACAATCTCTGCTTCGTTCCGCCACGGCTTGTCACCGCGCGCATCGATGAGAAAACGCCTCTCAATCTCAAGGTGATTCTTGATGGACATCACCTCCGTTGAATGGAAGAGTGCTCGTAGGCTGAGCCGCAACCGCGACGAATTGTACGTTCTCAATCAATTGGGTTCCGGGAGGCCCAAGCGTGACTCGGTCGATGGAAAAACGGTCGTCTGCTAGCAACGAATCGTCTCCAATGGCAATCCTGTGTTCAAGCGATCTCGAAGTTGAAATGGCCCGCCAAATCAGCCAAGCAGGGAAAAGAAGTCCAAGTGAGGCGAAGGCCATTTCAACCAAGGACATCGTATTACTCACCCGTTTCGTTCAAGCAACCCTTGCCATGAAGCAGCAGCGTAGGCTTTTGCTGCCTGCGCGGGGTCCTCCGCCTTGTGAATTCCAGAACCTACAATCACACAGTCGGATCCAGCGATGATGGCCTGGGTTGGGTCACCGTAGCGTTGACCCATTGCACCATCGCCAGTTTTCAGATTGACGCCAGGCGTCCAGATCATTTTCTCGGAACCGACTTTCGAGCGAAGAGCGCTGAGTTCCGTCGGCCGAGAGCCGTTTCCGATGAATCCGAAAACACCGCCGTGCTCAGTACCGAGGCGAACCACTTCATAGGTGTATGTTGGGACGAGCAAGTTCCCGCGACTCGACATTTGCGCCAGAAGCAAGACGCCCCCACTTCGCCCATAATCCGCCCAACCTGCTTGCAGACCATCGACGATATCAGGGCCTGAGATCAAGTGCGCCGTCACCAAATCAGACCATGCACCGATGGCGTAAATTCCACCCATTTGGTGCTGAGATATACCCCCAATGTCAGCGAATTTACGGTCTTCAAAAATGAGTAAATCCATGGCCTTTGCCCGGTCGCAAAAATCCTTCCATGCTTCAGGAGTCCAGTCATTTACCAAATCAACATGAGTTTTGAGTGCAGCGATATGTGGGCCAACGGCGTTGATGAGTTCGGTCAATTCCGCCATGGTTGGCTTGTCAGCAGCTAAACACACAAGACTCTGTTTTGATGCCGCCACTTGCATGTATGCCCGAGCGGTTGAAGATGAAGCAGAAATCCACCGTTCTCCCCATACCTCTTCGGGACTCATGAAACCTGCTGGTGGCTTCTCCTCCTCAATCCTTGTGGCGAAAGCGGAAGAAAACATGCCATCATCACATTGATGAAAGCCGCATTACAGGACATAATGATGCGCATCGCTTACCTCCTGGTTTTGCTGGTTCTCTTAGGACCGTTAACGGGGTGCTTTGGAGGGAATCTATCCGATGCCATCAATGATGACAAAGCAGAAATGTATCCTTCAATTTGGGAACGCCATCATCTTGATTGGAATTGGACAGACAGTTATTCCTACGTCCTTCAGCCAGGGCCGTACCTCGCTTTGGAAGTCCAAGAAGCAACCTTTGAAGTGGATACGACTGGAACTTGGGAAGGTGGTCCGAATTCAGCAGAAGTCCACCTTTCCTACTGGTTACCATCCAATACCGAGGAGGGCGAACAAGTACCAGTCATTGCCGTGGTGAGCCCCTACTTCGATTATGGCCAACCTGGAAGCGCCTCATCGCCCACCAACGTAGTAAGCGCAGGACGAGGCGAATTCATCTACGATAATTTCATTCCTCACGGATACGCCCTCGCTCAAGTTGCCGTTTTTGCCACCGAAGAGAGCACGGGATGCTTTGACTACCGGGGAGACGGGGAAGGCCAAGGCATCCACGAAGCAGTTGAATGGTTGGGAACACAAAATTGGAGCAACGGAAACGTCGCGATTTATGGGAAGTCCTACGAAGGCGCAACAGCGTGGGAGGCTGCAGCACAAGGCAGCGAGCATCTGAAAACCATCGTTCCGATTTCAGGGACGACCGCTCTTGGACCGCTCCTTTACAAGAACGGTAGTGCAGAGGCCCGTAGCCAAGTGATGCATTCTAATTACGGGGGTTCAATTCTGGATTACGACGGAGACGACCTCGACAACCTCTGTGCAGATGTCCTCGAAGGCTTCCTTGCCGGGCCGACCCGATACGGACTTGGCGAACTTGACCCCTACATGGCCAATTATTACGATGAGCGTAGCCATATCGACAAGGCACTTGGAACCTACAATGGCAGCATTTACTGGGTACAAGGCATGCAGGATTGGAACGTTGATCCACACCAAGTCTTCGGGGGACCTCCTGGGACACAGTGGTACCAGACCTACATTGACGAGGGCTACGAAGTAGCGGGTATGCTCGGCCAATGGGAGCATAATTACCCCGACCAGTGGACCAAGCATAACAATCAGGAATCAGGCTATGGGGGTGAAGCCATCCACAACATGACGCGCTGGGATTGGGGGCAAGACCTGTTTGAATGGATGGAATATTACCTCAAAGGAATTGGGGAAAAACCATCACTCCATGCCCAAATTCAGCGCAATGACGGTGAGTGGCGAATTGAGGAAACATGGCCTCCTCTTGACGCCACCGTTATGGAACTCGATGTTGGCGAGTGCACCAATACTGGAGCATTCGTTGGCGGCGGTGCAGCGGTCGTTGGCGGAGGTCAAACTGTTGAACTCACCTGCCCCGCTCTGAGCGAGGACACCGACCTGCACATCGCAGGCTTGCCCACGTTCCACTTGACCGCAGTCCCCACCTTTGATGGAGGGCAGATCTTCATCGAGATGCAGGATGCCGTCACAGGTATTCGTCTCGGCCATGCAACCATGGACATCCGCTATCACGAAGGAGGCTTTGAGGCTCAAACCGTGATTCCTGGACAAACTCTCATCATGTACATGGAATTCCAAGCCATGGACGTTTTACTTCCAGCAGGGCATGGACTCAAGTTCGTGCTGGCGGAGAACGGCGAAGATTACCTCGCACCTGCATGTGGCAATACGTGCACGGTCCATGTCATTCCATCCGCTTCAACCGTTGGTCTACCTCTGATTGACCGGGACGGGTCAAACGTTCTCATTACTCCTCAAGGGGAAGACGCCGCCAACAATTTGTGATGAATGAACAACACCTCCAATCATTGAGTCTGTTGAGCTGCACGCCTCCACAGACTCCTCATGTTGTTCTACGGCGGACAAGATTTGAGCCTGATACGCCCCCTCGGGACATGTTATTCATATGCTAATTCAGGTGGAAAAGCATCGCGCAAATGCGCATTTTCAACGAAACTTGTAAAAAAGAAAATGAACATTAAAGCAATATATTTGAGAATAACTAATCATCTGACTGTATTAAAATCAATATTATTGAGCGTATGTTTCATATACCGTCCTCATAGCGAGTCGTGTGATACCCATGGAAGATAAAGCAAAGTTGGAGTACATTTGGCTTGACGGATACGAACCCACGCAAAACATGCGCAGCAAGACGATGGTAAGAACAGATTTCGGCGGAACCCTCGAAGAATGTCCTGAATGGATGTTCGACGGCTCATCGACCCGCCAAGCAGACGGCAGCGCCTCAGATTGCTTGCTCAAGCCAGTGAATATTTTTCCCGACCCCCAGCGCCTCAACGGCTACTTGGTCATGTGTGAAGTTTTGAATCCTGACGGCACACCTCATGCCAGCAACGGGCGAGCAACCATCGATGATGACGATGATGATTTTTGGTTCGGTTACGAGCAGGAATACTTCATCATGGACGTTGAAACACAACTCCCGCTAGGTTTCCCCGTTGGCGGCTACCCGGGTCCACAAGGCCTCTACTACTGTTCGGTTGGTGGAAAGAATACCCACGGCCGAGCCCTGGTTGAAGAGCACGCTGATTTGTGCCTTGAAGCCGGCATTAATTTTGAAGGCATCAATCAAGAAGTTGCATGTGGGCAATGGGAATTCCAGGTATTCGCCAAGGGCGCAAAGCAAGCCGGTGATGAATTGTGGGTTGCTCGCTATCTTCTTGACCGCCTCACAGAAAATTACGGTTTTTACATCGAGTACCATCCAAAGCCGATCAAGGGCGACTGGAACGGATCAGGCATGCACGCCAATTTCTCAAACGGGGCGATGCGTGATGTTGGAGGCAAGGAATTGTTTGATAACATCTGTGAAGCATTTGGTAAGAACATTCAGAAGCACATGGCCGTCTATGGCGCTCACAACGAAGAACGTTTGACTGGACTCCATGAAACTCAATCCATTGACCAGTTCTCCTACGGCGTTTCTGACCGCGGCGCATCGATTCGTGTCCCTGCCACGGTGCCAACCGATGGCTGGGTGGGCCGTCTTGAAGACCGCCGCCCCGCCTCCAACGGAGACCCCTACAAGATTGGGGCTGTGATTATCTCAACCACAAAATCTGCTTGCTGAATCAAGGCGATTCGGAGCGGCGAAGGCGTACAACGCCAGCGATGACGGTGAAAATCACTACCAAGGTGAGGATGTTGGCCACAATCATAGCGATTGAATTCACAAGAATGCCGTAAAGTAGCCATAGTGCCAAAGCCACCATCACAATCGAGAATGTCGGAAGCGAGATCCCATCGTGGCGTTTGTTCACCCAAACTTCACGAATTTGGGGAATCCACGCAATGATGCCCAAAAGCCCCGCAAAGAGGCCGATTGCCTCAATCCACATCTCTGCCATACCCTTACCGCCGTGACCGTGCTTTGAATACTTACTTCAATGAGAATCAGAATACCAAGTTCTTCATGTCATTGCGCGCCAGTTCCGCCCATGAAGCGAAATCAGATCCTAGCGCTCCTCATGGTTGGTCTCTTCTTCGGAGCAGGCTGCTTGAGCGTTATTGACGGCGAAGTAGAGGTTCCCGACGGGATGCTTCCGGTGTAAGGTGTCAAAGCATTTTACCAAGGCTATGATAATGAGGGCCTCCATGATTCGTTCATGCGAGGCGTTTGGCTCACGCGACTTCTGTTGCTGTTGTTCCTCTCCTCCACCGTTTACGGGTTCGCCACACAGTCAACGGCCTCAACCGAATCCACGCAAGATATCTTGGACGCTGACGATGAGGACATGGGCCCTGAACTTGCTGAAGCAGAACAAGAATCCGATGAGTCCGCCGATGCCGCGCCACTCAGGGAGGGTTCCGAGGCGGAGCACAACGATCAACCATCGACGTCACCTTCTCGTTCCACCTGGTTCATTTCAGGCGGTTTGGGCGGACTGTCCCTCTTTCTGGTGTCCGGATTTTTCTTTGAATTCATGAAAGTTGTCTTGCTCCTTGCCCTTGTCGCCCCCATGGTCGCCCGTCGGCAACGTCATCGGGAAGACGAATTGACCCGTGGGCGTATTTTAGGATACATTGAGGCCAACACCGGCATCCACTTTTCGGCGCTTAGGGATGGACTTGGTC
This sequence comes from Candidatus Poseidonia sp., assembly GCA_030829545.1. GTDB lineage: Archaea > Thermoplasmatota > Poseidoniia > Poseidoniales > Poseidoniaceae > Poseidonia. The sequence continues at coordinate 7,131 of JAURAI010000017.1, read as the reverse complement.
TTGCAAACGGGGTCACGGCCTACCACACCAACAACCTTGAGCGAGACGGAGCGATTATCTCTTGGAAGTCCGGAAAGCACCGAAGGTATGCAGCATCGTTTGTTTCTCAAGACGAGCGAGAACGATTTCAAAACCCCCTTTCAGGAACGAGGTTGGCCATTCTTGAGTTCCTCGCAGAAAAAGGCCATATTGGAACGGAGAGCAAAGAAATCCGCAAAAAACTGGCCATCTCTCGCCAACTCCTCAGTCATCACATCAACGAACTCAACACAACCAATATGATCGAACACGATGAACGCAAGGGCAAAAAGGCTTGGCGGGCTTCTTCCCAAGGGCTAGAACAACTCAGTGTGAGTCGCAGCCTGCAAAAAAGTGCTTAAGATGTAAAATCAACTTACCAACTTGTTAATATGAAGTTCTAACAGACCACGAATCATGCAAAGGAAGCAAATTGTGGCCGTTGCGCTGGTTTTGAGCATGATGATGTCGGGGTGCCTCTCCTACGATGGAGACGTTGAGGTCCCCGACGTGGTGCTTCCAGAGGACTGGCCAAGCATCACAGCTCGGAGTGTTGCTAGCCCTCAACTCATCGGTTTTGAGGACTGTAACGAACTTGAACAAAACCTGAAACAATCCATTGAGGAAGAATTCCGCACCCAGTTACTTCAAGCAGTTGCTGAAGAATACTACTACGGGCGTGGAGGCATCTGGATGGACGATGCAGAAATGGCCATGGACTCCACAAGTGCTGAAGGTGGAGCAACAGCAACGCCACGGACCACCCCTGCCCGGGTTGAAGGAGAAGATTACTCGGGGACCAACAATCAAGAAGCAGGTGTCGATGAAGCCGATTTCGTCAAGACCGACGGATACAACATTTACTACTTGCAGGGCCAAATTCTGCACATTTTCGGTGTCCCCGAATTCGGTTCATTGACCGACCTTTCAAACATGACAATTGAAGGAAGTCCTGTCGCCATGATGTTGGACGGCGACCAATTGGTCGTGATTTCAGTCCTAAGTCCATGGAGCTTGGCCTCGGAAAGTCCGATGCGCGACGCCATGGGGTGGGATGCAGCCTATGGCACATGGAGGACGTCCACCCTCACGAAATTCACCGTCATTGACGTGACCAACCGTTCTGTTCCCGATATTGATCGTGAACTGTACATTGAAGGCAACTACATCACGGCACGAGAAGTCAACGGGACGGTCCGCACGGTTACACACGCTTGGATGGACGTTTGGGGCCTCCAATCTTGGTTGAACCTCCCCAGCGGCTATTGGAACCTCGAAGCAGAAGACCCCCTTCGACTTGAAATCAGAGAAAAACTCGCCTATGAAGCAATGATTGCTAACGCAGAAGCCCTTGCTCTTCTTTCTCTTGACGACCTTGTGCCCCAGGTGTATGAATACACAGATGGGCAAGTCATTACCCACTCGATGACCGACGAGGAATGTGCAGATTTCGTTGCTCCGGAGGACGGCATGAATCGCGGGATCTCAAGCATATTTACGCTTGAACTCACCTCCGAACAATTTGACTTTGGCGTGGACCATGTGGTCGGAACCTATCCACAAGTCTATGCTTCAACCGATATCCTTGTCCTTGCAGAATCTGCATTTGATTGGTGGTGGTTTTGGGGCAACGATGGAGGCAACGAAATGACCAATCTTCACACCTTTGACATCAGTGCCTCAGATGCCACCCTCTACACTGGGTCAGGCCGAGTGAACGGTACCGTTGTAAACCAATTCGCTCTTTCCGAGTATGAGGGTGTCCTTCGAGTCGCTACCACCACTGGCCAATGGGCGCGATGGTGGATGGATGACCCTGAACCGATGAGTTCACAATTGGTGACATTGGAGCGTTCAATGGACATCACAACAGAGCAACAGACATTGATTGAGGTCGGCCGTGTTGACGGAATCGCCCCAGGAGAACGAATTTGGAGCGCACGCTTTGATGGCGATCGCGCCTATATCGTGACCTTTGAGCAAATTGATCCGCTCTGGGTCATCGATGTCAGTGATGAAACCAACCCAACCATTCTCGGGGAATTGAAAGTGCCCGGCGTTTCAACCTACATCCACCCCCTTTCACGGGACCATCTTTTGACCATCGGCCTCGGCCCTGCTAACGAAGATGGTACGGGACTCGACTGGTCGGGAACCCAACTTTCGCTGTTTGATATTTCTGACCCAACCACTCCCCAGCAAGCAACTACATTGCGCCTCTCACCGGTCAATTACAACGACCGCCACTCATGGAGTTGGTCGTGGTCCGAAGCGACCTATGAGTCCAAAGCCTTCCAATATTGGGCGCCCAAGAACATGCTCGCAGTACCACTTTCTACCTACCGATACGTGGACACTTCTGAAGGCGGGTCCTATTCATGGTCCTACCAATACATCTCCAAACTGGTCCTTGTCTCAGTCAATGAAACCAACGGAACACTCTCAGTATACGGGGAAGTGAATCATTCATCGCTGTACGACCGAGAAGAGAACGACCGCTATTGGTGGAACGACCAGAACATCCGCCGCTCCATCTTCATGGGAGATTACGTCTACGCAATTTCTTCAGCAGGCGTGACTGCAACCAATCTGACAACGCTTGAGGAAACTGCCCGCGTGACCCTTCCGTACGCATCTGCATACGACATGTATTACGAAGAGGACGTCGCCGTATCATCCTCCGAATCGGAATCGGACAGAGGTGGCGAAGAAGCCACTGAAGACCGAGGTTGAACACCAGCCTCTTGAGTCAAGACCATTTCAGAGGAACATGCGCACCGCAGTGGCTACCTTTGGCTACGGCCGCCTCGAGTATTTCTCGCGCATGCTTTCTTCATTGGGGCAATGCCCAGAAGTCCTTGACGGCAGCGTGGACGTCATCCACTATTTGGACGGTGGCGAACAGAGCCAGCAACAGGAACTCAAAGAGCTGATTGAATCCTCAGAAGTTCCCTTCACCTCGATCGTTTTGAGGCCCCGTAATTTCGGAGTCGGCCCTCAACTCATCGGCGCTCGTAGAGACGTGTTGGACGAACAAGGCTACGACCGGATGGTCATGGTTGAGGACGATATCGAACTCAATCCAACCTACCTCACGACCCTCTTGGGTTTGTCCGACTGGGCCGAACAATTCAGCGATGCCGGCACGGTTCAAGTCTGGAATGTAGAAGCAGGTACAGCAGAGGCATTGCTGCCGCACTTGAGCGAAGTTGAACTCACCAATCGACACTTTGTGACCTATTGCTTGACCAAACGAGTGTGGGACATCATCAAGCCTACACTGTACGAATATGAGCGCAAGTTTTTGCTGAAGCGCCCCTACAACAAGCGACCCCACTATCGTATTCGGAGATACATGAGGCAGGTCTTGCGTCAGACTACAAAAGGGCATGACGGCACAAAAATCGACCCTCCTCCCGAGGCGATCAGCAACCCCTTCCCAAGCATCCCATGGCGAAGCGCCCCGACCAGTCAAGATGCGATTACCTCACTCGCTCTCTACAAAGCGGGACTTCATCGCCTCACGACACGCGTTTCTCACGCATTTTACTACGGTGAAGTAGGTGTCCATTCGACCCCCGAGGTCTACGAGACGATGGGCTTCAACGGTCAAGGCCACTGGCAGTGGGCACGAGAGGACATTCCTACAACCTACGCCTTGCGCTACCATGATGATGATGGGAATTGGTTGACTTCATTTTACCGATAGGGAGTGGGAACCTGAGCATCGCAGTCGGACTGGTTGGGCATGGCCGATGGGGACAACGTCATCTGTCAACGCTGATTCAACTCCAAACCGAGGGGCACATTTCAGAACTCTATGTTTGCGACATTGATCCCGGTCAACTGGACGCATTACCAGAAACGGTGAATGGCACCTTTCCTTCCTTGACCGACATGCTCCGTGAGGTAAGCATCGATGTCCTCGGTATCGCAACGCCACCGGATAGCCACCTTCTCCTTGCCAAGCAAGCCTGCGACAAGGGCGTCCACTTCTTGGTTGAGAAACCATTGGGAATCGATTACGACGAGACCGTTCTTTTCCTCGACACCCTGCCCCCGGCCATCACGATGGTCGTTGGCTATCTTTTACGTCACCACCCAGGCATTATGGCAATGCAAGAGCACCTTTTGGCTGAAAAAGAAAAGGCGTTCATGAACTTCCATTACAAACGTCGTACTCAACGCCCCCGTCCCCACGGAGCAACACCCATTGACACGCTTGCGATACACGCACTCGACCTCTGCTCTCTTCTGCTTGGACTTCCCCTCGCTGAATTCAACCTCAGTGGCCTCACAACAAGCGCCGATTCAGCCTACATTGAACTCAGTGGCGAGGACGGTCAACAGGCCATTATCGATGTAGCATGGGGCGCGCAAGAAGAGGTAAGACAACTCACACTCTCGGGTGCGGAAGAAGAAATGGAGCTTGACTTTGGAACACACGACCTCGTTCATCGTCAATTTGGTATTCAACCTCATGCCACCATAGACCTCGCAAACGAGCAACCACTCTACCAAGAATGGCGTTTCATACTGGCATCAGTCCAGGATGAATCAGGCCTCATTTATCCCTCCCGAGAAGAATTACTGGATCAGGCGCGTTGGCTTGCGAACCACCGATGAAAAGCATCGATTCTCCATGACGACCGTTGCGAGAATTGAAGAATCCCTCTCGCTTCGCCGCATACATGGGACTCAGTATGACCACCGTTCAGCGCATGTTTGCTTCGAGCCTCATCGCAGGCCTTGGCGTTTGGTATTTGCAAGGCAAGGTTATGGACGGCGTCTTGACACTCATTGCTCTTTGTGCCCTCACTGGACTGATTTGGGGATTGTCGGAACGAGAAACGACCTTCTCAATCTTGAATTTGACAGGGAGCGGGCCTTGGGAAATGCTCACCGTTGTCGGCAGCATCATCCTTTTCGCACAACTTTCCATCTCAATTTGGGCCTTTCCCACAGTGGGCGCGTACATCCTCTCCCTTTCCTTCATCGGTTCGTTCTGGATTACAGGATACATGATGCAACCTGGCGCTTGATGCCCAACCCGATAAAGCCCCGAAGCAACCTTCGGAATGCGAAGTGTCAAAGGCTTGCCAGCCCGACCTTCAGCCATCATGGCTACCCACGGCGACCACCCAACACTCCCAGTGCACCTTGAATCGCTCTTAATGGACGACGTTCACACCGTTTTTTTGAAGGCAGACTGCCCTCCTCGAGTGAAGCGAGGGGAAATTGGAGCCCTTAAACTCGTTGAGATTGAAGATTCATCCGAGCCATCGGACACCTTGTTTCTAGAACAACTCGAAGAAGATCTGGTTGCTCTCGTAGAAGAGCATCGACATCGCAGCGATTGCTTCCTTGAAATCGACCGGAAAGGATGCCGCGTCATTCAACTGGGAGATTTGCGAATCACCTCCGCTTGGCCACCCTTTTCGGATGCTCGTGAGATTACAGTGGTGCGCCCAGTGGCGAAATTGAGTATCGGTGATTATGATTTGGATGAGCGACTTATCGAACGCTTACGAAACCATCACCGAGGCGTATTTATTTGCGGGCGACCAGGTTCGGGAAAAACAACCCTCGCGCAAGCCATTGCAGAGTATCTCGACACCGAGGTTGGCGCTATGGTCAAGACCATGGAAGCGCCGCGCGACTTGCAACTTGAACAGCGAATCACTCAGTACGCTCCTCTCGAAGGCGACTTGGAGAAAACGGCGGAAATCATCTTCCTCGTTCGTCCCGATTTCGTTATATTCGACGAAGTTCGTCGTGCTCGGGATTTCGAAATCTTTGCCGATGTTCGCCTTGCAGGTGTCGGGTTGTTGGGCGTCACACATGCTAATTCCGCGCTTGAAGCCATTCAACGCCTGATTGGAAAGGTTGAACTTGGATTGGTGAGTCAAGTACTCGACACCATTCTTCACGTAGAATCAGGCCGTATTCAGCAAGTTCTCGAATTACGGATGACGGTTAAACCCCCGACGGGAATGCAAGAAGAATTGGCCCGGCCTGTCATTGAAGTTGTAGAATTTCCAAGTGGGAAGTTGACCCATGAAATGTTTGCATTTGGCTCAGAAATAGCCGTAGTGCCACTTGAGGGGCGCGCAACAAACGAACTTTCACCGGTCAAGGCCATGGCCAAACAACACATGTCGAACACGATTCGCCAATGGGTCGGTGTTGACTGCCAGATCAAGTTTTCAGGAGAGTCCTCCGCAACGATTTATGCCCCATCAAACATGATCTCAACGCTCGTTGGACGCGGAGGCGAGAATGTCAAACAATTACAAAATGAATTGGGAGGCATCCGTTTGTCCATTGAATCCTTTGATGATATGCCCGATGATTTGGAACAACCCAACCGGTTCTGGCAAGACAATCGTAAAAATGGACGCTCCGGCGGCCGTGATAACCGGAAAAACAAAGGTAAAGGCGGCCGGAAAAAATCTTACCGATGAGTGCTTTGAAAAATGGACGCTGACACCCTGCTAGAACAAAATATAGGGGTATGCTTTAAAATCTCAAATGTTAGGGTTCGGGATGAGGCTTTAGCATGTCAAATGATGAATCGACTGCCGACGGGAATGAAAGTGCATTTGTTGCCTTCCTTCTCAATAACCGCTCTTGGATGAACGCCGTTTCCATGGTCATGGTCCTATACGCTGTATGGGCCGTCATCGAAGTGTTTTCGAACACGTGGGTCCATGACCTCCAGCCCCTGACCGTGTTCGAAACGGGCTCGGAAACCAACATCAGCCCCGATGACCTTCAGCGCAACAACAGCGGGTGGGTAATGGCCTCCGGCGCTGTATTCGGCCTGATTGGCCTCGCATCACAATATATCTATCGGGCTGCTCCATACATCGACTCTTCGATGGTCGCTACCGCCGCCATGATCCTCGATCAAGCGTCAACCGACCGTGTGAGTGAACAAGAAATTATTGCAAAAGCAGAAGAAGCGGCCACCGTCGCTGCTATAGAAGTTGCCAAGGAAACGGCAGAAGATACCGTCATCGAAATGCTTGACCCCGATGCGGGCCAAGAAGAGGCTGAAGAAGAGGCTGAAGAAGAGGCTGAAGAAGAGGCTGAAGAAGAGGCTGAAGAAGA
>JAURAI010000001.1 GCA_030829545.1 Candidatus Poseidonia sp. | reverse complement strand
GAAGAACGCTGTGCATCAACCGATTGGTCGTCTGTTGAGCAACGGAGATAGATTGCGACATTGGAATGTTGTTTCATCCCCATTGAACTTGTGCGAAGCCCTATCTGTAGGTTCACAAGGTCTTGGAAAACATCTTCATTTTGCACATGATACGGGCTCAGTATAGCGTCGGACATGAACAATGGCTACCCACTCATGATATGCCTGTACAGAGGGAATACAGTGGGGAGAATGTGCCTAAATTCCTATAACTGACGTCAGCCTTGACATTGATGATGTTCAAAGTCGAGGATACAATCACAATCGATTGAAACTTCCATCGCCCATCATTTGCCATCGCACTCCATCTGCTTGAATGTAGACAGTTTGTCCGGTTGACTGATCATAAGAGCCACCTGGTGGCAAACCAGTGTAATCAGCAACGGTTGTTGGCTGTGCAGGCGGGGGAGGTGCTGTGGCAACAGGCGGTGGTGGTGCGGTAGCCACAGGTGCCTGTGCAGGAACTGCTGCAGGCTGTACTGGAGCAATTTGGGAGGTAACTTGCGCTGGCTGGTCCTGCTGCACGTGTTGAACAGGTTGTGCTGGCTGAACTGGTTGTTGCACTGTTGCATCATCTGGCATGGTCGCCATACCTGCTTGAGCTGGCATTGGTTGTGCAGGTGCCTGGTCCCATTGCGATTGATTGAAATCCTTTCCTGCACCATCGTCACGCCGGCGCATAAGGACCACTGCAACACCAACAGCGACGCCAAGGATTCCAATAGTCGAGCCAACAATCAGGCCTGTGTTTGATGATTGAGACTCGCTCTCATCGCCGTTGTCATCTTCATCCTTTGTCTGGTCTTCTTGCTCGACTTCCTCACCATTCGCAATCGCTTGAGCCGCTTCTTCTGTCCCATCGTGCTGGCTTGTGTTGCCGGATACAACGGCGGTAGCATCTGCTGCAACTGCGGTTCCGTCAAGTGTTGAAGATTCGGTGACAAAGGCAACGGATGCCATGTGAGCTATACCGCCATCAAGGGCGACCACATTGAGGTTCACCGTGTACTCGTTCCGGTCAATATCATCGCTCACTGTGAAGGTCACTGTAAACGGTAAATCACCGTTTGAATTCATGGCACCAAATTCGATGACGGCTGTATCCAACAAGGCCTGATTGTAAGGTTCAATGAAAATATCCAACGCTCCACCAAGCGCCAAATCAAGTCCATTATGAGCATCGATGACGCCGCTGATGGACATAGCACCGTTGGTGATGATTTGTTCGCGCTCTTCGATTTCCAAGGAGAATTCAGGCAATGACGTCAGTGTAAAGGTGAGTTCATCAGAATGCACATTGTTTCCTGCTGTGCCAGTTACGATCACGGTGTAATCTCCAGCGGTGAGGTTAGCAGGGATGGTGAGGGTCAAGATCGACATGAACGGGGCGGAACCGCGGGCAAAGTCAAGTTGAGCCGAGACACCATCTGGGACGGTCACACTGACGCTGACATCAGCACCAAAACCATTCACTGGTTCGATGAAAATAGGCGTAGGTACGATCCATTCTGCACCTTGAGGTAAGACAATCCACGGATCGAAGGTAAGTATCTCGAAGTCTGGGTCGTTGTAAACGGTAAATGGAATCGTGATTGAACGCTCAGCACCTCCGCTTGAAGAACCTGTCACGGTAAGCAGATACTCTCCACTGGTGAGATTCATTGTATCGACGATCACAGTGCCTGCCCCCTCGATGGTCAGTTGGTAATCATCGAACATAATCGGTGCATTCTCTGCATTCAAGCTTGCACTCATGTTGACAGATGCGTTGAATTCATTGAACCCAACAACATTCACCCATGCTGCGAACGGCAAGCCCATCTTGGCTACATCATCAGGAACGCTTGGCAACAGGGTGAAATCAGGAGTAGCCCAGTCATTGTTCCCTTCTCGTCCTGCAAAGACTTGGATTCCATTTGCAGTCACTGAATCATTCCCTACGGTGAAGTCTTTTGTCGAAAGATGACGGTAGTTCAAGGGCAGTGCATCCGACGCAGGAACATCGATTGAAAACAACTCACAGCCACCCATTTCAGTAGACATTGAAATCGAACCATCGCCAACAGCAGCCTCACTCCAAACAGTTTCTTCCTCAATTGGGAAGTGGAAGTGATCCATGCCCTGAGCATAGACGAGGTCTGAGCGGAACACCGTTGTGGTGCTCATGTCGCTCATGTCAGGAACACAACCGAACCCAAGGTCAGTGCCCCCGGAGCCGTCGTCTCCACCGTTTCCAGAGCCACCGCTGCCTCCGTTTCCAGAACCATCATCTCCGCCATTTTGAGCATCAGAACATCCCATCACATCGACGGTCGCTCCTGTCATTGTATTTGGGCACATGTCGTCAGCATCGCTAACACCATCACCGTCAGCATCGCTTCCATCAGAGCCACCGTTTCCGTCACCGCCGTCACCATTGCCGTTTTGGGCATCAGAACAACCGTTCAGATCAACCGAGGCGCCTGCCTCAGTGTTTGGACAATCATCATCCGTGTCAGGAACGCCGTCATTATCGTCATCGTTACCGCCGCTGTCTCCACCGTTGTTTTGCGCATCTGAACAACCCCACGCGTCGACTTCGGCACCAAGAGCTGTGCCGGGGCAATCGTCCCAATCATCTGCCACATCATCGCAATCTTCGTCAGGGTCACCCAAATCTGAAGTTGTGCAACTTCGTCCAGAGGTTTCATCGCTGCTTGTGGCACCAATGCCGCCAGATGTTTCCATCTTGGAGGTGAATGTGATGTTTTCGTGGACAAGTGAAAGATCGGAGGTGGCGTAACATGCAACTCCGGTTTCTTCATCGGTGGTGGTCGTGGTCATGCCAAAGAAACTCATGGAGAAGGTCATCTTTCCTTCCAAAGAGACTCTGTAGCATTCGTTTCCGGAAACTGTTTCTGTTCCTGTGACCGTCATTTGGTGATATTCGCTGTATTCAGCACCCATCATGCTGGGCATAGTGACTGTAAAATTCCAGAAATCACCGGCGGTCCACGCCGGTGCAGAAGATGTTGTGGACGTTGCTGAGTTTGCGAACTGATAGGAAGAGAGCGATTCAGTGTACAAGAGGTTGCCTTTTGCATCAAACATCTCTGTTGCTGCGTTCCAGCCAACTGCTGGTGCGTACCAATGGACGAGGTAACCCGCATCAATCTCAAGAACATAGGCACCACCACCAGCTTCGGTCATGGTTGCGTTCACTGAGACAATGTAGAGTCCACCGTAGTCGGTTTCCTCTTCCCCAAGGAACAGCGTGTCCCTCGTTTTTCCAGGGTTGCTTGCACCGAGATGAGTGCCTTCTTCGTCCCACACTGACATTGAAACGCCATCACCTGCGGCGTGTGAAAGGGTCAACAGGAGGGTCTGACCAGGCTCTAGCCAGACGCCAAAGTAATCCAATTCATCGTTCCACATATCGACTGCTCCTCGTATGACATCGCCAGGATAGACTTCTTGACCAGTGGTGTTGAGATCATTTGGTTCAATTTCTTGAATGACATCAACATAGCCGGCATCGGCAAAGGAGGGGTTTCCCACATCATCCAACGACGGTTGGGTCAGCATTGGGTGCATCAGTGCAAGGATAAGTATCATGGCAACAGCGAATCGCATGGTAAATCCTTAGAATAAGCCACATATAATCATTAAGTTACATTTCCGTAACCATTCTATCGGTAGAAAGTTCTCGAGTTCCAGATAAATCACACCGCATCCAAGGGTTGATACAGACAACCGACATATAATCTCCACGAAATCGCGAGGGTTCTCTCATACCCCTCAAGACATTATGGAGAAGTACAATGGGTGTTCAGTCCCCCAGTACACTGCCTACCGTCTGCTTAAGCGTCAACTTCAGTGAGTTCAGTTGCTTCTCCAGTGTACGAGCGTGTAACGATCAAACCCATCAACGCCCCCAAGGGTGCGACCATCATTGAGAACAACAATACAGGGAAGGATACGTAGATGGGTTGGCCCGTTGCGACCAATCGCTGCCATGTCCAGCGGCCTACAAAGAGGTCAAAGGCAAGATAGTGCAACCAGCCGATCAAAATCACGTCACGCTCTGAAAACATCTCGACTACGATGGCGGGCGTAGGCATGTCGCTTCCCAAGAGAATGAAGATATCAATGAGATTGGGCAGCACTGCGATGGTGTAGGCGGCCGCTAGGGGTGCGAGGTAGACCCATTCGTTCTTCATCAGGGCGGCGGTTCGTTCATGGTACGGGGCAAACCACATCATGAGCCAAAAGGGGAGAATGTAAAGACTGGAAAACCAAAAAAGAGCATCAATGAGTTCGACCATGTTGTCACGCACCTACGTTCATGATGTTCAAGGCTTCCTGCAAAACCGTGCTGTTGGACCAGTATGTTCGGGAGGTCCACACCAGCCGGCCGTTTTCGTCAATAACCTGCAATGTTGGTGTCACAGGGTTCTGAAAGGCGGTGTACAAGCCGACCTCTGTCATGCGTCCAGTGGAGGCATCAATGACCTTGGTGCTTTCATCTGGCAGCAAGATGGGCCATGGAGTATACTCGCTGCTGTTGTTATTGCCATAGCGTTCAGCGACATCTTCGGATGACTCAAAGGCAGCATAACGATGAACTGAGATGATGTTGGTGGAATTGGAAATGTTGCCGGCCTCCATTTCTTCTTTGATGAGACCGGTCCAGTCATGACATCCACTGCAGCCAGCAGCAACCCAGAGCATCAACACGGGGCCGTCGAAGCTGTTGCGTAGGTCGTGACTTTTGCCTTGGTCTACATCTCGGTCAAGAGTAGGGGCTGAAAATGAGAGGTTTTCGGGCGTCAAGGCAACGGTTTCTTCCTCAACGATTGCTTCGGTTACAGGCGGTGCCGTGCAGCCTGCGAGCATCAGGAGGACGGTCATGAAGGTGAGTACGGACCGCATGGTTGACATGATTTGGCTCCACCTTCATCAGTATATCAAGGACTGTTCTTACCAAGCAAAGTGCCACACCCAATAGATGGCGTCCCACCAGGTGCATTGGATGGAGAGCATGATCGAACCAGCCAAGACTGCTCGACTTCCTTGCAGTTCATCACGTGTGGCCCAAGCGAGCAGGCCAAAGCCCATGCTTGCTAATCCTGCAGTCCACAACACGGCAACGACAAGAACGGCTTGCAACGTGCCGGGTTGTTCAATGTAGATGCGTGTTAAATCAATCCAAACCAACGAAGTGAGCAAGAAGGCCCCATATAGAATCATCACTCGCTGAACACCTTTTCCATCCTCTTCTTGCCAGGGGTAGTGCAACTTTGCAACATTCTCTTCACTCCATGCAAAGAAAAAGCGGTGCCACATCAACAGGTATCCAATCGCCGCAACAAACATCCACGGTACAATGAACGATTGCATGTCGGATGAAACATTGCCCCAATAGACCACCGGGTCCTCAAAAGCACTCACGCCACGCCAATAGGACAACAGGATGAGAGGCCCCACAGCGAAGGTGGACCAAAAAACAAATCTACGGTTCATTCTTCCTCACCCAATGCCTTTGCTGCCGTTCTACGCAGGAATGGCGTGTAGAGTGCTGGTAGAATCAACAGGCTCGATAGCAAGGCCAAGGTGATAGCGACTACGAAGGCTTGTCCAAACAGACGAAGCGGCAAGAGTGCTGAGAGGTTCAGGACAGCAAATCCACCTGCCGTAGTGAGGGCAGCTCCACCCATGGCCCGTCCGGTCGTCGCCGTTGACCGAGCAACCCATTCGTGTGGCGTAGCCTTCGGGTCATGTTCTGCTTCCTCTTCAAGTCGGGTCGTAAAGTGAACCGCATAATCAACCCCCAGGCCAAGTGATAGTGCTCCGATGGTAACCGTTTGAGAGTTGATGTTGTAGCCGGTGTAACCCATCAATCCGTAGACCCAAACCACGACCATCATGAGAGGAATCCACGAGACGAAGCCGCGCTGCAGACCTTCCTTGAAGTCGTTTTGATTGCGGAAGGTGTGAATGGAGGTTAACATCAACAAAATGACGATGGCTACGATTGCAGTCGATTGTACAGAGGCCGTTGCAACGTCCGAAGTTGTTTGTGCGTTGATGAGGCTGCGGCCACTCAGGCGCAGGAGATAGGAGTCATCAATGTCATCAGCCATCTTCTCCAAGGCCGCTTCAATGCTTTCTGCGAATTCAACAGTTGCGGCCCAGTCCAATGTATCACCTTGGAATGAGATGACCGTCTGTTCGCCGTCCCGGGCGAGGAAACTCTTGGTCAATTCGATTCCAGTCGCATTGTCCAATGCCCATGTTTGGAGAGCCTGCCATGCCCCTGCTTCTCCATTTTCTGCAGCAAGCAGCATTTCATCAAGGTCGGAATCTTGCAGGCGTGCCTGCTCAAACATGTCCCAAAGTCCGCTTGGTACACCGTTGATGGATTCAAGTTCAGAGAGTCCTTGTTGCGTAACATACCATGCGGCTTTGCCTTCCTCGGAGAGGATGTCTCCGTCGACAACGATGTAGAGCGGTGAGCGACTCGTACCAAACTCATCACTGATTAGAAGGAAGTCCTGCACCACAGGAACCGAATCATCGAGTTGGTCGCGTTGTTCAAAGGCGACCTCCAATTGCTGGAATCCAAAGAACATAGGAACCAGCAGGATCACAGCGATGATACCGACCAACGACGGGCGCTGGGAAAGCGTGGCGATGTTATTACTGACAGGTCCAACCGTGATTTTGCTGGCTTTTTCCATGGGCAATCTCTTGACAGGGAGGATCAACATCAGCGCGGGGAGGGCTGAAATGCTGAGTAGATAGATGAAAAAGAGACCAATAGCGATGACTGTTCCAAAGACTTGCAGGAACGCAAGGCTCGACAGGCGGAAGGAAAGGAATCCAATCATATCGGTAAAGATGGCAATAAGAAGAGCAATTGATGTCAAAATGGTCCCTTGGCGAATGGCTCTGCGTCGTGATTCGAGGTCAAAGTCTCGGAGTGTCACCCTTCCTTGCGGGTTCTTTTCCTCCTCTGACTTCAATTCTTCACGTATCCGTACGACCACGTGCAAGCCGTAGTCAACCCCGATGGCCAACAGCAACACGGGAATAGAATTCATCGCAGCATTGAACGTCATGTTGACGCCAAGGAATTGCAGCCATCCAGAAAGTCCGTACGTGGCCATAATCGCCAAAATCGTTAGGCTCAATACGTAGGCAGTTTCCCGAACGCTTCGGAAATTAAACCAGAGAATAATTCCAAGCAAGAGCAAGGCTGCACTGGTGAGCATCCCGATTTCTTTGCCGATGGTAGCGGTGGAGTTTTCTGCAAATTGAGCGAACGAGAAGGTGCGAAGGTCATCGTCTCCAGTCATGCTAATGATGCTCTCTTCAAGGCTCTCCGCCCACGGGGCGAGGTCAGCTTGCACATCCCCAATAACGTCGTAACCGTAGTCGTCAGGTTCGCTTGAAACCACCAGGGTGACCATGACGGGGCCGTCGGAGTTCCACGGGTCTTCACCGTCATCTGTAGGCAAGCATGAGAGAATGGCTGCTCGGAAATCAACGGATTGTAATCCAAGCAGTGGGCCGAGTTGGGACTGAAGCGGGCCGGTGATGGCTGCGATTTGGCCTGCTTGCGCAGCGCTTCGGTTATCTGGCGCACTGGCCAACTGACCCATGAGTTGACCCAACTCGTCGGAGAGGTTGGCGCCGCTGTCCAATCGGGGCAACCAAACCGCAGGATTGCCTGCGTCCCAATCCATCAGGCGCTGAGGGGTCACGGGTTCAACTTCAGGCACTGAATTGGCGGCAGCGCTGAGGTTCTGCAATGCCGCGCTGAGGTTTGCATCGTCGGATGCCATCAATACATCGAGGAGAGATGTTTCCAAGCCGCTCAGCCAAGCATCTGCCATGACCTCGTCGTGGAGTGCCATCCACTGCATGGCTTGGCCCGCAGGGCCGTTGTTCGCCTGTGTTCCAAACAGCGGGTAGTGGTAGTCAGTGAAGTTCTCATCACCGAGCATGGTTGCCTCAATTTGTGCTAATTGCTGCCACGTTGATTGGTTGAGCATATCGCCCTCTTCGATATCGCTGATGACGCGGATAAAATCGATGTTGGAACGGTATTCAGACTCGACTTCGTTGAGCAGATCAACGCTCGGGTCGTCGGGAAAGAAACCATCCTCGCTGTTATCGAACTGAAGATGCATAGCACCCGAAGCGAGCATAAATACGACGAGGAGAATGGTGGCAAAGGCTGTGCGGGGGCGGTCGACGCTCCAGTTGGTCAAGGCCATGAAAGGATTTCGCATGATTTTCGCACATTCTTTTCGTTTATAACCGCCTGTTTTGATTTCGCTAAACAACCTCAGTTTAAGGGCAATATTTGCGATGAGAAGACCATCTGTCTGCGACTGGAATGGTGGTTTTTACAATTGAAAATTTGATTTCCCAATTGAAACTTGAATACGTGCTTCAGTGGAGATGGATGTTGGGTTGTACAGTGACGAGCAGGTCATTCTGTTTCTTCAAGGTCCAGCAATACGGCTCCTTGTGCGACCTGTTCACCGGCTTGAAAATGGATGTGTGCTACCATGCCGTCGGTTGATGCAACGATCCGGTGTTCCATCTTCATGGCTTCAAGAACCATGAGAGACGTACCCGCTTCGACAGATTGCCCTTCTCGCACGAGGACTTCGAGAACTTTACCCGGCATTGGGGCAACCAACCCGCCTTCATCATGCGCTGAGGATGAACCAGGTTCAATTCGTTCCCAGCGGTAGGTGCGTCCGTTGAGGTGAACCCACCATACATCACCAACTTTTGTAGCGTGTGCGATGCATGTTGTTCCGTTCGCAAGCGTCACCAACAATCGACCTCGGTCGTGTTGTGCGAGTGAATATCCAGAGAGTTGCAGGGCCTCACCGTGACGTGCAAGGGTCACTTCAATCGGGCCATCAGAGGAAGCAAAGGTATACTGCATCATGGATACCTCCGGTTAAGGGTTGCAAAGGGACTTTCAGGTCCACCAGTTCCTTCCTTTGCAGACCTTTCTCGTTGGCGGTGGAGGCCGAGTGTCTCAGCACCCGCAGCAACGAGCAAGGAAGCGTCCTCAAGGGTCAAATCCTGTGGGGGGTTCCACCCATTTGGCCACAAAGTGTCAATGGTTGTGGTGGTTGTTGAACCGTCGATGACAGGCTGGGCGTCACAAAGGTCACGAAGGAATTCAACGTTGGTGGTGGTGCCCAAAATAACAAATTCATCAAGAGCACGGCGCATTTTTTGCAATGCTTCAACCCGAGAAGGTGCCCAAACAATCAATTTAGCCAACATGGGGTCGTAATTTGGCGTGATGTCATCACCTTCTCGCACCCCGGTATCGAGGCGAATACCCGGCCCCTCTGGGGGTCGGAATACAGCCAACGGCCCGATGGCGGGAAGGAAATTATTGGCTGCATCTTCTGCATAAAGACGAACTTCGATGGCGTGGCCACGGATCATCAAGTCACCGCACGACATTGGCTCACCGTTGGCGATGCGCAATTGTTCTCGTACGATGTCCACGCCAGTAACCAATTCTGTCACAGGATGCTCGACTTGGATTCGTGTGTTCATCTCGAGGAAGAAAAACTCACCCGATGCGGCCAGCAGGAATTCAACCGTCCCGGCTCCTTCGTAATCAACAGCCTGAGCAGCAGCCACGGCTGCTTGTCCCATTGCTTCACGTAATTCAGGCGTCATGGTGGGGCCGGGGGCTTCTTCGAACACCTTCTGGTGGCGACGCTGCACACTGCATTCACGCTCCCCCAGATGGATGGTTCGTCCGTGGCGGTCGGCAAGCACCTGTATCTCGATGTGCTTGGAGCCCGTGAGCAAACGTTCAATGTAAATTCGTCCGTCGCCAAAAGCAGCAATTGCTTCTCGCTGAGCGGCTGATGCAGCTTGGTCAAAGTCAGCTGGGTCATGCACTGCACGCATTCCTTTGCCACCGCCACCACTTGAGGCTTTCAGCAACAGAGGGTAGCCAACCCGTTGGGCGGCGCCTCGCAAGGCTTCGAGAGTTTTTGCTTCGTCAACCTCTTCGACTTCTTCACCCGGAATGACAGGAACTCCCGCAGCGCGCATCGTTTGGCGTGCAGTCATTTTGTCGCCCATCTGGTCAATGGCTTCGGGAGAGGGTCCAATCCAAATCAGTCCGTTGGCGCTCACGTGCCTTGCAAATTCTGCACGCTCGGATAGGAATCCAAAACCAGGGTGAATCGCATCAGCACCGGTCGAGTGGGCTGCAGCAATAATTTGCTCTTGGTCAAGGTAGGTTTCACCAATGGTGGTTCCTTCGAGCAGGACGACTTCGTCAGCAAGTTCAGTGAAGAGGCTCCCCTGGTCGTTCGGGGCACAAATGGCAACGCTTCCAATTCCGGCTTCTGAACACGCACGCAGAATCCGACAGGCGATTTCACCTCGGTTAGCCACCAAAACCTTACTGACCATCGTCGCCCCTCAGTTATCTTCGTCTTGTTTCCAATTTGGTGGTCGCTTTTCAAGGAAGGACGAGAGGCCTTCTTGACCTTCATTTGAGCCACGCATGCGACTGGTGAAATCCAGTGTCCAATCTCGCAACGCTTCATCTGAATCGGTCCAGCGATCAAAGCCGAGCGTCAATTCCTTGGCCAGGGTCACCGCTGAAGGGCCCGTCGTGAGGACTTCAGTGATGATTTCATCAATCGCAGCATCAAAATCGTTCACCTCTGGTACAATTCGCTCGATGAATCCGATACGAAGTGCTTCATCGGATTGAATTCTGCTGGCTTGCATGGCCAACCGTCGGAAGGTCGCAGAACCAAGTCGTCGGTAGACATAGGGGCCGATAACGGCAGGGAGGATGCCAAGCTTACCTTCAGAAAGGGCGATGCGGAGGTTGGTGGTGCCAACGACATAATCACAGCAAGAGATGAGTCCAGCACCTCCGCCAAGAGCCACTCCCTGAGCGGCTGCCACGGTGAAGCAGGGGTGACTCCACAGGCCGTTGAAGAGGCGGTCAAGGCGTTTTGAATCAGCCCTATTCTCTTCGGGAGTATTGGCTCCAGCATCTCGCATCATGTTGATGTCTGCACCAGCGCAAAAATGGCGGCCTTCGCCGCTTAACACCAGGGTACGGAGGTAGGGACGGCCGTTTTCATCTTCGAGAGCGTCTTGGCGCCCAGCACTGCGTAGAGCCGTCCATTCAAGCACGTCAATCAATTCCTGAATCATGGCTACGTTGAGGGCATTGAATTTCTCTGACCGAGCAAGGGTAATGCGTGCTCGTGGCCCGTCGATGTCCAAACGGATGAGGCTTGTTGCAGGGGGGTTGTCCATGTTTGCCATTTCTAAAAACTCCAATTGAAAAATTAAATCTTGTATTGAAAAATTACATTCTAAAGATGCCGTATCGGTCATCGGGCAAGGGGGCATTTCTTGCAGCCGCAAGGCACAAACCGAGCACGTCTCGTGTGTCTCGCGGGTCAATGATTCCGTCGTCCCAAAGGCGAGCCGTGGAATAATAGGGGCTTCCTTCTGTTTCGTACTTGTCAAGAATGGGCTTGCGGAAGGCTTCGATTTCTTCGCCTTCCAAAGGCTCAAGGCCTTCGCGACCTCGTTGGTCTTGTTTGACAGTTGTCAAGACATCTGCTGCTTGTGGGCCACCCATCACAGAAATACGGCTGTTAGGCCACATGAAAAGGAAACGTGGGTCGTAGGCACGACCGCACATGCCGTAGTTGCCCGCACCGTGTGAACCACCAACGATGACGGTGAATTTAGGAACGTTGACACAGGACACAGCGGTGACTAATTTCGCTCCGTCTTTTGCAATGCCGCCCGCTTCGTAATCCTTGCCGACCATAAAGCCAGTAATATTCTGCAAGAAGACGAGAGGAATACCACGCTGACCGCACAATTCGACAAAGTGTGCCCCTTTGAGCGAGGACTCTGAAAACAAAATACCGTTGTTGGCAACAATCCCGACCTTGTGTCCGTGAATGTGAGCGAATCCACAGATCAGTGTCGTTCCATAGCGGGATTTGAATTCATGGAATCTTGACCCGTCCACAATTCTTGCAATCAATTCACGAACTTCAACAGGAGTTCGGTTGTCACTGGGAATGAGGCCGAGTAAATCTTCAACATCGTGAGCAGGGGCTTCAACTTCAGCCATGGCAGCTGGTGCTTTTTCATTTGGACCGAGGTTTTCAACAACGTTACGAACCATCCTCAACGCTTCGTCTTCGTCCTCTGCAAAATGATCGGCGACGCCCGACTGTGCAGTATGCACGTCAGCACCACCCAACGCTTCTGCTGTAACTTCTTCACCCGTTGCTGCCTTGACCAATGGTGGTCCTGCAAGGAAGATGGTTCCATTGCCCTTGACAATGATGGATTCATCCGACATGGCGGGTACGTAGGCCCCTCCAGCGGTACACGACCCAAGGACAGCGGCGACCTGTGGAATGCCGTCACCCGACATACGTGCTTGATTGCGGAAGATACGACCAAAATGGCCAATGTCTGGAAAGACTTCGTCTTGCATTGGCAAAAAAGCACCACCAGAGTCGACGAGATAGATGCAGGGAAGGTGATTCTCGTGGGCTACGGTTTGGGCGCGAATGTGTTTCTTGACCGTCATCGGGTAGTACGAACCGCCCTTCACGGTTGCATCGTTGGCTACGAACAGGCATTCGCGACCGTGAACCATGCCCAGCCCAGTGACGATTCCAGCAGAGTGTGCGCGGCCGTCATAGAGCTCATGTGCAGCGAGTGGGGACAATTCGAGAAAAGCAGTACCTGGGTCGATGATTCGCTCGATACGCTCTCGCGGCAGGTGTTTTCCACGGGACCGATGTCGGTCAACGTATTTTCCACCCCCGCCCTCAGAGGCTTTGGCCAAACGCGCCCTCAATTCCTCAATCAGGGATAAGTTGTGGGCTTTCCGCTGCGCAAACTCAGGGTCAGCACGATTAACCCTTGTTGGTAATCGGTCCATCTTCAGCCCTCGTCCTATCCCAAGTGATGGCTGCATATAATGGCATTCAAGACCATCATCGGAGGTCAAAGCCTCCGTCAAACACCGAGCATCAAACGCCCGATATCTCTCAGGCCCGGCGCAAGTCCGACGATGAGGACGGCCAAAACGATGAGCAGCCTGAAGTGTTGTTGGCGATGTTCAACTCGCATTTGCACGAAAAGCCAGACGATGAGACCAACGAGGATGGCTTTTACCAGAGCAAAGAGCCACGCACCTTCACCCCAGTCGATGCCAAGCATGTCGTTGATGTCTCCACCGTACTCAATCACAGCGTTGCTTACGGGGTGTTTTTCCCCGTAACCAAACATGTCGATGCCGAGCATGGTGGCAAAACCATCAGCCAGTTGCCCAAAGACCATGCCGAGCACCATCGGGTGGGCGAGCAGGGCTTTGTTGGAAAGGAATTCAACAGGATGGGAAGCCCAGCGGTCTGGTTCATCCTCCCATTGTTTGAGCGTGATGCCTTCAGGCAAAACGCCAGCCTTGTAGCCGGTGAGTTTCAACTGTTGTGCGTCTTCACGTCCCGCAACGTACATGATCCAGCAAATCAATCCCGGCAGGCCAAGTACGACCAGAGCAGGCCAAAGGATGATTTCGGTTGATACTCGTGCGCTTTCTTGAGCCCAAGGGGTCGCGATGAATTGCAACCAGTGGCCTACCCCAAGAACGAGGGTCGCACAGGCAAAAGCAAGCATGCCTCGTGTGAGCGCAGGCCATGCCCGTGTTGCAACCAATGACATCCACAAAAGCGCTGCAGCCAGAACAAGAGATACCAAAGCGATGCCAAATGAGGATTCAGTATGGATTTCGTAGGCTGGTTGGTACAGCCAATACCAATGGGCGTACAGAGCAGCGAAAAGACCGCCAAACAGAAGCGTTCGGCGTCGCTCTTCAATGCTATCACCTTCACGTCCGTCCCAACGCCCAACAAGGGCGTGTGAAAGCAGTGCAATTCCAATCAGCCAAGCGGCGAGGTGGAGGTGGATGAGTGGTGAAATGAACAAAACATCGGTCGAAGAAGAGAAGAAATCGGCATCTTCGAGGACGCGAAGTACAGGCGCAAGGCACACCCATGCGATGAGTGCCCAGGTCATACGTTCATCACTGGGCAATTTCCACTTTCTAAACAGGGCTTGCAGGAGAACAACGCAACCGAGCATGCTGAGTGTGTAAATCGCCGTGTTTTGCGGCGTATAACCTGCATCGCCAGCAGCCCCTGCATCTTTTACAACGGGGTCCCAAATAATTGGCTTCAAGGTCGCAGTCCATACCGTTTCGTACGCGAGAACAAAGCCCGCAAGGACGAACAAAACACCGATCAGAGCAGTCCAAATGATGATTTTTTCAACCGGTGTGAACTTGTCATCAGGTAATGCAGGAGCAAAGGCCTTCGGTCCCTGCTCTTCGGTTTCCATAGAACTGCCTCTCATCTGATTGAAATGGACCTCATTCTATCGTTCTACCGATGAATCAAGTTCATTCTTCTTCTTGAGAAAGACGAGCGATCAGGTCTGCTTTCTTTCCACCAACTGGCATGCCAGCAGCCTTGAGTCGTTCCTTCAACTCGGCTACGGAAAGCTTGGAGAGGTCTTCAGCATCTGCGCTGTCACCATCGTCCTCTTCATCTTCAATACCGAATCCACGAGGTTCGTGGACTTCGATGAATGATACCTTGCCGCACTCAATAGCGTCCCGGATGGTGGTGACCAAGCGGAACTTGAGCATTGCAGCATTGGTGTCAAACAACATGGTTTGAGGAAGCACGATACTGAGGTCGTCGCCCTCAAAGGACACGCCAAAGTCACTGTGGCCTGTGTTGGATTCAAGGAGGGCCATGACTTGTTCTTCCTTGCCTTCAACGACCTTAACGACCTTGAAGGAATACTTGAGTTTCTTACCAGCCATGGGGTGGTTGTAATCGATGCGGGCACGGCCAGCAGCGAGGTAGGAGAGCGTACCTTGACGATTGTTGATGGTGACAGGAGCACCGATGTACAAGGAATTGGGGTCTTGGACAGCACGAATCAATTTGTCGATGCTGATGGTTTCAATTTGTTCAGGATCCTTTTCGCCATATGCGTCAGCAGGAGCGATGGTCACTTCAGTTTCCTTGTTGGCTTTTGCATCACCCAAAGCGACTTCGAAGCCTGGAATGAGGTTTCCTGAGCCCACAACACACACCATAGGAGTGTACTTGCGCCCTTCTTGGTGCATTTCATGCTCTTTTGCAACTTCTTCACGGGTTGTTTCGATGAGGTCACCGTTTTCGCCGTTGTACAATTCATAATCAACGTGGACAATTGTTCCTTCTTCCATGTTCTAACCTCCAAGGGGATAAATCGGCGACCAGCCTCCCCTTGATAATTGCATTGGATAGGATTATTCTTCCTCGACTTGTTTTCCATTTGCGTCGTTGATACGCTGTGATGCCTTTTTTGAGCCTGAGATGGTGACCATTGCCATGCCACCCATCATCATCACCCACCCCAGCCATACCGTATGCGAATGCGGCAAATCATAGATTGTCACGCGTACCAAATCAACGGCCTCAGCGTTTTGAGACTGGACCGTTTGCATCAGAGCATTTGATTGACTCCCATCAAAGATGAAGACGATATCCCCGCCCAAGCGAGTGAGCGTGTCAACTTCCGAACGCGGTATGCCTTGTTCGTCGAAACGAAGCATGCCCGGGCGAACTTCTCCTATCTTTTCACCGACTTCGTTCCCGTTCATTTCGTAGACGTTGATGTAGACGCCAACAAATCCATCTCCAACTTCAAATTCATCGGATACAAGTGCAAGTTCTGTGAATTCATAGCCGATGCCATCATGGATGATGACCTCGTCCTTCACCAGTGAAAGACGATGGCTGGCGTCGCCTCGGTCAACCAATACAGTCGTTGAGAGATGGCCGAGTAGAAGCAACAACAACCCGAGATGAACAATGTGTGCTCCGAAGGGAATGTGGAGCATCGTTCCTTTGTTTCGTGCTTTGGTCCAGGTGCGTTTGACCTCTCTGGCCATTGGTACAAGGGCGAGAATCAGCGCAGGCAGTGATACCCAAACAATGTGACCTCGCGTCAGACTTCCCGAGATCAATGTTGAAGCATCTCTGCCAAAACTGTCGGCGAATAAAACGAAGCCGATGGTCGAAATGGCAAGGGTAAGGCCGATGAGGATGAGGTTGTCTTTAGGGTCGTCTTTTCGTCGGGTGTAGAGGAAGAAACACACGGCAACACCGGTCATTAAGGGTGCGCCATAGAGCTCATGTGCATCAAAATTCACGGCGTCGATGCTTGCCAGAAGAAGAGCCCATGTCAGAACCAAGTAAAGGCTGATCAAAATCACGCAGCCCCACAACGCGATGCGTCGTTGGGTTCGTCCGTCCAAAAGGGAGACCGCTTCCTCCTCATCCTGATTGGGTGCGAGCAACCACGGGAGAACGTAAAGGAACAAAACAAAGCCCGCTACGGGTAAACTGAGCAACTCAGACCATGCCAAGGATAGACCCAACACCACTCCCGCAGCAGCCCAAGGCCAAGCATCCAGCGCAGAGGGTGCATAGTAAAGCGGAAGGAAAAGCGCGATGAAGGCCAGCGTGATGAACACATCTTGAGTCAGAAGGAATACTGCAACGGAGGCTAGGAAATGGATTGGTGCAGGTGACAACCCGTAATAGGTCCACTCTTGCGTTTCATCGGACGCAGGTTTGCTCTTTGATGAAGAAGACAGACCAAGGGGGATGAAGAGGAGGCCGAGGAATACGATGTGAGGCACGCTGGTCCATGACATAACGGAATCTCCGCTCAAGAGAAGCCAGCCAATGAGGCCTGCTGCGACTGGAATGCCTGTGGCCCAAACGTGATTCTTTTGCAGGAAACGCCCCGTTCCTTGGCTGTGAAGAACAGCAAACCAACATCCCATCAAGGTGAACATCCAGGTGACATAGACCATGATTTCTGTCGCAGCAGCGTCCGCCTGCAACTGCATCAAGCGTCCGAAAACATCGTTCGGAGGCGTACCACTGTCGTTGGTCACGAAGGTATGAATCGAGGAAGCCCAAACGCCTCCAGCACGCGTCACGGTTGTCGCAAAAAGAGACAGTAATGCTGTCAGCAAGGATGCACCAATCCATACTTGTTCACTCGCCTTGCCCGGGCGAGTGCGAAGGTGAACCATCGCCACCAGTGCCAACCAAGGCAGGAATGAACCCGTTTCCACTGGATCCCACGCCCAATAACCTCCCCAGTCCAAAATGAGGTAGGCCCACAAGCCACCCAACCCGATGCCGAGTGTGGCGATGAACAAAGCCGGGCGGGCGATCGTAAGCATCCTGTCACCCAGTGAGGTTGAGGCCTGTGTGTAGGCCGTTGACAGGCCAACAGCACTGAGGTGCAAGCACATCGAATAGGCGAGGAAGATGAGCGGCGGGTGAATCACCATGAGGTCCGTTTGCAGCAGTGGATTCAGCCCATTGCCGAGGAAAAACGCCGGTGTCGCCTTGAAGGGGTCCAGTGAAAACGAAATGAGTAGCAGGGCAAGGCTCATGCCGTAAGCAAGACGTAAGCGGAGTTCGTAAACGCCGTGGGGGCTTCCTTGTTCACCTGCAAAGGGACGG
Source organism: Candidatus Poseidonia sp. (assembly GCA_030829545.1). Taxonomy (GTDB): domain Archaea; phylum Thermoplasmatota; class Poseidoniia; order Poseidoniales; family Poseidoniaceae; genus Poseidonia. Next base: position 184,432 of record JAURAI010000001.1, on the reverse strand, counting down.
CGCCACCACCACGATAGAAGGGCCATCCAGCCCAGCCACATGAGCAAGGGACCTTCCCTTGCGGCCCATGTTGCTGCAAAGCGGTATTTCAGCGGTAAGTCTGCGCCACCAAAGGCTGCGACATGCAGGATTGAGGTGTCGTTGGCCATGAACAGGTAAGCCAGCGAGAAGAAGGGCAGGGCCATTACAACGTGAAGCAGAAAGGACAACGATGCGGAGGTTTCGTGCAACCTCGGACGAATCATCAAGGCAATGATTGCGAACAGTGCGAGCCAAAGTGTGAACCCCCACATGCCCCACCGTGGGGCGCCGTCCTTCATGGCCTTTGCTTAAGCCGCTGGACTCAAAGGGCCTTACCATCCGAAGAATTTCGCTCTTGAATATCCGAATGATAACAGCACCGGAATGACACGCTTTGTGAATAAAATTGGCTTACGAATCAAAATCCGTAACCCGATCACCAATTTATCCAAGGGGCTCATGTTGCCCAATTCATTGGGTAGACACCGAGCCATGGTCGACATTTCGTCATCGGTGAGGTTGTACAGGGCCGTCTTCCCCTTCAGAATTTTGTGGTAGGGTGGGAATTGTTTTTTCCAAGCACGCTCATAGGTCATGAGGCGGGCCTTGCTGAGATCATTTTCTGCAAGTGCCTTCGCCACTGTCTCAGCAGCCTCTCTTCCCGACCAGAGCGCAAGGTGTGTTCCGCCTTCGAACAGGGGCGAGGTAAATCCGGCTGCATCCCCCACCAGGATAATGCCTTCATCAGCGGTAGCCGTCCTCGGCCCAGAAATGGGAATCGTGCCACCAAATGGACGAATTTTGATGCCGTCAGGTCGCCACGGTGGATTGGCAGTTGGCTTGTCGGCCAGATAGGTATCTTCAATGAACGATTCAAGATACTTGATTGCCCCTTTTTTGTCCGTTGTAACCAACCCAACATTGGCTCGCCCTCCCTCTTTTGGAATCATCCAGACATAGCCGTGAGGCGAATACTTTGGCCACAAGTAGAAGTCGAGATAACCGTCATTGGGTACGTCCAACATCTCATACTGGAATCCAGCAATGACCTCAACCTCGCCTCCCATGCCAAGGAGTTTGGAAGCGGCTCCAGCTACGCCCGAGGCATCGATCACGGCGCGGCATTCGACAGGAAACTCATCGCCTCTACCATCAAGTTTCCAATTGGTAAATTCATTTTCGCTATTGTAAACCCTCTCCATCGAAGTCACGCGATGGTGGAGCAATAATTCCGCCCCCTTGCTCACTGCCTCGTCGGCCAGCCATCGCTCAAACAGATGTTTCTCGAGGACATAGCCTTCCTCGGTAAGGAGTTTTTCAGTACCGTCTGGAAAAATGACTCGGATACCTTTGACATCAAGTGCTTTGACGTGATCGGGGATTTCCAAGTCCAGATTTTGAACCGCTAATTCGGAGAGACATTCTCCGCAATGTACGGGAGTGCCGACCTCGGGGTCTGCCTCCAAGATAAGCGTTGAAAGGCCGACGCGAGCGCTGTGAAGTGCGGCAGAACCACCGCCAGGGCCAGCTCCGATGACCACAACATCACAGGTACGCATGCTTCTCCTCCAAGACGCAGAGGCAACGGGCAGCACATGAAGAAAACGGTGTTCTCCGACGGAAGGTTCTCGCAAATCGTCGAGTGGGTGGATACGGAGGTTCAAAGGCAAGAAGCCTCACGGGAGACTGTGGCATGGAAGACTCTGAGCCGTTGGATGCGTCATCTCGAAAGCCGAGGTGAACTGATTCGGATTTCTCGTCCAGTCGACGTGGTTTACGAAGCCGGGGCGATCGCTGACCTCCTGGTGAAAAATGACGGTCCAGCCGTTGTTTTTGAGCAACCACGCTTGGCGGATGGCTCCATATCATCAATCCCCTTGGCGATGAATCTCTTCGGTTCCCACGACCGAACACTGAGGGCTCTTGGTGCCCAACATGAAACTTCGGTGGGTGACCGAATGGTAGCCATGATGAAACCGGATATTGGGGCCATGGTCAAACGCCCTTGGGTGGCTCTTCCGCTTGCGAGGGACGCATTTGCGATGCCCCCGCGAAAAAAGCGTAAGGGAAAGAGCCAGCGTGTACGCTTGCCTATTGATTTGACCAAACTTCCAATCCCGAAGACTTGGCCGATGGACGGTGGGCATTTTGTCACGCTCCCCTTGGTTGTCACCAAAGACCCTGCTTCTGGCGAGCACAACCTTGGCATGTATCGGGCGCAGGTGTTCGGTCCCAAGGAACTGGGGCTGCACTGGCAAATTCACAAGCATGCTGCAGACCACGCTGCGGCTCTCGGGCCGAATGCAAAAATGCCCGTTGCCGTTTGCATTGGAGGGCCTCCTGAACTCATCTTTTCTGCGATTTCTCCACTTCCCGATAACCTGTCCGAATATCAGTTTGCAGGCATTCTCGGTCGCTCATCACTCCGCATCACGAAAGCATTGACACAGGACCTCATGGTCCCTGCAGAGGCCGACATTGTCATCGAAGGGTACAGCGTGCCGGGGGAAACTCGCACCGAAGGGCCATTTGGTGACCACTTTGGTTTCTACTCGCTCACGGGCCAATACCCTGTTCTTCATGTCACGGCCATCACGTGTAGAAAGGATGCTGTGCTGCCTGCTACCATTGTGGGGTTGCCTCCAATGGAAGATGGATATCTCGGTGAGGCGATTGGGCGCCAATTTTCACCCGTATTGCAATTTCAGCATCGAGATGTTCGCTCGGTCCACCTGCCTCTTGAAACAGGTTTTCACAACCTCGCCATCGCTGCGTCAAAACAGCGGTATCCTCGCCAAGCAAGAAAGACCGGTATCGGCTTGTTAGGGGCGGGCCAAATGATGTTCCTCAAAATTATGGCAGTGGTCGACGAAACGGCTGATACAAAAGATTTGGAACAATTCCTTGATGCCCTCAACGACAAGGTGCACATCCCCACTGACATCGTTGTCTTAGAGGGGATGGTCGCTGATTCACTTGAGGCTGCAAGCCCGTATGAGAACGTACACTCGAAGTTACTCATCGACGCTACTACCCTGGCGGCTGCCGATCCAAGAAGCCAACATGACCCTCTCGAGGGTTCCTTTAGCATGGAGGTTCCTGCTTGGCGTCAAGGGCTTGAAGCACCACCTGAATTTGACAACCTTGCAGCCGTTGAAGCATTGGACAACGTTGTCCAAGCCCGCATGTTACGGGGCAGCATGCTCGTCGTCACGACGCATGTCAAAGGAACGCCCGCACCTCTCACGGGCTCGTCTGATTCAAATGATGAAGCAGAACTGAAACGACGGGAAAGAATAATTCAATTGAGGAATTCAATTTGGCATTTGAAGGGTGCAGAAAATCTTCGTTGGTTATTTATCACCAATGATGACCTTGATTTGCACGGACCGAAAGCCCGTCGTCGCTTGCTTTGGCAACTCCCTTCACGTTTTGATGTTGGTAGAGGGCTTACTTTTGATGAAACCAAGGAACGCCTCTGCTGGGACGCCACCACTCCCATTCCCTCCGAAGAGCACGGTGTCCGCCGATGGCCTGCTATCACGCTTCACGATGAAGAAACGCTTGCCAAAGTCGCTGCTCACCCCGAACTCAACAAATACGAATGGCCCCCCCACCTTTCCTTTGGGGGACCAGAGTGATGAACGTCAAGCAGGTCTTGTCCTTTATCAAAATTGAACACACGTTGTTCTCCCTTCCCTTCGTCTTGATAGGCTACATAATCGCCGTCCGCCAATTTGGCGCCGGAGAGGGTATGGACCTGCTTTGGATCTTGCTGGCGGCGGTTGGTGCCCGTGGCTTGGCCATGGCACTCAACCGCATCATCGACCGAGACATCGACGCCGCCAACCCTCGCACCCAAGGGCGACATCTCGCCGCCGGAGGCATGAGCCTGCGGACGGCCTGGGCCCTTGCAGCCGTGTTCTTGGCCATGTTACTCATCAGCGCCGGCCTGCTCAACAGGGTCGCCTTGATGATGGCGTGGCTTCCGGTTCTGACGTTCGTGATTTATCCCTACATGAAGCGTTTCACCTGGGGATGTCACTTCTGGTTGGGTCTGTGCCTCGGCCTCGCTCCCGCTGGGGCTTGGGTCGCTATCGCAGCCGATGTCCACGGGTGGGGTGCCATCACGGGCATGCTGCCCGGACGTACTGAATTTTTGTGGGCCCCGACCATCCTGCCCATTTCCATTGGCGTAGCGTTGTGGATTGCCGCCTTTGATATCAATTATGCACGCATGGACGTGGAGAGCGACCGTGAGCAAGGTATCCATTCCTTCCCGTCGAAGTTCGGTGAGCGAGCGACCACGCGCACCACGGTCCAATTATCGCTCCTCTGGTTTGCCTGTTTCGCTGTTGCTGACCCGATGGACGGCATTTGGTTCCTCGCCGCTGCAGCAGCGATGGCGCTGGCCAATATCTACGTCGTGCTTCGGATGGAACGCTTCAGCGACTTCCAAACGGTGCTCTTTCGGGTGTCCATGCTCACCGGGTGGGTTCTTTTGGCATCGTTGGTGGTTGGATTCGCAGTCGAGCCAGCCAGTTTTGCACTTGACTGAAGAGCATCTCCCCCGCCATCCCTTTTCTCCACGGTGGAAGGTTCTTTAGCCGACTTGAGAAACCTATGTCATGAACCCGATTGTTGCTTCCCTGCTTGAATTTAATCAAGCCTTTGAGATCCCCAAACTTGACTCGCCGGCCCTTGGCCCCGATGAATTGATTGAACTTCGCATCAAACTCCTCACCGAAGAAGTGCAAGAGTATGCTGAAGCTGCACGTGCGGGGGATTTGGTTGAGGTGTTGGATGCGCTGGCAGATATTGGCTACATCCTCGCAGGGACCATCCTCAACCACGGCATGCAGGATATTTACGATGATGCGTTCAACGAAGTGCATCGTTCCAACATGGCCAAGTTGGTTGACGGCAAGGTCATCCGTAGGGAAGACGGCAAGGTGTTGAAGCCAGATAATTGGCAACCACCCCAACTCGCTCAATTCCTTTCAGAAGACAACTGAAGAGGCTCACATGGTTTCATGAACGATGAGCCACTCCCTGTGCCATGAGCCGTCCCGTTGCCTTGGTCACTGGTGGGGGTCGCGGTATTGGTGCTGCGATTTCAGACCGTTTGGCCGCCGATGGCTACGACGTTCTCTTGACCTACAATCTGTCTTCGAAGCCAGCTGAAATGATCGTCGATGCCATTCGTGAACGGGGAGACGATGCCCTCGCCGTCAAGGTCGACTGTGCAGACGAAGGCGAAGTAGGCCTCCTCGCTCGCCACCCTTGGATGGCCAGAGGCATCGATGTGTTGATTCTCAACCACGGCATCTACAACCGGGTTCAAAGCCACAAGATGACCATGGACGACCTCACCGCCACGATGAAAACTAATTTTGAGGGAGCGGTCTCGGTATGGAATGCCGTTCAACCCTATCTTACTCAGGAAGCACGAATGGTTGTTGTAGGGTCTCAATTGAGCATCCGTGGTTCACCTCATGGTGCAGACTATGCTGCATCAAAGGCAGCCCTTTCTGCATGGGCTCGGTCGCTTGCTCAATCACTCGGTCCAGAGGGCAAGCGCGTCAACATCCTCGCTCCAGGATATGTTGACACCGACTTATTGGCGGGAGATTCACCCGAAAAACGCACCCAGCGTGAGCATGAGGTCCCGCTTCAAAGGGTTGGTTCACCCGAAGACATGGCCTCAACGGTTTCATTCCTCGTAGGTCCCGATTCATCCTATATCACGGGGGCAATTCTCCACGTGAACGGGGGACTTTATCTCCCCTAAGGCCACAATGACGGTGAGTCTATGGTTGAAGAGTGGGATGATGAAGGTTCATTTGAACAACGGGCAAACGCCATCCCTGCCGATGTTGATTTGAATCAGCGGGATCCCTTTGACCTTTCAAAAGCGCTTGAAGGCGCTGTTTTAGAGGAATTGAATCCCTCGATCAAGCGCTTTCATCTGCACGCAGAGTTCACTCCTGCTGGTGACCAACCAAAAGCAATTGAAAAATTAATTTCTCAATTGGAAAATGGCCAAGAACGATGCGTGATGCTCGGTGTCACGGGGAGCGGCAAAACGTTCGCCATGGCGCACATCATTGAGCACCTCAACATCCCAACGCTGATCATGAGCCACAACAAGACACTTGCGAGGCAATTGCACCAAGAGATGGTCGGTTATTTCCCCGATAATGCCGTTGAGTATTTCGTTTCCCATTACGATTATTATCAGCCCGAGGCCTACCTCGCAAAACGTGACTTGTACATTGACAAGGAATTGAGCATCAATGAACGCATCGAGCAAGAGCGCTTTGCTGCTGTCGCTTCATTGGTCAGTCGGCCCGACTGCGTCGTAGTTTCCTCCGTTTCCTGCATTTACGGCCTGAACCCTCCCGAGACCTTCCTTGAATACCACCTTCGCGTCCACGTCGGTCAATCCATCGAAACCAGCGATCTTCTGCGCGAACTCATTGACTTGCAATACCGAAGAACGACCACAGACCTCAAACGAGGAGAATGTCGCGTTCGGGGAGAGGTTGTTGATGTTTGGATGCCCAGCAGAGATGACCCGTTGCGCATTGTGTTCGATTTTGACGGAATCAAGAGCGTACAGATTTGCGACCCAGTGACCTGGGAAGCACTTGACACGCTCGACGAGGCCTGGATTCATCCGAAAGAATTTTTCATGACCAGCCCAGAACGCTTTGAGGCTGCACTAGAATCAATTGAGAAGGAATTGAACGAGCGTGCTAAGTGGTTTGCCCGCCAAGGCAGGGAATTGGAACGTTACCGCCTTGAACAAAAAACGGAGTACGACCTAGAGATGCTGAGGGAGATTGGTCATTGCCAATCGATTGAAAATTACTCTTTGCATTTTGACGGAAGAGAGCCGGGACAACGACCTTATTGCCTTCTTGATTTCTTTTCCGCTTGCGCCAATCAATTCCACGGTGACCCGAAAAAGTTCCTTGTCATTATGGATGAATCACACGTCAGCTTACCGCAAGTAGGAGGAATGTATTTTGGCGATAAATCTCGTAAAGACAGTCTGATTGAACACGGATTCCGCTTGCCTACTGCAGCAGACAATCGGCCTCTCAAAATTCCGGAATTTCAATCTCTTGTCCCCCAAATGGTCTACGTTTCTGCTACCCCGGGTGAGAGGGAATTGCGCCATCTTTGCGAAACCACCGGGCAGGAATTGCCGTTGGGTTTACTCCACGCCTCCTCAGGAGGCGGTGCGGGAGAAGCCGATTTGAAAAAGAAGCATCCTGATGCAGAATCAATGTATGAAATGGTGCAGAAGATTGAGGGCATCGCCAAGATGGAATTGCGTCCTACTGGATTGCTTGACCCCGAAATCGAGGTACGCCCCACTTCCGGACAAATCAACGACCTCCTTACTGAAATCAACGCACGGGTGGAAGCCTCTGAGCGTTGTTTGGTCACGGTGATGACCATAAAATTCGCTGAAGAGGTCGCTGCCTATCTCAATCGCATGGGAGTCAAGGCGCATCACTTGCACTCGGAAATTGATACCATCGAGCGAACTGAGATCATCAACGCTCTTCGTTTGGGCCACATCGACGTCATCGTTGGCATCAATTTGCTTCGAGAGGGCCTCGATATCCCAGAAGTAAGCCTCGTAGCGATTTTTGACGCAGACCGGCAAGGATTTCTTCGAAACGAACGAAGTTTGCTACAGACCATCGGAAGAGCGGCACGAAATCAGAACGGGAAGGTCCTCCTGTACGCCGACGGCTTCTCACCTGCCATGGAGGCGGCCATTCGCCAAACCCTTGAACGACGTCAACGGCAGCAAGCCAATAACGAAGCGCTCGGAATTACACCGCGTACCATTGTCAAAGCCCTTCCCGTCATGGGAGACTCCGTGGAAGACCTCATCTCTGGAACCACGACATCAGGCGGCGGCTCAAAACGCCTCATTGCGAAGAAAGGCGGCCGAAAAGACGGAGACTGGGCCCAACGCCTCAAATTGGGGGCGGGCTCTTGGACGGCGGCTCACGACAATGAAAAACCAATTGAAGATTCAAATTTCCAATTGACATATGACGAACCTCATGACCTTCCAGCCACGCTCAGCGAAGACGAGCGCAACAATCTGGTTATCGAGTTGCGTGACGAGATGGAAATGGCTGCCAAGAACTTGGATTTCGAGCAGGCTGCACGATTGCGAGATCGCATCCATGAACTCGAACGATGGCAGGATTGACCCATTGACTTCCGTGAACATCTTCATGAAGCAAAGGCGCGAGGTACGGGCATGGCGATGACACCTGAGGACTTTGACCAACCCGTCGTTGATTATGATTTTTCGAAAGCCACGACGCCCCGTGAACTCATTGAGCAAATGGCTTCAGCAGGCGGCTTCACCGCAACGAAGTTCGCAGAAGCTCGTACCATTCTCAATGACATGAATACAACGATTCAGTCTGTGGACGGCGATCCTACAAAGGTGACCAATTGGCTTTCTTTCCCCGCATGCCTGTGCGCTACAGGGACGCGTGGCTTCTTCGTAGAGGCGATCAAGCGCAAGATGTTCAACGTGGTCTCGACGACGTGTGGAACACTGGACCACGACATAGCAAGAGCCTACAAACACTACTACCACGGCTCGTTTGAACTTGATGACATCGAATTGGGAGAACATTCGTTGATGCGCTTAGGAAACGTGATTGTTCCGAACGCATCCTATGGAGAAATCATTGAGGCCATGGTGATGCCGGCTCTCGAAGACATCTACAAAGAACGAACGGCTGCTAGCGACAAGACAGGTGCAGATGTTTGGTTGGGCTTCGGTTCTGTTCATCTTGTTTGGGCTTTAGGAGAACGCATCGGTACTCCTGACACCCTGATCTATTGGGCGGCTAAACACCGAATTCCTGTTTGCATCCCAGGCATCACCGACGGTTCAATCGGCGCTCAATTGTTCATGTTCCGCCAAAAGCACCGAGATTTCCATCTTGATACGCTCGCTGACGAACAAATCATGAGTGACCTCACGTGGGATGTTGAAACTTCAAACGCTCTCATGGTCGGAGGCGGTATCTCAAAACATCACGTCATCTGGTGGAATCAATACCGGGGTGGTTTGGACAGTGCGGTCTACATCACGACAGCGCCAGAGCATGACGGGAGTTTATCGGGTGCTCGTCTGAGGGAAGCCATTTCTTGGGGAAAAATGCGACCTGAAGCTCCGCATGTGTGCGTCGAGGGAGATGCAAGTTTGCTTCTTCCGCTCTTAGGTGCAGATATCTTCAGTGATCCCTTTGAGGCCTGATTACGATTGTTCAGCGATCCATTCGGCCAATAAGAGCATCAAGGATTGTCTGAGTGGAGTCCGCGGATTCCACCCCTCGCCCGTGTTGTCCTCCAATAATTCATGGAAACGACTGATATTGGGACGTTGACGTCGTGTTCCACGCCCGTCAAGAACTTCGACTTCTACAGCAGGGCCACCGTCATCGAGAAGATGCTTGAGTGCGAATTGGCCCGACTGTCCTGCAAGGGTTCGGTCCGCAAGGAGTTTAACCTCAGTCCACGTATCTTCGGACGGCCAGTATCGACGTCCTGAAACCGTGTACGGTTCAAGGCCCGGAGTCATGAAGGGGAAGGCACGAAGAAGTGCTTCTGCGATATCCTGTGCACTGCACCAATAATGCCCGATTTGAGCAGAGGGGCTCTCTCCCCCAGACCTCGCCCGTTCAAACCATGTATTCATGCACGCATTGGTCCCATCGAGTGGCTGAATCGACAGCATGTCTGTGATGCTGATATTGATGTCCTCGGGGTAATAATCAGCAATGTTCTCGTCAATGTCAATGACGATGTTTTGATGGTCTTTGTCGGGCCGAGGTGGTGTGTTGTAGTAAATCATCACCAAACGGTCGTCGTCTGCATGAGGCATCATTGGATGGGTGAGCGCATCAGCAAACAATTCCAGCAGTGAGCCTAAGGAGTCCCTGGTGGCACCATACGCTTCCTCCTCTACTGAAAAACGGCAGCCTCCGGGTATGCCTCGTTCGAGGATCGCCCTCGAAAGAGAGTGGCCAGGATTGACAAGATGATATCGAACACCGCCTTCTTCCATGCAGTAAGTGCACAGGTGAACCCTTGATGAAATGATTGTGTGTGGAGATATCTAATTGATTAATCTAATATTCAATTGGAATATAGCGCAAAGATATCTCATAACCAATTGGAAAAATTACAAAATCGGGCTTTTTTTCACGCTCCGATCCCCTCGGCATCGAGGGCCTTCCGTTGGATGGAGGTGTTCAATTGAAAAACGAACATTAAGCCAGACAAGAAAGCAATGAAATTCAATACAATTTCCGCGCGTTATGCGACATCGAAAATTGAATATTATTCTATATTTCAATTGCTGGCACAATCAATTATGCGACAAATGCAATTGGAAATGATATTTTATTCTACGAATATTATATTAGGTGCCGAGTCGGAGGGGATGATAAGCCGAACACAAATCGGCAAGGAGAGATGGGAAAATGAAGAAAGAAGATTATGACATCCAGGAGTTACTCCAACGGGAAGTCTATGTGAACGATGTAAAGGTGGGGACGATTGTCGGAGAACGACATCATCCCAATGAAGCACGTGTGAAATCGATGCGAATTCAGGTGATTCCTGATGTAGCAGACGAATACATGCGAAAGCCTGCTGAATTAGCACCGCTGCCGAAAGAACTGGTCCACAGCATTCGTGGCGACGGGACGGTTAAGTTGTCGAAATCAATGCGTGAACTGCAACGACGATGGCGCAACACCGTCCGCATCGATGAGAAATTGTATGCGCCTGACGAAATGCTTGACCGAGCTGTCCTTGACAACCAAGGAGAGGAAATCGGCGTGATCACCGGACTGTTCCGTGTAAAGCGTACCTACAAAGGCGTCATTGTATCAACTCGCATGCGTATCCAGGCACAATTCGGCGTAGAGGAGCAAATACGAATCCCGATTACCGCCCTGGCACGCACACGTGAGCGTCTGGATGAAGTGGTGCTTTCGCGAACCTTTGACAAGGTCTTGCAATTGCCCTCTTATGTTACGATCAACAGCCTCGAAGAAGAGTGAAGGTAGCCTTTTTCTCGGTTTCATTTCAAGCCGTCATGCTTATGACGGGGGGTTTGGTGGGCCGGAATACCCTTGCGCGGGTGGCTTAGTCGGTTAGAGCACCCGGCTGATAACCGGGAGGTCGCAGGTTCAAGTCCTGCCTCGCGCACCATTTCCTTTCTATGAGCGTAATTTGCCTTACCAATAGGTCTCGCAAAGAACATGAAGGTCCAGCCGTTGCCAATGAATGAGGGGAGTCAATGGTCGTCGTTTCAGGCAGCAACTCAGGAGCAATGGCTGAGCAACTCGCAGATGCTCTTGGTTGGTCACACCATGCACTCGAAACCCGTCGGTTTCCTGACACTGAAGGCTATGTGCGTATACCTTCCACTCTTATCGAAACAGTTCGTAGCGAGCCCGTGGTGCTGGTTTCCAATACATTTCCAGATTCTGGAATCGTTGAAACACTCCTGATGCTTGAGGCCATTAACGATGTTCGGCGTGGCGATTTGCAGAATTTACGAGAAATCGGTCCTCAGACCCTACCTGACGTAGGAAAAGGCGTATTTCTTGCAGTTCCTTATTTTGGCTATTCTCGACAAGACAAACGATTCAAACCTGGTGAATCAATTTCAGCAAAGTCGATTGCCAACCTGATGGCTGGACAATGTGACGGCATCATCGTCCTTGACATCCACGCTCCCGAAGTCCTGAGTGACCTGAAGGTCCCCATCGCCTTTACATCTGCCATGCCAGAACTCGCTGAACACCTCAAAGCAACGGTCGACCCCGACTTTATTCTGTCACCGGACAAAGGAGCCATTGCTCGAGCCACGCAGGTCGCCAACCAAATTGACTGTGAATTTTCCTATCTCGAGAAAACCAGAATCGATGCTCACACCATTGTTCACAAAGCCAAGAACTTGGACGTTGCAGGAAAAAGGGTAGCCATTGTTGACGACATGATCGCAACGGGCGGTACCATCTGCCGTGCTGCGGAAGCACTTCGCAATCAAGGCGCACTGCAGGTTCATGCGGCCTGTTCTCACGGACTCTTTACTGGAGGAGCCATTGCACGGCTTCTTCGTTACGTTGACGGAGTTCATGCAACGGGGTCCTTGGCCAACGCCAGGGATGTCATTTCGGGTGGTCCGGCGTTAGCACGGGGCGTTCACCAATTGATGGACGAACTTGGGCTTTCAAACAATTAAGTGGTAGACTGCGTTCCAATTTGGAGAACACGGGCACAAATTGAGAACAAAACCGCCTCCGTTGCGTTTATATCCGCGTGGTTGTGCGGAGGAACGCCCGTATCACGAGGAAGGAGAGATTCCAATGAGTGTACATATGACCTTTGAAACCCCAGAAGACCTAGCCAACAAGATCTACGAAATGATTGACATGAACAAGAACGGTCGTGTCAAGAAAGGTAGTAACGAAGTAACCAAAGCTGCCGAGCGTGGAACTGCACAGTTCATCATTCTTGCAGAAGACGTCAACCCTCCAGAACTTTTGGCTCACATCCCATTGATCTGTGAAGAGAAAGACATTCCCTACGGCTACGTTCCCAGCCAAGAATTCCTCGCCAAAGGTGTTGGAATGACCAAAGGCGCAAACGCTGCCTCCGTCGCCATTATGGAAATCACCAAAGGTGCCCAAGAAAAATTCCATGAAGTCGTCGAAGAAATCAACGCCATCAAGAAGGCTTGAATCCAAATTTGGAGATGAGGAAGATGAGTGAAGAACTTGGTGGATGGCCAGCAGAAGTGGTCGAGATCGTCGGTCGTACAGGAATGACCGGTGAAGCAACTCAAGTCAAGGTTCGTGTCAACGATGCTCCCAACCCCCGTGACGTCGGCCGTATTATCAGCCGAAACGTCGTTGGACCCATCCGTGTTGGCGATATTTTGATGCTCAAGGATACGGGCCGTGAAGCCCGTAAGCTCAACGCACGGTGATGAATATGCCAGAACGAAGAATTTGCAGTTTTACCGGAGACGAAATCGAACCCGGCACCGGAATGATGTTTGTCCGCCGTGACGGCAGCGTCCTTTGGTTCAAGAGCAGCAAGGCTCGCAAGAATCAACTTCAACTCAAGCGCAATGCTCGCCGTGTCAAGTGGACTCGCCACTATGTCAAGGGCGGCATCCAGTGAAATCGAGTTGAACCTCAGGACCGGCTCAATCGCAACGCCCTTAAACGGGTCTCTTTTGGATTGGATTGGTGAACACCATGGAAACGACCTATGTTATGATTAAACCCGACGGCGTACAGCGCGGTCTTGTCAGCGAAATTATTGGACGATTTGAGCGAAAAGGCCTCAAGTTGGTTGGTATGAAGGCCATGGTGCCAAGCGAAGAAATCGCTCGTTCACACTACGACGTCCATAAAGAACGCCCCTTTTTCCCTGGCCTCATCAAATTCGTAACATCAGGACCTGTTGTCTGCATGGCATGGCAAGGTGTTGAAGCGATTGCGGTTGCCCGCAAACTCATCGGTTCAACCAACGGGCGAAATGCTGAACCCGGTACCATCCGAGGCGACTACGGAATGGACATGGGCTTCAACATGATTCATGGCTCTGATGCCCCTGAAACAGCAGAATTCGAACTTGGCCTCTGGTTCCCTGAGGGCCTCATGGATTGGGACAATACCATGGGCGCTTGGGTTTACGAGTGAACCTAACAGGCTCAGGGCGTGATGGTGTGGCCGACGTTGATGATGCAGATGCATCTGAGGGCGATGAGCCAAGTCAAGTCAAAGGACACAACCGTCAACCGATCGTTTCCGTACTCGGTCACGTTGATCACGGAAAAACGAGTGTCCTCGACATGGTTCGGTCTGTTGGCAGTGAACGTCAGGCCAGCGTGATGGACCGAGAAGCTGGCGGCATCACTCAACACATCGGTGCTACTGAAGTCCCAGCCAATGTTCTCAATGAAACATGCGCAGCCATGATGGGTGGAAAGAAATTCAAATCTCCCGGCCTGCTCTTTATCGACACGCCAGGGCACCATTCCTTCGCATCGCTACGTAACCGAGGTGGTTCTGTAGCCGATATAGCAGTCCTTGTCGTTGACATCATGGAAGGCCTTCAACCTCAAACCATTGAATCACTGAACATCTTGAAAGAAACGAAGACACCTTTTGTCATCGCCGGTAACAAAGTCGACCGACTCTACGGTTGGCGTTGTGAATCTGGCAGGTCTTTTATCGAATCCTTCGGTGAACAGCGAGAAGATGTCCAAGCATTATTCCAAGAACGCTATTGGAAACTCGTCGGTCAATTCTCGGAGTATGGATTCAACCTTGAGCGCTACGATCAAATTCGTGATTTCCGACAAAACGTCGCCTTAGTACCCATGTCTGCAAAAGATGGAGAGGGCTTGCAAGACCTCCTTGCGGTCACCGTTGGGCTGGCAGAACGCTTCCTCGAAGATCGCCTTACTGATACCTTGGGTGCTGCTCAGGGAACGGTGCTTGAGATGCGAGACGAAGTTGGAATGGGCAAAACCATTGACGTGATTCTCTACCGAGGGAGTTTGAAAATTGGAGATACCATCCTACTTGCCGGCCAGGATGGACCCTTTACCACGCACATCAAGGGCTTGAAACGGCCACAGGGAATGGCAGAAATGCGAGACGCTGGAAAACGTTGGGTGAATTTTGATGAAATCGACGCTGCATGTGGAGTCAAAATTGTCGCCCCAAATCTTGAATCAACCATTGCCGGAACGACCCTTCACCTCGCCAATACGGAAGAAGAAGAAGCGACTGCGAGAGAATCAATACGAGAAGAATGGCGAAGCATCTTCGAAAACATGCCCATCATGTGTTCATCGTGCAAGGAAATCTTTTCTCGTCACGCCTTCAAAACACATACCCAGTCTGGCGATTGCCGAGGTGCCGAGGAAGACCGAACGGGGGTTGTCATCAAAGCAGATACTGTCGGTGGGTTGGAAGCACTTGCATTTGAGTTGCATCAGCGCAACATCCCGGTGCGTCAAGCGACGGTTGGACCCGTGAACAAAAAGGACATTTTGATGGCCAAATCAGCTGCAGACCCTCTTCAACAAGTGATTCTTGGGTTTTCAACAAAGGCGAATACCTCGGAGGTTGCTCAGCAACTCCAAGGCGATGATGCTGAAATCAAATTCATTTCTGGCCCGATTATTTACCACATCATGGATGCCTTTGAGGAGTGGCAAGAAGCAACACAACAAGCCATCGAAGACGAACAAAGAGAGACACTGGTCTACCCCGGTCGCGTCTTGTTTCTCAAGGACCACACATTCCGCGCCAAAGGACCTGCTATTGTTGGCATGCGTGTCTTAGGCGGTCGTATCCATGTTGGACAACGTCTGATGAAACTTGACGGTACATCGGTTGGACAAATCAAGAGTTTACGAACCCGAGATTCTGAAGATGTCAAAGAAGCGATGCAGGGTGACGAAGTCGCTGTGGCAGTGCAAGGACCTACGGTTGGCAGACACATTGAGGAATTGGACGAATTTTACGTTGACGTCCCAGAACGGCATGCCAAGCGACTGAAGAAGATTGATCTGACACCAATTGAAGAGGAAATCCTCGCGGAAATCGTGGCATTGCACCGCAAAGAAGACCATTTTTGGGGCCGCTAAGCCTCGCCGTCATCGGGCAATCCGATGAGCATCATTGAAGAATCAAGCGCACACATTCATATAACAAATCAACAAGTCATGGGTCATTACTGAGGGATGAAGATGGAAGCAAGTGCACACGCAGGCGCCGGAGCAGCACGGACCCAGGACCTCATGGCCACCGTTTCGGCCATATCGAACAGTCTCATGAACGAAGTCGGTAAAGTCATTATTGGAAAGAACGAAAACCTGCGCCGAGTGCCCGTCGGTATCCTTTCCAACGGCAACATGCTCCTCGAAGATTTCCCTGGTTTGGCTAAAACATTGCTTGCCAACACGTTTGCTCGTGCTTTGGGTTGCAAATTTAAGCGTGTCCAATTCACACCTGACTTGTTGCCTTCAGACATCATGGGCACCTACATGTACGACCAAAAATCTGGCGAGTTCAAACTTCGTGCAGGTCCACTATTTGCGAACATTCTGCTCGCTGACGAAATCAACCGTGCGCCACCAAAGACCCAAGCAGCCTTGCTGGAAGCCATGGAAGAGAAGCAAGTGACCATTGAGGGTATTACCCACAAACTCCCTGCTCCTTTCGTTGTTCTTGCAACACAGAACCCTATCGAGCAAGAAGGAACCTATCCGCTTCCCGAAGCTCAAATGGACCGTTTCCTGATGAAGATGAGCATGGGTTACCCGGACCGCGCCGAAGAAAAAGCCATTCTTGCTCGCAGAAAGTTGCGAGGACAAGACGAGCACATTGTTGAACAAGTGACCTCCCCAAAGAAGGTCGTCGCCATGCAAAAGGCATTGGAAACCGTGCACGTCGACCCTGCCATTCTATCATACATCATTGAGATCGTCCAACGAACACGTGAAGACCACCGAGTCATCAATGGAGCATCACCACGTGCCAGTCAAGCACTGTTCAAGACAGGCCGTGCTGCAGCTGCCGTTGCAGGACGCAACTATGTCATCCCTGATGACATCAAGGGCATCGCCTTGCAAATCATCTCCCACCGAATTAACATGAAGCCCGAGGCCAAGATTCGAGGTATTACCGGTATGCACATCGTTCGAAAGATTCTCTCCGAAGTGCCAGTTCCAGTGATTCAACCAGCCTGATCTCCGGGCGTTGGAGGCTTGCATTGAAAGAGGAGGTCGTACCTCATCGTAATTGCCGGAGGTCTTTGCAATGAATCCTTACAAAATGGTCATGGCGGTTGCCAACCAGAAAGGGGGCTGTGCAAAAACAACGACTGCAGTCAATATTGCAGCAGCCCTTGCCAAAGGTTCCCGTCGTCAAGGACTCCCACCTGCGAAAGTACTTCTCGTCGACCTTGACCCACAAGGGAATTGTGCGACATCCTTTGGATTGGAGAAGAAGAAGATCAAAAAGACCGTCTATGACCTCTTGACAAACGATTCTGGTGAAGAATTGGCTCTGATGGAGGAGTATCTGATTCCTCCTGAGGACATTACGCGTGCAATGCGAGATGCCTGGAGCAATCGTAATGGCGGAAAGAAAGTACCCGATTCCATCAACGCAGGCCATCTCTGGCTCCTCCCCAGCGACATTCATCTGTCGGGTGCAGAGATTGAATTAAGCCATAAAATCGGTCGTGAAACACGGTTGCAGGAAGCCCTTCTCCCCGTGATGGATGAATTTGATTACATCATCATCGATACGCCTCCTTCACTTGGCCTGCTCTCGATCAACGCTATGTGCGCTGCCAATTGGGTACTTGTGCCCGTTCAAGCAGAATACTACGCTCTTGAGGGATTCAGCATGCTGATGAATTCCATCAAAATGATTCAGCGTCGTATCAACAGGAATTTGAAAATTTTTGGGATTGTCATGACCATGGTAGACGGTCGCTCGAAATTGAGCACCTATGTTTGTGACCAAGTCAACAAGAAGATGCCAAATAAATTGTTCAATACAACCGTCCGCCGGTTGGCGAAGGTTGCTGAAGCTCCGTGGAGCGGAGCACCTACGGTGATTCTCAACAAACCTACGAATTCAGGTGCAGGTGCAGGAAGCCTCGAATATTGGACTCTTTCCAAAGAAGTTCATCAGCGCGTTCAGGAAATGCGACGTGAATTCGGCGTCACTGAAGAGTCCCGACTCCGTCTAGAGCGGGACATTCGTTGATGACGGTGGGACTGAGTCAGCGCTTGCGAAAAGCCACTTTCAATCCTCATTGGCTTCGCACACATTAAGTAGGCATGCAAACCGAGGGTGAAGTGGGTAGATACCATGACCGGCGAAGGAATGACCTCCGTAAGTGTGAGTTATGAGATTCGAAGGCAACTCAACACGTTGAGGACCACAGGGAATCACAAAAGTGTGAATGACTTACTGGGGGAAATGATTCGCACCCATAAAATGCTCAAGATGAAGAGTGAAATCGATTTGCTTCGAGAGCGAATGAAGATCGCCGTGGACGTGGATGTAGAACATCTTGCTGAGCGCCTCAATCTTGCTCCTTTCCAGGTGTGAAGTACATGATGGATTGGCGACCCCCGGGCTATCGTTTCACGGCGAAAGACTTGGTCAAAGGTTTGTGTGGAGAAGGTTCAGATGAAGCCAAACTCATCATGGCAGCCGTTTACGGCAAGGTTGAAATTTTCGCTGATTCAACGGCGTGGAATGGTTTCCTTTGGTTGGTTATGAACACCTTCAAAGTCGAAGGTAAGCCACTGTATTCCGGAACAGAATTGGGTTCGCTCAAACAAAGCCTTCCAATCGTCTGGCTCTAGTTCTTGCCGTACTTAGACAGCCACTCATGGCCGTACCATCGCCACTGGTCCATGGTCCAACCGTCAGGTAGACCGCCTTCAGGGACTGGTGGAGCTTCATCGGGAGGGCTTTGTGCCTCTTCTTGTGCAGGTTCGGGTACTGGCATGCCAGCAATCGCTTCAATGCTTTCTTCCTCGTAGGTGATGGATGCAACCTCACCCACTGGCCCATCATCCTTGATGTCCAAATCAGCAAAACCATCGGGTTCCACTTCGAAGTTCAGTTGTTCGACTTCATCATCCCAAGACGAGTCTGAAACGATACCGCCACCTGCTGAAAGACCTCCCCGCCCCTCCAAGGCTTCACGAGAGGCATTTGAGGACAATGTAGGGTCCACGCCACCGTATTCTTTGGTGGCCTTCGATACCTTCCGCTTATTGATGATGTAGGCGGCAGCAAGAATCACGCCTGTCAAAGCGACAAAAGCGATGATACCGGCCATGATGACTTGATTCAATGTGTCTTCGTCGACGGCGAGGGTTGTTTGTCCACCAGCGTCGTCATCTTTTGAGGTGTTCCAAGCGTTGAAACCAAGTCCAGTTTCGTTGCCCAAG
This sequence comes from Candidatus Poseidonia sp., assembly GCA_030829545.1. GTDB lineage: Archaea > Thermoplasmatota > Poseidoniia > Poseidoniales > Poseidoniaceae > Poseidonia. The sequence goes on along the minus strand of JAURAI010000001.1, from coordinate 165,333 downwards.
GTTGCTCGGTAGGCTTGATATGCGGGGTCATTCCAACCTATGCAGGCTTCCGAGGTGTCGTTCTTATCGTTGAGGCAGTGATCTTGTTCAGTTTGGATAAAGTCCCTAGAATCATCATAATCAGAATTTGAACCGACGCCATCGCCATCACCATCGAAGTGCTCCGTTGGATCAATGTCCATCAGTGGGGATTCAGTTCGGTCAACCCAACCATCCTCATCTGCATCAAGGCAGCCAAAGGATTCGATTTCTACGTAACCTTTCGGGACGTTCACGTCAATTGATACAGCCTTCGTAGAGCGGCCAAATTCCCAGGGGCATGCATCGGGTTGTTCGCCCTCCGAGGCATCGCCGTAACCGTCGCCGTCACCATCGATCCACTGCGTGCCTACCTTCGGTAATGCATCAGCCCCATCCTCAACAGTCCAGTTTTCGTCTGCATCAGAAAAGCCATCGAGGTCTGAATCTGGGCAGCCATAGCGGTCCTGATTGGAGAAGGCATTCACGGTTGGACAACCGTCGGGCTTGAATCCAAGTGGATTGTCTCCGTACCCGTCTTGGTCTTGGTCGGCCCATTGTGTAGGTTCGCTTGGAAATTGGTCGCCGTCCTGTCCATCTTTGTTATCCCCGTAGCCGTCTCCATCTGCGTCTTGCCACTGGTCTGCGTTATTTGGGAAGAGGTCGGAGTCATTACCTACAGGATTGTCACCGTATCCGTCCCCGTCTTGGTCAGCCCATTGAGTCTCATCGAATTTGAAGGCGTCTGGATTGGTTCCGTCTTGATTGTCGCCGTATCCGTCATTGTCAGTGTCCACACTTTGAGTGGCATCTTGGGGAAAGGCATCGGCAAGGTCGTTGACGCCGTCCCCATCCGTGTCAAGGTCGAAGTATCTCACCTTGGTTTCTGACGGCGTCACACCAACTGCATAAAATTGGCCTGTGAACTCTGCGAGAATTCCAACGATATCTCCTGAAGCAGTAAAGGTGCGTTCTTCGGTGAATGAAGTGGCGTTGATGAAGGAAATCTTGCCTTGTTTTGCTCCGACCACGAACATATCATTCCCGTGAGATTGCAGATGCGTTGTTTGCTTCGTGTGCGGGAGGTTCACCGATTGGGAGGTCCATGTATCGCTGTTGTACTTGAGCGCAGTTCCACCATTGGTTCCTGCCAGCAACGTATCGTTTGAAGTCGCTTTGAGTTTTGAGATAATGCCGCTTGAATCTGTCAATGTCGTAAGCGGATTTCCAGCATTGTCTTCGATGTAAATTTTTGTGTCATAGGAGGCGATGGCAAGACGTCCATCATCAAGAATTTCAAATGCAGAGATGCCTGAGCCAAAGGTTGCGGTTTGGGCTCCTGTAGGGCCTTCAGAGTTGTATTCATCAGCACGACGCTTCCCAGCGTAATACACCAGCCAAAGATCGCCTTGTGGGTCCCATGCTGCATCGTCTACGGGGTCGGGGGTCGTGATGTTTCTGAAAAGCGTCTGCGTGCTCATCTGCACGACCATCACTCCCGTATCGTGGGCTACGGTGACGAGTTCCTGGGCGTCGTCAATGCGGGCACTGTTCACATCCACTTTCAAGAAGTAGGTGGATTGTGCTGACAGTACGCCTTGATTGAGAGCGTTCACACTGACATTCCCCGTTTTGTCAACGGTGAGAACCTTGCCGTCATTCAACACCGACCAGAGAACCAAGGGACGGTCTAATTCATCGGTTTGCCCACCATCCGTAAGCAGTGAAAGTGAGCCCTGCACCATGCCAATTGATGTGGCTTGGAGGCAAAGAAGGGAAACCAGCAAGATGGCTAGAGAACGCTTCATAAAAATTCGGACGGGCACGTAAGATAAGAACAAGTCGCACGGTTGTGAAGCGATACGAACACTCAATCTTGGTCTTCATCCTCTTCTTCTTGAGGTTGCAATGTTTTCACAGGCGTCTTTTCAACGGGGGTTAGCCTTCCCTTGATTGGTCGCAGTGTAGCGGTTTTTGGTTTTTCACCGGTACTGACGGGAGGAGCTGGCACCAACGTTGGGCCAACAGGAGTGATTGTAGCCGTAGGGACTCGTGGTCCATCATCACGAGGCTGAAGGACGCCTCGAATCGGGCGCAGTAATGCGGTCGGAATGTCCGCAGTCTCTGGTTCAGACTCCAAAGGTTCTGCAGGCTCAATCACTTCCTCAGCCAACTCGGGTTGGGATGCGACTTCTTCTTCAAGAGCAGGCTCTGGAACTTCCTCAACTAGGACTTCCTCAGTCGGGAGCATTTCTTCTACGACTTCCTCAGTCGGAAGCATTTCTTCTGCCACTACCTCTTCCTGTGGGACAAATTGAGGCTCTTGAGCGATTGGCTGGCGGACGTTTCGAACGGGTTGAGGCATGGCAGCTTGGCCAATGGGCTGACGAACCGCACGCGGCTGAATTGCAGCAGGTTGCTGCGTTGCAAGTGGCTTTGCACTCGTCATTGGGGCACGCATGTTTCCGAGGCCAAGACGTTGCTCAGGTTCGTTTTGCTGACCCATAAGACCGCGTAGCGGGCGGCCTGCAGCAGCCCCCAACCCATCGGGTCGAGCACCGAGTGCACTCGGGTCCATGGCGCCTGCGCCATAAGCCGCTGGTGCCTGTCCGGAAATTGATTGCATCCACTTATGACGCTTTTCTGCACGTGTGTCCGTTGATTGAAGGGAACTGAACTCACGCTCTCGAGTCCTGAGTTCCTCTTCATCCATGTCAATTTCGCCTTGGATTTGCTGTGTAACGGATTCTCGCATCTTTTCTTCAGCCATTTCCTTGAAGGAGTCCATTTTCTCGGAGAGGCCCTGGAGACGGTCGCGGATTTCAGCACGCTTGAGGCCCAGTTGAGCCTCGATTTCGGCGCGGATTTGCGCCTCACGCTTGCGGACATCAATGAGCGCTTTGTTGCGCATGATCTCTTCTCGCTTGTCGAGTTGACGTTCGAGTTGTGTGGCCACTTCGTCTTCTTTGCGGGTTTTGAAGTCGCGAAGACGTTCTTCCATTTCCACTTCCAATTCCAGTGAAGTCTCCTCTTTGAGAAGGTCGAGGTCGGTCTCATGGGTTAAGCGTTCATTGCGCAATTGCGCATCCACTTCAGACATGATTGCCTTACGAGCGGCTGCTTCACGGGATTGGAATTCGAGATCGAGGCGCTCAGTCCAATCCTGCTTATTCACACCGTATTGGAATTCAAGTTCTTCCCGCAATTCTGCTTCCCGTTCATAGCGATAACGGGAGAGACGGTTCTGTATTTCTGCCTCACGAGCGTGACGGTAGGTACTGAACTCATGCTCCATTCGGTGCTCCAGTTCAACTTCGATTTCAGCATGAAGACTGCGCGATATGTCATCGACAGCCTTGCGAAAGGTGAGGTCGTACTTGGCTTTGAGTCGTGCTTTACGTTCGGCAAGTTTCTCGGATTGCGCCTCTGAAAGTTGGGATTCAATCTCGGTACGCAAGTCATCGCGTCGCTTGGCAATAGCCAATTCAACGTCCTCACGCATGCGCTCTTCGAGTTCGTCTGTGTCCTTACGTAATTGACCTTCAATGTCCGATTGAAGTTGTTGAGCAATGTCTTCTTCAAGACGAAGGCTTCGGCGTTCGAATTCAACCTTCAAACGTGCTTCACGTTGCTTGAGACGTTGTCGCAACTGTTGTTCCAACCGCGTACGGATGCCACGACGCAATTGTTCTTCACGTTCTGAGAGCAAGGCTTCATGTCCGTCTTCAAGACGAGCGATTTCACGTTGCTCCATGTCGACAAAGCGAAGTTCCATTTCCTCTTCGAGGTTGGCTTCAATGTCTCGAAGTCGGTGTTGAAGGGCTTGATTGTATTCAAGGCGCAAGCGCTCTTTTTGTATGGACAGGCGACGTTCGTATTCCTGATGCAATTGGGATTCTATCGAAGCCTTCATCTCGCTCTTTCGGTCTTCAAGTTGCTTGCTTTGCTCAACATCATGGTGGTCGCGAAGGGCATCAATTTCCCGCTTGAGACGGAGATCTAATTCTTGACGGACTCGCGATTCTTCTTGGGAGAGTGCCTCACGCTCCAGCGTCTCAAGCTCTGCTTCCATGTTGGCACGCAACTCGGATTCAAGTGCGTCCAATGTCAAGTCGTGTTGCGTAGCCAACTCTTTCGCAATGTTCGCCTTCATGGCGGTGACTCGCTCGGTGATGGCCTGCTGTCGCAAACGGCGTTCCCGTCGCAAGTCAGCTCTCAAGCGCTCTTCCTGACGGAATCGTGCTTGGGTTCCCATGACCTCGTCAATGCTCGTTGAATCAGCAGATGTAAACTGGGATCGAAGTGAAGCAAGCGTCACCTTCTCGGTGCTATCGTGCTCCTTGAGCGCAGTGTTTCCTGCCTCTCCGTTATGGCTTTCGCTCATCCCCATTGGAATCCCATCCACTTTTTCATGGACTTCTCTTCATAGATAAGGAGCGCGACGCGGACACGGGTCATTGAGGCGCTTTGAAGACCTAAGCGTCCTTCGCCACGAGCAAGTTAGAACTTGACTGCGAACGAGGTTTCACAGGCTGGGCAGTCAATCTCTCTGCGGCCGGGGCGTCGCTTCATTCTGAGGTTTCGCTCACAACCAGGGCAGGAGATTTCGACGCGAGGTACTTGTTCAGCGAGGGTGAAATGTGTCTCGCACATCCCACACTTCAACTGTGCTGGACGATGGTCAACGCCTGCCACCAGTACCTTTGAGCACTCGGGGCAACTCACCTTCTCTTCCTTCCACTTTCGTCGTGTCAGGGGGTGGTCAACCCGAACCTTTGCATCACACAAAAGACATGTGAGGTCGCCTAATTTCATCGGCAACATACCAGTGCATTTCGGACACGTGAGGGGTGGTGGTGAAATCTTGGATTCCATCGTGTATTCCTCACTCATCGCTCATCACCTTTTTTTTGCGTAGAGGACCAATCGTTCAGGGATGAAATTCCACGGTACGTCCAAGGTCAGGCCAAACTCTTCTGAAAGCCTGGTGATGAGTTGCTTTGCACTGACTTGGTCACGAGAACCCTCGAGGTCAAGGACGATCAAATCCCGCCCCTCTTCGTCAATAGCGAGGGATGCCATGGTGGATGATGGCGCTTGGTTGTTGGATGATGGCATTGAGGCTGGCTCCGCCACGGAAAGGGCTTCGGCATTCAGAAGTTCGGGGAGGTTGACCTTTTGAGCCACACGCCACCAACGAGCACGACCCACATCTCGGTGGTTCTCGACCAGCTCGAGGGATGCAAGTTTCTTCAGATGATGGTAGAGGTTGTAGCGGTCGACTCCGACGGCTTCCTGCAGTTGTACGGTGCTCATCTCCTCTGAACCGTATAGTGCGATGTAGGCTGAGCGGCGCGTAGGGTGGGCAAGAGCGGTTGTAATCGGGTCTCCTCGTACTCGTGCCATTCTCCCACCTATTGCGAAGATTACGCCTTATGGTTTGAAGATGTCGCGTGAAAAGAACCGCAACGATTCATGATTTGGAGGGAATATATCTCTCACGGAACGAAGAAAAAGCCACTTTTGTATCATGGACCATGCTTCGCAGTGTTTCTTTTAGCAAGGACATGGATTGGCCGTTTTGAGCCAAACGTGCTCCGTTGAGAATCACAAGAATCACCGAGGCTTCGTGGATGAGCACGCCCACCCACAACTGATCGTACCATTGCTGAATCACTGCGACGACAAGCGTGATGGTGATGGCCACCGAGAACACAAGATTCTGAGTCAGTGTTCGCTGAGCGGAGCGGGCTAAATCGATCATCTCAATGAGCACGCGAGGGTCGTCACCGGGAATCAGAATGTCAGCGGCTTCGAGGTTCACCGATTCGCCCGTTCCGACCGCAACGCCGACGTCTGCAACAGCGAGGGCTGCGGAATCGTTGAATCCATCTCCAACCATCATCGTCACATGTGAACTTGAACGTGCTTTGACCCAATTGACTTTTTCTTCGGGACTCAATCCTCCGTGTGCAGCACTTTCTGGCAATCCGACAGAACGTGCAAATTGGGATACTGCTTCTTGGTGGTCGCCAGAGAGAATTTCAACATTGATGTTACGCTTGTCCATTTTTCGAATCAAAGCATCAGACCCATCACGGACATCATCATGCTTGAACGTAACAAGGGCGATGGCTACGGTATCTTTCACCAACAGGCTGGCTCCGTTGCCTTGCTGTTGTGCTTCTTTGAAGCCTTTTTGCAAGGCATCTTCTACCGAGATACCGAGCGTTTCGGCCTTGTCTGGACGGATGAATGCAACCTTTGTCGACCCCTGAATACCTTCGACACCAGCATCGATGTCGCTGATTTTATCGATGCTTGCAGGTTTGATGCCTTCGCTTTGGCAGTATTCCATCACTGCGAGTGCGTAGGGGTGAGAGGAGCGAGTTTCAAGCCCCATGATGAGTTGAAGGGCTGCTTTCCGTTGCCGTTTCTTCCCCATGATGACTTCGGTGACGGTAGGTTTTCCAGACGTCAAGGTGCCTGTTTTATCCAACAGAACGTGGTTGACTCTCGCCATTCGTTCAAGAGCATCTCCACCGCGAACAATGACGCCACTGTGAGCGGCATTCGAGAGGGCTGCAGCATGGGGGACTGGAGTCGCTAGGAGCAGTGCACACGGACATGATACGACCCAAAGAAGGAGGATGATTTTCCAATCATCAGGGAACATGAAATACCAAATTGCAAAGGCTCCAAGAAGGACAAATGGAACCCAGATAGCGGTGAATTTTTCAATACCACTTTGCAAACGAGGTGGAGCCTCTCGGAAGGAATGAACTGCATCAATGAGCCCGGAAAGGCGAGTGCTGTCTCCTACTGCTATTACCTCACAGACGACGGGCCCTCGTGCGAGGACCAGACCTGCTTCAATGACGTCTCCAACGCCAACATCCACGGGAACGGATTCACCGGTTAGTGGGGCTTTGTCAAGCGCTCCTTTGCCTTCAATAATGCGTCCGTCTGCTGGAATTAATTCACCACTTCGAATCTCAATCTTATCGCCAACACGAACAAGATCGATTGGAACCATTTCACTGGCTCCTTTTGTTGGTTGAGCGACGGGCAAGGTTGGCCCGTTTGCCATTGGAAGTGAAAAACCAACGGCTGCAACGATGGGTGTTGTTTGAGTAGGGGAATGAACGCCTGCATCGGTGATTTTCCGTGCCGTGCGAGGTAATCTGTCGAGGCCACCTTGCATTGCTTCTCTTGCCTTGATCAGTGCATCACCTTCGAGGTGAGCAGTGAATGCGACAAGGATGGCAACGATGAGCGCTTCTTCCCACATGCCCAAAATACAGGCTCCAATCACGGCCAGGCTGGTGAGGACTTGGAAGCCCATCTGCCAGTTTCGAAGTGATGCAAGTGCTTCTTTGAACATTTGAAGGCCACCAATGATCACGCCGGGCAGAGCGATTGCCCCGATAACAGGGCCGTGGAATCCAGCCATTTCAGCGAGAATGACCAAACCAAGAACTGGGACAGCGATTCCTCCACCGATCAAGCGCCACTGGTCGGGGCGCAATCGGTTTGATTTTGCCACCGCAAAGGAAGGCTCACTTCCAATGACCTGTTCGAGGGCTCGCTTTCTGGCTTGCAAGAGTTCTTGATTCGCAGTCGATACAAGTTGAACCAAGATTCGGTTATCGTCAGAAATTTCGGCATCAAGAATTCCTGGCTGCCGTTTGATGACGCGCTCGAGTTTGGGGATGGGGACGCCGTTTCGGTGTGCTACAGCAGCAGCCTTTACCCCGACCAATTCATGATGTTCAACATCGGGGGCATGGCCCAAGGAACGCAATACTGAGGATACTTCCGACATCGAGCCGTGCTCGAGTGCAATGTTGACCTTGACTTCGCCCGAGGTTGCAGAAACATGCGGGTTGTCCACCTGTTTCATGTGATTGAGTGCACCCATTGCCTTTGCAGCACAATCGGGGCAATCCATGCCAAGAAGCGGCCATGTCACGCTAAAACTGCCGCTGACTTCCTCTATGATTGAGGTGTCCACGACTTCGGCTTCAAGGTACGAGAGGTCTTCTGCAACAGGCTCAGGTTTGTTCTTTTTTCGTGACTTAGGTTGCGGGGCTACAACCTCATCGTCCTCAAGAGAAAGGAAGACTTCATTGCTTTCATCATCTCCCATACTTTTTTTGCAAGCGTCAGGTGTTGATGAACCCTCCCCATAAATCAAATCATGATGCTCACCTCATGCGAATATTCATGCCCATGAGCCTGCAGCGTGTGGCATGGAATGGCTCCCTGTAGATTGGGCACCGGACGTGGTCGTGGTTGACATTGACGGGACGCTCACCGATGAGAATAAGCGTCTTTCAATGGTTGCAGTTCATGCCTTACAGCGGCTCGAGAAGCATGGCATTCCTGTGGTGTTGGCTACGGGCAATGTACGAGCCATCACCTATGGGTTGTGGCGTTTTCTAGGCCTTAGTGGCCCTATCTGCTGTGAAAACGGTGGAGTGTTGTGGCATCGAAGTTGGAACGGGCATGTCCTGCGAGCATCGGGAGAAGAAGCCCGTAGAGCGGCTGTGTGGCTTGAAGGTGAGATTGACGGGTTGGACAGTCAGGGGATTGAAACCAACCAATGGCGTGAGAGTGAGTGGTGTCTGTTTCCATACGAAGACCTTGACGCAGTGAATGAAGCGATGGCAAGAAGCGAATGGAAGCACCTGGATGTGGTGCGAACAGGCTTTGCAATTCACCTCATGGAGCCACATATCTCAAAGGGACACGGTCTCACGGATTTATTTCAACGAATGAATTGGTCGCCAAGCCAGGCACTTTGTGTAGGAGATGCCCCCAATGATCTCTCGATGTTCGAATTTGCCAGATGGGCAGTTGCAGTCGGTGGTGCGTTTGAGGAAGTCGCAAAAGCGGCCGATGTCGTCTCTCCGCACATGCAGGGTGACACCTTTCCCCCCCTCGTTGACGCCATCATCCAAGCCAGAGCAAACAGGTGAGGGTACAGTATGCTGAGCATGGGCATTGACATTGGCGGTAGTGGGTTCCGCATGGGTGTTTTCGATATCACAACCGGGGCCTTGCAAGGTGAATTCCACCAACATCAGCATCAAGCCCCCATCACGCCGCAAACACTTGTGGACCGTCTTCGCTCCTGCCTTGAAGAGGCGAATTGGAGCGGTCCGCTTGGCATTGGTTTTCCCGGAGCAATTCAACAAGGAACCGTTCTCACCGCTCCAAACCTCGGCGATGATTGGATTGGAATGAATCTGCGTGAAGAACTGATGGGCCACCACAACGGTTCTTTTGCCCTCATCAACGATGCAGATGCGGTAGGGGTTGCTGAATACAGAATGGGTGCAGGGCGAGGTGAAACGGGAACCCTTCTGACCCTCACCATCGGAACGGGTATCGGTACGACCGTTCACCACAACGGAGTGATGACGCCGAATCTCGAATACGGACGCCATCAGCATCCGAGGTTGAACGGATGTCTGGAAGAGCATATTTCAGCCGCTGCACGGTCAAAGAATCAGTGGTCTATCGAGCAATGGGCTGAACGGTTTCAGGAAGGTTTGGATTATTTTGAGAACCTTGTGAGCCCGGACTGTATCATTCTTTATGGCGGCATTATGGAACATTGGAAGGAGATTTCTCCTCATCTTTCGACCCCAATGCCGATCAAAGCTGCACGCTACGGCGAGACTGCTGGCGCTTTGGGTGCGGCCCTCGTGGCCGTTGACGGCGTCAATGTCTCACTTGGTTGAAGCAAGTGTGAATGAAGTCACCATCTGCATGGCTTGACCGTACTTGATTTTTCCAACGTATTCTTTGGCACGGCCGTGGGTAATGACTCGCAGGCGGTAGGTGCAGACGCGCTTCGTCTTTCGCTTCCGATGGTGTTTGTAGAAATGAACTCCAACCTTGTAGGTGCCCAACGGTGCGATGTCTCTCCATACCACGTTTTCAACAGGTGTATTTGAGAGAGGCCGAACGTTCATGTCAACGTCCAAAATACCTCCACAATCACTTCGTTTGTTGTTGAAGTAAATACGTTCGCCAGAAGGGCAGAAAAGATGCAGGTCCAAATCATTGTAATCGTCCCATGCAAGTGAAATTTGAACAACACCTGAGGCACCACCTTCGCGTTCCAGTCGTTCATCGATGGCGGTTTCAAGTTCTTCAGCAGGGTCTGCGACCACCACTCCACTTCCAATTTCTTCCTCCGCTACCAGAGCCGCATGTTCTTGCATCGGAGGCTCGTTGCTCTGAATCCATTCATGGCGTCGTTCAAGTTCTGATGCTCGCTCTTCTTCACTTTCGCCTGGTTCTTCTTGAGGCGGCTGAATCAAATCGAGCTCAATGAAACTGCGGTCTCGGCGTTGGTCACGTTCTTGCCATGCCTCTTGTTCACTGGATGGTAGGTCACCCACTTGTGGATTGTTGAAAATGAGGCGCATTCGGCCTGATTGTTGCTGAAGTCGCGTTCGTGTGCCGTATTTTTCGAGCAAGGCTTTGGCCCTTAATCGCTTGTTGCGAAGACGCCACTGTTTGAGAAGAAGATACATTCCTCCTCCACCCAGTGCGAGACTAGTCGCTGCGGTGAATGGGTCAACCATGAGACTTAATTTTCGCCTCCTCCTTTATGAGAGGCGCGATGGGAGTGCCTCAAGCGAGGAACTCTGCATTAAGTGCATCAAGAGATGCCTTGCTGGGTCGTAGTACCTCGTCTGGGACGTCGATCAGAGGTTGCTCGACAAGGCCGAGGTCTTCTGCGAGTGAGGGCTTTGTGGGGTCAAAATACAACAAGCCTGTGACGTGCTTCTTAGTGGTTTCAGCCTCATGAAGTGCGGTCAAAGCAGCCATTGCGTCAGCAGGGTCGTGCTCTTCTGAAATCGTCTCCAAGCGAATGGTAGAACCGTCGTGGAGCGTGATGTCACGGAAATGGCCTTCTGGCACTTCAATCTCCTCGACGGGGTTGAAGTGAGGGATGTAATCGGCCATGTGGAGTGTGATTTCATTTTCCTTGACGTAGCCGTACGAGCGCATGGATTCATCGTTGTTGTTGAAGGTGACACACGGTGAAATCACATCGATGAGGGCAAATCCTTTGTGGGACATGGCCGCTTTTATCAGGGAGGTCAATTGTTTCTTTGAACCTGAAAACGAACGAGCGACGAAGGTGCATCCCAAATTGATGGCCAAGGCGCACAGGTCAATGGGTTGTGTTTCATTGACGGCACCCTTCTTTTTCTTGGACCCAACATCTGCTGTAGCGGAATATTGTCCTTTGGTGAGGCCGTAGACTCCGTTGTTTTCCAAAACATAGACCATGTCCATGTTGCGTCGAATCGCGTGAATCAATTGCCCGATACCGATTGAGGCAGAATCGCCGTCACCGGAAACGCCGAGGTACAGCAAGTCCTTGTTGATGGCGTATGCACCCGTGGTCACAGAGGGCATGCGTCCGTGAACGGTGTTGAATCCATGAGACTGACCGAGATAATATGCGGGTGTTTTGGACGAACAACCGATTCCCGACATCTTTGCGATACGATGAGGTTCAATTCCGTTTTCCCACGCAGCATTGATGATAACGCTTGAGATTTGGTCGTGACCACATCCTGGGCAGAGCGAGGAAGGACCGCCTGTGTAGCTATCCTTCGGTTCGTTCAAGACATTCAATTTAATGGCGCGTGCTGGTTTGTCGCTCATTGCTTCACCTCCTCAAGTGTGGCCAAGATTCGCTCGGCGTAGATTCGGGCTCGAGGGGGCATACCGTCACTGTAGGCCACAGAATGTACCTTGGTGACCAACTCATTGGGTAATTCTCGGCGCAGAATGCCGTAGAGTTGCCCGTCACGGTTGATTTCAAGAACGATCACAACTTCGTGTCGGCGGATGAATTCTTCAACTTCTGAATGAAGCGGAAGGGCGCGCACACGGCATTGGCTGACTTTCATGCCTGTATCTTCGAGAATGTCGTCGATTTCCTGAATCGAGTTTTCCATGCTGCCCAAGAAGATGATGCCGACTTCGCACTCTTCTTCTTCCCTGAGGATGGGTGCTGGTAGTTGATCACGTGCATTCTCAATTTTCATTTTCAATCGGGCCATGAGGTTGAAGTAATCTTCTGGCTTTTCAGAGTAAACGCCCATGGGATTGTGACCAGTACCTCGGTAGAGGATGGGGGCCATGCCCGACCCGGGTAGGGTGCGGTAGGGAATGCCGTCACCGTCGACGTCAAGATAACGTCCAAAGGTCTCAAATGCTTCGAACACGTCCTTTTCACGAACAACCTTTCCACGGTCCATCGGAATGTCGGGGTAGGTGAATCCATCGCATGCCCAGCGGTTCATGCCCAGATCCAAATCACTCATTCCGAATACTGGAGTTTGGAAGCGTTCGGTGTAGTCAAAGGCTCGCCAACCGAATTCAAAGCATTCCTCAACCGTTCCGGGCATCAGGACGATGTGTTGGGTATCACCGTGACTGCCCTCATAGAGCATGGCGATATCTGATTGTTGAGTTCGTGTGGGTAGACCCGTTGAGGGGCCGACACGGGTAACGTCCCAGAATACAGACGGGATTTCAGCAAAGTATGCCAAGCCAATGAATTCCTGCATCAACGAGATACCGGGTCCTGAGGTAGCGGTCATGCCTCTGCCTCCAGCCCACCCAGCGCCGAGAACCATGCCTGCTGCTGCGAGTTCGTCTTCTGCTTGGATGACGGCACAGGTTGCGTTTCCTTCTTCATCGGTACGCAAGCGTGGGATGTAATTGATGATGTTCTCTGCGAGTGATGAGGACGGTGTGATTGGGTACCATGCCAATAATTGAGCGCCACCGTAATGGGCGCCTAGGGCAGCGGCTTCGTTGCCTTCAATAAAGAATTGAGGCTTCTCAACCGTGCGCTTTTCTGCCCCGTAAGGGTCTTCTTTGGCCAAGTGTTCCTTGCAGTAATCTCGGCCGAGTCCAAGTGCAGTGATGTTCAGTTCAATGGCAGTATCCTTGCCTTTGAATTGCTTCGCAACAGCGCTCTCGAGGCAGTCTTGGTCAATGTCAAGCAGTTCAGCAAGTACGCCGACATAGATGATGTTGGTTACCAATTTAGCAATTTTAGGATTGATCTTGCGTGCGAGCGAACTCATGGGGACAGGGTAGGAGATGATGTCGTCACGGTCAACGGTTTTTTTCTTCGTGTCGCTGTTCCAAATAACAACGCTGCCGGGTTCAAGAGCAGCCAAGTCTTCTTCCCACGTTGCAGGGTTGACCAAAACCTGAATGTGTGTTCGGTCGCCGGGAGCCTGATAGCCTCGGTCGGAAAGTCGAACGATGTACCATGTGGGCAGGCCTGAGATGTTGGACGGAAACAGATTCTTTCCGCTGACTGGAACGCCCATCTCGAAGAGGGATTGAAGCAGGATGAGGTTGGCCGATTGCGATCCAGTTCCGTTAGCGGTGGCAATGTTGATGGTAAAGTCGTTGATGATACGGTCCATGAGTGTTCATCCCTCGGTTGTGGTGAGCCTGCAGACTCGTCCTTAGGCCACTGGGTTGGCATACACTCTTTGAACATGTTGTCGGCACATTCCGCTTTTGGGCAGTCAAAGTCATGCTTCACGGGAGCGTGAAACTCAAAACCAAACAACCCTTCGGAGTGTTCATGTCCGATGACGCGATGGGTCCTGCTTGGGAAAAAGCAGAGAAAGCAATCACCAAAGGAAAAGGCGAATCAGCGCTCAAAATTCTTCGTGAAGCTGACCCTGACGGGAAGGAAGTAACCACCTTGCGCCTCGCAGGGCACGCAACCTGGCTCAACGCCAAAGCGAGCGGAAACCGTGCCGAGTACCGAAAGGCGGCGAATTTGATGCGCGAAGCCATCAAAAAGAACCCCCGTGACAAAAAAGCAGCCAACGTATACAATGACTTGTTGAACGAAATGCAAAACAAAGGGATCAGTGAAACGACCTTCCCACGCTTGCTCAACGACGGAACACCCACGCCTGCCAGTATGGTGGCTATTTTACTGGCAGGAATCTTGGTGTTGGCAGCCATTAACCTCGCCAACCGTACCGATGTGACTACCGATGTCGTTGAACTTCAGATGACTTGGAACGGTGGCGCAGATTCAGGAACCATTACCATTGAACTCTATCCAGCGGATGCGCCCGACCACGTTGAGAATTTCAAAACCCTCATCGATAACGGGGACTACGACAACACTATTTTTCACCGCATCATTGATGGTTTCATGATTCAAGGTGGCGACTTCACCAATCAAGACGGAACGGGTGGCCATGCAGCATCCTTCTTCGGATATTGTAACGGTCAAGTCTCGGAGGACCCATCTTGCAGCGGAGCAGGACAGTCTGCATGGACGGTTCCCGATGAAGCAGACAACGGACGTGTCCACAATGCATGTACGATTTCAATGGCAAAAACCAGTGCGCCACACACAGGTGGAAGCCAATTCTTCCTCATTCCCGAGGACAGTGCACCAGAGTGGTTGGATGGCGTGCACACGGTCTTTGGTAGCATTACGGATGGCTGCGAACACGTGACGGCGATCTCAGAAGTTGCCACAGGTGCAGGCGACGTACCCATGGAAAGCGTCATCTTGGTTTCAGCCACCTTTGTGGGCTCTGAAGTAACACCTTGGTACCAATTCTGGTGATGGACGCCAACCGAGTCTGCTCGGGCAGACGGTGCGAGGGGTTTCTTCATAGACGGGTGCGTTTTGGCCGTTATCATGGCGACTTTGGACCCCTTTCATGCACGACGTCCGCTTGAAGTAGGCGGCGATTATTTTGCACTTGATGCGCTTGATAGCAATGGACTTTCAACAAGCCACCTGCCCTATTCAATTCGTATTCTTCTCGAAGGGGCGTTACGAGCCCATGATGGCTTTCTCATCACGGAAGACGACATTCGTCGCATCGCTGCGTGGTCTCCCCAAGGCGAGCGTGGAGAAATTCCCTTCCGCCCCTCACGGGTGATTCTTCAAGATTTCACGGGCGTTCCAGCCGTTGTTGATTTGGCTGCTCTGCGAGACGCCATGGTGGAAATGGGCGGAGACCCCGAAAAGGTCAACCCACAAGTCCCCGTCGACCTCGTCATCGATCATTCCGTCCAAGTGGACGTATCAGGTGCTCACGCCAATGCGCTTGACCTCAATCTTGACATTGAATATCACCGTAATATGGAACGTTATACCTTCTTGAAATGGGGTCAGCAATCACTGGCCAACTTCCAAGCAGTGCCCCCTTCACGCGGTATTGTTCACCAAGTCAATCTCGAATTCTTGGCCAGTGTTGCTCGCCAGGAAGACGGCATCTGGTTGGCAGATACCCTCGTGGGAACCGACTCTCACACGACCATGGTCAATGGATTGGGCGTCCTGGGTTGGGGTGTAGGTGGCATTGAAGCTGAGGCAGTGATGTTGGGCCAACCGATCTACATGCTCGCTCCTGACGTCGTTGGTGTACGTTTGACGGGTCAACTCCAATCCGGCGTCACGGCTACGGACATGACGCTGCGAATCGTTGAGATGCTCCGAGAGCACGGTGTTGTTGGCAAATTCGTTGAATTTTTCGGAGCCGGTATGAAAGCACTCTCGCTCGCTGACCGCGCAACCATCGCCAACATGGCTCCTGAATACGGTGCAACTTGCGGCTTTTTCCCCGTAGACCAACGCACGCTGGACTATCTTCGATTGACCGGCCGTGAGGAGGCTGCTATTGCCGGGGTTGAAACCTACGCGAAGGCCCAAGGCTTCTGGTACGAGGAAGGTGCTCAAGAAAAAGCCTATACGGCCGTGCTTGAACTCAACCTCGACGATGTTTTGCCCGCTCTCGCAGGACCAAAGCGCCCTCAAGATCGCGTGGACCTGCATGAAATGAAAGAACACTTTGTAACCAGCCTCACCCATGAACTCGGACACCACGGGCACGGTCTTGCTCAAAGCGACCTCTCCAACGGTGCCATCGTGGACCTTGACGGTGAACGCTTCGACCTGAATCACGGTGACGTCGTCATCGCTGCCATCACCTCCTGCACGAATACCTCGAACCCCGGCGTCATGCTCGCCGCTGGTTTGCTCGCTCGCAAGGCACGACAGCGTGGCCTAAGCGTCAAACCGTGGGTCAAGACCTCCCTTGCCCCCGGTAGCCGTGTTGTTACGGAATATTACGAAGCCACTGGTCTGCAGGATGACCTCAACGCCATGGGGTTCCACGTCGTAGGGTACGGATGCACAACGTGCATTGGTAATTCTGGCCCCTTGGACAAGCCCATCGAGGCCGCCATCGATGAAGCGAACCTTATCGTGGGCTCCGTCATTTCTGGAAACCGAAATTTCGAGGGCCGAGTACACGGGAAGGTCAAAGCCTCCTATCTTGCAAGTCCACCTTTGGTGGTCGCCTACGCAATTGCAGGCAGTCTTGAAATCGATTTGGCAACCGAACCCATGGGTTACGATACCGAGGGCAATCCAGTGATGCTTTCCGAGCTCTGGCCAAGCGATGAAGAATTGCAAGAAGCGATGAATGTCATCACGCCAGATATGTTCCGTCAGCGATACGCAGACGCCATGAACGAGCCTCGTTGGAACAGCATACCAGCTGAATCATCCCCCCTCTACCCTTGGGCTGCCGAATCAACCTACATCCGTCTTCCAACCTTCTTCAGCGGCCTTTCACCAACGGCCGACCCCATACAACCGATCCACGACGCCAAAGTTCTGCTCAAGTTGGGAGATTCCATCACCACCGACCACATCTCTCCTGCTGGCTCCTTCCCTGCAGACGGGCCTGCAGGCCGTTGGTTGACAGAGCGCGGCGTTCAACATGGCGATTTCAATTCCTTTGGCAGCCGCCGAGGCAATCACGAAATCATGATGCGAGGTACCTTTGCGAACGTCCGTATCCGCAACCAGATGGCGCCTGAAACAGAAGGAGGCTACGCCCTGAATCACGAAAACGGTGAAGTGATGTCCGTGTTCGATGCCGCAGGTATTGAAGCCCCGAAGGTCGTTCTCGCTGGCAGCCAATACGGTACGGGGTCGTCCCGGGATTGGGCTGCAAAGGGCACCTATCTTTTGGGCGTCAAAGCGGTCCTTGCGACCTCCTTTGAACGAATTCACCGTTCAAACTTAGTTGGCATGGGCGTGTTGCCGTTGACCTTCAAAGAAGGCGAAAGCCACGAAACGCTCGGACTGACAGGTCACGAATCCTTCTCAATTCCCGTCGATAACGACGTCGAACCACTGCAATGGTTGACCGTGGAAGCGAAAGCCTTGGATGGAAGCATTTTGACCTTTGAAGCACAAGTACGCCTGGACACACCTGTTGAAGTTGAATACTATCGCAACGGTGGTATTTTGCACACAGTTCTTCGTCAACTCGCTCAAGAAGAATGACGAATCCATTACCTTGATAGGCAGGAAGAAGGAGGAAGGAAACCGATGACTCGACTTCGCGGCAATGTCCGATACCGCTTTCGCTCGGATGACCACGACGTGGATATTTCCATTGAGGGAGACGTTGATTGGGTTGAGAAATACGTCGAGGAACTCGGCCTTCAGGGTGTAGGGTGGACAATGCCAATTGGCACTCAAGTCAAAGCATCCAATCTCTCAAAGGTCAGTCAGGGGCGGAAAAAAGCAGGCATAGATATCGAAATGGAGGATGCTCCAGAGAGCACAAAACCCGCAGACATGGGTCCAGAGCCAGACCCAAGCCGCATCCCAATTGTCAGGCGGCCTATTGGCGAATTGGATTTGAAAGCGAGGTTGAATGCTGCCGGTCTTGAGCCGGCTGAAAAACCAGACATGATCGACTTGATGGACATTCTCGATGACATGGATCCTCCTCAGCCCGTTCAAGGGGCAACGAGCGTTGATCCAATGGCAGAAGCATGGTTGAGGGAATTGTTGCAACTTGTGGTGCGTGACCATGGCCTCACGGGGCTTCGAACCGAAGATATCGAAGAAATAGCCAGTAAAAAATTGGGCAATCGCGAGGGCACGACGCTCGAAGTGTGGCTTGAATCTCTTTTCTCAGCGGGCAAATTGGTGAAAATTCACGGTGGAGACGCAATCGGTTGGGGTCCCTCTCCGAAATGGTTGTCTGGGCGATTCTAACTCCTTGCGTAGATGTAAAATTCTACGAGTAGAATTGACCACAAATGGCGGTTAGCGCTCCACCTCTCAACGAACTTCACTACAAAGGCATTATATCCCAACAGAACTTGGACGAAGCAAGTGATGTCAATGAAATCTCAAACCGACCTCTCTAGAGCCCGAATCCGCAGTATTTTCCTCACCACGATAATGCTGCTCAGCACAACAGTTGCCTTGGCCGCTACCTCAAGCGCGTCGGTTGCCCGAACCTACACCACGAACCGTGACCCATCCGACATTGCCATCGGCGATTTCAACTGTGATGGCCACAATGATTTGGCAGTGGCGACAGATGGAACCCACTCGATGAGTATCTTGTGGAACGATGGAAACGGAGATTTCAGCGAACGCCAAGACATCTGGGTTGCTGGCAATCAAAGCCGTAACGCAGACTGGGATGAATTCGCCAATGTCGAATTTGTTGAAGTCGGTGAATTCACTGGTGACACCGCTCCCGACATCGTCATCTATCAGAAAAACAATCCTTTCAAGACTGACGATTCAGGTGCCCCAGCCGGTGAACCAGGTAACATCACCATCATTGAAAACGCTGGTTGCAACAACAAGGAGTTTTCAATCGGTGAGCGTTTTACTCACTTTTGGGTTTGGGACATTGCAGTCGGTGACGCTGACCAAGACGGAAACGACGACATTTACGTTGTTGACCTCCTTGCTGACATCACCACGCAACGAGTCGTGACCTACCGTAGCCCAATCACCTCAACTACCAGCGGTTTGGTAACGAATCTTGGTTCATCACAAGCGAATACCTATCGTTCCATTGAGGTTGGCGACTTTGGTGAATCACAAACTGGAATACAAGGTTCATGTACGGATGATGACATTTTCCTTCTTCGTAGTGAGGGCCTTGACTACTCTACGGGCCAAACCACCAATCCGGGTAATGATGACAACATCACCATCATTGAATTTAATTGTTTAACTCAGAATTACCCCGTGTCCTATTCCTATGGTACTAACCAAGCAAATACCGCCATCATCAACATGAATGCAATCTCTACTGAAGATTTCTCAATCGCCGACATTGGCGGTAGCGGTTACATCGACACAATCGCAATCATGGATGGCGGTGTCGAGAACATTACCTTCAAAGAAGCCACGGCCCAGGGGACGTTTGGAAATTCCCAATATGCATATTTCGGACCTTACATTTCGTGGACCATTGCTGTTTCAGATCTCAATGGTGATGGCGAACCTGACTTCGTGAACCCCACCATCGCTTACCAGCAAAACACCACCGACTCTTCTGGTGGCAGTACATCCAACTTCTGGTTGAACTACCCAACCACCGTGCAAGTCACGCTTTCTGACGGAAATGGCGGTCACGTTAGTCCGCTTTCGTACGAGGCAGGGCGACGACCATCGGCTGTAGCCATCGGTCAGCTCCAAGGAACTTCAACTTCCGCTCCAGACCTCGTTGTAGGCCACACCAACTACGCTTTCGGTGGCTGGCGAGACAACTTCGGCTGGGAGGGTCAATACGATACATTGACCATCGTTGAGATGGACAACAAAGACTTGGCCGTTACCGACCTTGACATTTCACCGACCGACCGTTTCTTCGGGGTTGTCGGAGAAGGGTCACGTACCATCAACGTCACCGTCACAAACACTGGAATGGACACGTTGAACGGACAAACGGCAGATTTGGATGTTGAACTCAAGATCGTTGACGAAGCGAACTCGACCAACAACACCGTCTACTCCAACGACTGGGACAGTCCAGAAGTCAAGACTGGCTGCGGCTCAGGATGTTCCTGGTCCTATGAAGAGTACGTCGACGGTGCCACCAATTGGCACCTTGAAGTCAACCACTCAACAGGTGCAACAGGTGGCGGTAATAACGACGCTAACGTGTCTGCGAACTACCTCAACCCAACCGACTTCATGTGGGCTGGAACCATGAAAACCAACGCTTCTGGCGATACATGGAGCGGCTACGGAAAGAACTGGGACGACGCCATGGTCCTCAATGATGTGGACCTTAGCGGAGCAGACCGTGCTTTCATGAGCGTGGAATTGTTCCGTCATCTCGGATTGGGCGCTCTTGGAAGTTCTGACGGTACAGGCTTCATCGTCGGTGACGTTTGGGATGATCTCGCCATCGTTGAAGTTGGAAGCGATGAGTCAGGGTGGAACCTTATCGGTTGCCCACAACTCGCTGCAATTGAAGGGGCTTGTGCTTCTGGTGCTTCGATGTGGGGCGGCTTTGACAACGATCGAATGTTCAAGATGAACGCATGGGGTGCAGCCCCAGAGAACATCGTTTACTACGGCCTCTACAGCCCAGGCACCTACTACGGATGGGACAACTTTACCGAAGACGACCTCGGTGTCTTTGACCTCTCTCCGTGGGCTGACGAAACTGTTGACGTCCGATTCCGCTTCCGAACAGGATTCGAGGGTTCAACCGCTAATAACAACGAAAGCCGATGGAGTGGACGAGACGGTTTCGCCGTTGACAATCTCTCCATTTGGAAGCAGAACACTGCCTTCATGCCCAACCCACAGGTTCAATCGACCACCATTGGTCCGTTGAGCAACCTACAACCTGGACAGGAATACACCACTTCGATTCAAGCGAACCTCCTCAACGACACAACCTACCGAATCTCTGCTACATTGTCCAGCAACACATGGGATGAGCAACCGATTAACGATGACGCAATTGGCTATGTCACGCCGTTTAATCTCTACGACCCTACCGTCGAGTCCATTGATTTCTTCAAGCCCGGTGGACTGTACGCAGAAGGTATCTTTGACATCGGTGTGACCACCAACAACTACGGAAACACCCCCGTCGACTTCGGAATTGAGGCAACGGTTTACTCCGCAACACCCTCCGACGTGTACTGTGGTACTCCCTCTGCAGTTTGTGAAGAATCCTTTGAAGGAGGTAGCCAAGGCTACCGTTACTCCGAAAAGACCGACGGATTGCAACCGAAAGGGGCCATCTACAACGAGAACAGTTGTTCGACCAAGATTTTCAACAACAACGCCTACTGGTTCGGCCACCCCTGTGACACATCAACCAACGGCTACGACGATGCTTGGGCCAATGAAACACTGGTCATTCCAGACATCGACTTGACCTCAATGGCAGGCGATTTCGTTTCACTCAACTTTGAGTATTATGCTGATACCTTCTATACCACCGATCAGGATGGAGATATCGACCCGAGTGACTATGCGGTTATGACCTTGGATTGGCTCAAAGACGGAGCCAATTATACCGGATTGGTCTACGCTCAATGGAACGATTACAACGAGGATGGAACCTGTCAAAATGACGATGACGGTAACGGTATCGTCAACGCAACAGAATCCATTGACCAAACAGAATTGGACTTCATTGGCGATGCTTCCAATGCAGAAGGGACAAGCAACTACAACGTCTTCTTCAACACCGACGATCTTGTCAAGACCACCAGCATTGACTTGACACACTTGTACATTCAGAACCGTTCTTCATCGGATTCAAGTCAGTGGCGAACCGAGTGTATGTCACTTCAAGGCTCTACTGTGGACGTCAACTTTGAATTCCAATCTGATGATGATGGTCGAAATGGAATCAATGACGGATTCAAGGGTGTTGGATTTAACAACATCTCCCTCCAAGAATACACCTTCATTCAAGATGCCACCTACACCGACTCGCGCACCAACGTGGATGCAGAGGAGGCATCTACGAGTGTCATTGCAAGCCACGAATTCGTATCAGGTGTCTATCGTCTTGACATCAAGACTGTCTTTGACAACACCACGATGGGCAAGCCTTGGTATGACGACAACGAGATTTCTACGGCGAACAACATCGAGCGTGTGATTTTCAACGTAGAGTCTGTTGACATCTCCATTGGTAAGCCCGACACACTTGCTTGCCACAGTGATCAAACCTTGCCTTGTGTCCTACCTATTGATGGTGCTTTGACCCATTCATGGGAGTTCCAGGCTACCAACGGTGTCCTCGCAGGAGACTACCTCTTCTACATGGAAGTCACTGACATGGCAGACGGCAGCCAAGCTCACATCGTGAGTTCAGGACCAGCCGTCACCTTGGAAAACCAAGAAAAGACCGATGTCACCTTTACGCCATGGAACGGATGGCAAGACGGCCACACCTACAACATCAGTTTCTACGGTGAACTTGCTGACGGTAGCGAAACTGGTAACGTACGGTACTTCCACGCCACCTTCGCCAACCAAGTCGACATTGCCATTCTTTCCGACACATCGTCGCGCACAACGGCTATCAAGCAAGATTTGGCTATTCTCAACATGAGCTATACCCAATTTGAAATCAACGATTGGAGCACCTACTTTGATGCAGGTTGGTTCACCCACTACGACAAGATCATCCTGCCTTGGCAAGATGTCTTGGTTGCAAAGGATACCCAATTCGGTGGCGATGGATATTACCAATACATCGGAGAGCCCGCACGTCGTACCGTTCTTGAGAACTTCATGTCTGCTGGTGGAACAGTCCAAGCTCACTTGGGTCCGTTAGGAAGTCAGATTTACGGTCTCGACCAAGGTCTTGCAGGCCGTCTTCCATTCGGCCTTGACGTTCAAAGCCGTGACACTGCAGAAACACAGGTCACCTACTCCACCATGGACCTTGCTGACCCTTACCACCCAGTCATGGAGAACATTGACGTCAACGCTTTCCAAGGATTTGACGCTAACTCAGGTGTTGCACAAGCCGTGCTCAACACCAAGTCTGTGAGCACCACTAACGTGCCAGGCACATGTGATGGCTACATGGAAGAGGGCGGTTACTTCCAGCGATTGATTCGTTCCACTGAAGACATCCAAGACACCGTACTCGGCGTTTGCAGT
This sequence comes from Candidatus Poseidonia sp., assembly GCA_030829545.1. Lineage (GTDB taxonomy): Archaea > Thermoplasmatota > Poseidoniia > Poseidoniales > Poseidoniaceae > Poseidonia. The sequence goes on along the minus strand of JAURAI010000001.1, from coordinate 142,292 downwards.
TATTTCTCCGGTGGCCTCATCGTGTCAACCATTGACGTAGCAACCCACTCCGAGCGTGCTGACAGCTCCACCTTCCCAATGCTGGGCAATCTCCTTTCCTACCAAGTCACACCCTATCCTAACGGATTTGGTACACTGGGCAACGGTCTTGATTTGACCATCAACGGCGATGTCCCAGGCATCGACCCAAGCACAGGAAAGTATGCATTGCGCTACATGAAGAGTGATGCTACGCTGAACTTTGGCTTCACAACCGATACCACGGAGACCATGATCACCGATTGGGTCATCGACGGCCCAACCAACTGGGACGGCAGCACCTTGGCTTCAGGCGTGCTTGGAGAAAGCAGCGACGCTTCACCTTCCATGACCTTCTGTAAGGCTGACCTTGCTTCTCAAACAGGCTGCGCACAAGGCGAGCAGTGGCACATCACTCTGATGCTCCATGACGCTCATGGTCACGCACGAACCATCGACGTCACCGTCGAGACCAACGACGTTTATGCTGACGAGTTCCGACCCGAAGCAGATGCTGTGGTTGACATTCGAACCGAATACCAAGACAATGTTGAGTTCATTGGAACCAAGACGGTGTCCAACAAGGAATGGGACATCCATCGCATCATCCTCGAAGGTGAAGGCGATGATGCAGAACTTGTGATTCACTTTGATGCCAGCAACTCTTCTGACGCAGATTCATTGGAAGGCAACGGCATTGAAAGTTATGAGTGGAAGGTTCTCTTTGATGCGCCATACGGCGATGATTCGTTCGACCTCGACGGTCACACCTTCACGCAAACTGCCGCAAGTAATGGTCAATGGTCCTACAAGTTCAAGAACCAGACAGTGGATTCAACCGGTACTACTGAAAATCAAATTCGTATCGAACTTATCGTCTATGACAGTGCAGGTAAGTTCTCAGAAAAGCACCGAATGTATTTCGTTGTTGTACCCGAGGGCTTTGGTGACGAAGAACCAGCGATTCAATGGGACAACGTCCAATTGAACAATTCCAAATTTGAAGACGATACTTTGACGATTTCTGGAACTGTTCTCTCGGGTGCTGAAACCAGTGAAGTTTACGTCGAAGCAGCATTCTTCGAAGATGATTTCACGGCTTCCTCGATCATGAAGTACAACATGAGCGAATTGGGTCTTTGGGGCAAGAGTAACGCTATGGGCGACAACGACCGCTTTGAGATTACACTCAACGTTGACAGCCTCTACACCAACGTTTCGAAGTCACAACGTGTCTTCATCAAGTACTACGAAGGCGATTACCCGAACGAGCGCTGGGTCACCATCAAGTGGATTGAAATCAATCTCCCTGCTTGTCCAGGAATTGAAATTGACCCTCAAGCAGAAGCAGCAGGTGGAGAATTTATCCTCGATGCCAACGGCGATTGTCAATGGAGTGGTGCTTGGTCCTTCGACCCAACGACCGGTTTGTGGACTGATAACTCCAACCCAACCGATGACACACAAGGCGATGCTGGTGGTCTCGACTCAACGTTGATCATCGTTATCATCGCCATTATCGGTCTGATTGTTGGCGCTACCCTCATGTTCATGCGTAATGGATCGCAAAAGGACGATGCTTTCGGTATGGAGAATGCCTTTGGAGCTGACGCTTTGGACCCGACAGAACAATACGTCCAACAATTGATCGCTCAAGGATATCCTGAGGAAACTGCGAGGGCCTTTGCTCAGCAATATGTCGGTGGTGCAGCCGCTCAACCAGCAGCAGCCGCTGAACCAGTTGCTGCTCAACCAGCCGCCGCTGCCTTTGACCAAGCGATTTACGAGCAATACTACCAGCAATTTGTTGGTCAGGGTTACGATGCTGCTACCGCAGCAGCCTATGCGCAACAGTATGCAATACAGTATGCGCAGTCCCAGCAGTAGACTTCGTAGGCCGTAACGGACCACGTTGGTGCCAGTGTCATCGCGATGAGCTCGCGCTGGACCAGTCCAACCGTTGCGCCTTTGCAGGTGTCAGTTCTTCCGCATAGGTTACTCGATGTTCGGATAGTCAAGACCACGCATGCCCGTGTTCGCTCCCCCAAAACGCAAGATGGCTCAAGGAAACGAGGCATGCGTATCGCAAGATGTGATCACATCATCAGAGAAGTTGAGATTGCAGGACTTGCATAGAGACAACTTGCAGTGATGGTCCTGAAATGGATTCAGGCTGAGGAAGACCACGCCGAGGTTGAAGATTGCACTGCGGGTGCGTGTTTCATTCTTCTTCGTACGCTTCAAGGGATTCTTCAGACCAGAATTGCTCTTGTGTTTCTTCAACGATATGTGCTTCGAAATCAGGGAGTCGTAGCCTCCAATTTTTAGGCAACTTCGTTCCCTTGTCAATGACCTTGAGCGTACGCTCTTGCCAAGCCAGCGGCTTTCGTTGCATGATGTAAACGTAGAGAACCGAGGTTCGCATGTCTTCTGGAATCACGGTGTATCCCGTTGCTGCTTCAAAATTCATGGCACGCAAGAGATTGAATGCCGGGCGATTGATGATTTGGAACCACCGTTTTGCATTTCGAATCCCAAGAAGAACGATGAACATGATTGCAACGGTGTTCAAACAAAAGGGGCCCCATCCTCCCGAGGCAAATTGCGAGGAAAAATAGATCACAAGAAGCAGAACTGGAACGGTTGTGATGAGGAATATGAAATTCTCTGACATCGGGGGTTTACCCATTTTCTGGGCGATAGCCTGCCAGCCATCATGGTGTTTTTCATAGGGACGAAAGATTTCCTTTTCTTGTTGAGTTGCAGCAGCACGAACGAGTTGCAGCAGCGAATTGATTTTACGAAATTGCGTCATTCCGACATCCATGTTCTCATCCAAGATGGACTGCAGGCGCTCCTGTGCCTTGCTGTACTCGCCCATGTCGGCGAGAATCGAGGCCATCTCCACGATTGGCGTTACTTCATCCGGAGCATATTGGCGACAGTCTTGCCACCAGTGCAATGCGTCATGGAGCATACCAAGTTCATCAGCGAGAATTCGGCCTCCACGAACCCACATATCCATTCGGACTGGGTCAAGAGCGAGAATACGTCGAATGGCAGCAAGTGCTTGAGCGGCTTCAATCATTGACGGTGGCTGGCCCATTGGAGGCAGACATGCATCAACGTAAACTCCCCATGCCTCAAGATGCTCGGGGTCAGCGTCGGTTGCTTTCTTGGCTTCTATCCTCGCATCCTCACGTCGCCCATCATCAAGTGCTTCAAGGGCGTCCAAGTAATGCGTTTCAGCACTCAAGTAACTCGACTCCTTCAGTCCTCATCTTGGCGCTCAAATTTGCGCTGGAATAAATCACGTGGTGGACGGTTATGTGCATGGCCTGAGCGCTTTCCTTTCGCCTTGCGGTAATCACCGCTGTTGCCTTGCCCACCTCGACGGTCTCGGCCACCGCCGCCTCGGTCAGATGAGCCTCGACGGTCTCCGCCGCCGTTTCGGTCCCGGTAGCCTCCGCCACCGCCGCCTCGGTCAGATGAGCCTCGACGGTCTCCGCCGCTGTTTCGGTCCCGGTAGCCTCCGCCACCGCCGCCTCGGTCAGATGAACCTCGACGGTCTCCGCCGCTGTTTCGGTCACGATAGCCTCCGCCACCGCCCCGTCGGTCTCCACCGCTGTTTCGGTCACGATAGCCTCCGCCACCGTCTCGTCGGTCTCCGCCGCTGTTTCGGTCACGATAGCCTCCGCCACCGCCTGAGGGACGTGAATTTGATCGTCCACCACCGCCACCACCGCCACCAGGGCGAGGAGCTTCACAACGGTTGCATTGTTGTCGGAAGGAGAAATTGGAGTTCTTGCATTCAGGGCAAGTCCAATCGTTATCGTTGAAGGTTTCACGACCTCCACCACTGTTCCTATCACGGCGCTGGAAATCGTTGTTTCGGCCTTGGCGTTGACCGCCTCCACCGCCACCCGGGCGGGGTTCTTCGCAACGATTGCACACGGTCCTGCGTGCGAAATTGGAGTTGTTACACTTGGGACAATCCCAGTCGTTATCACCGTGATTGTCGTAATGATTGGGTCGTTGACCTCCGCTGTCGTGTCGGGGGAATGAACCACGGTCTCGTCCCGAATCGTTTCGGTCGCTACGATGGTTATTTCTTCGGTCATCACGGCGTGGAGCGTCGTTTCGATCGTTTGAGCGCTCACGTTCAGGACGAGGCTTCTTTGCTCGGATGCTGACTTGTGCACCCATCACAGTATCAAGATCGAGTTTGCGATCAACGTGGCCAATGTGGGCAAGTGGGTGGTTCGTATTTCCAATGACACCATCGACCTTTCCGATGTAGGTGCCATCTTCTGCTAGAATTACAATTGCATTGAGGGCTGGTGAAGACCCATCAAAATGGACGAGAAGGCCACCTTCGTGACTTCGTGCCTCAACAGTGCCCGTAAACATACGTATCCCCAACTGCGCCCCGCGAGCGCTGCCTTTTGGTTGTGTCGGTTTATTCCTCGCTCCTACGGCGAAGGATAAGTGCAGCCCCGAGCATGGCTAAGGTTGCCAAAAAGGAGGGGAATGGAAGAGAAGAATCTGGCTCGCCTGTGACAGGGTTTACGGGAACTGGGGCGTCGTTGATCATTGGGTCTTGGACTTCGACGGTAAGTTGAGTTGAAGCTCCTGAATCGTCCGTCGCCGTAATAACCACATCGTAATCTGTGAGACCATTGGCCATGCAGATGGCGGTCGAAACTTCCACATTCCAGTTGATATTGTCAATCACAAAACCTTGGTACTCTGCTCCACAAATGGTCAAACTCATGCTCACTCCTTCAAGATCGGGGTCATTCACGAGTCCGTACAATTCGAACTTCTGCTGTTTATCGTCCCAGGTCGCGTTCTCTCCGTCGAAATTTACGGCAACAGTGATGACGGGTGGGGAATTTGGTTTTGCGAGGTTCAAGTCCATGTCAACGGTGAAATCGATCATGTTGGTTGCTTCGGCGACACCCGTGATGGTAAACGACCCTGGTCGAATGTTGTTGAGGCTAACTGCGATGGTTGAGGGTGCACTTGAACTGACGGTAACTGCGTCATTTACTCCACCAAGTTGTCCACCTTGGAGGGCACGGGGCGTGAAAATAAATTCATTCGCAAGTCCGGAAGAGGTGATGGTAAGGCGAGCATTTTCACCGTCATCATCCACCGTTCCAGTAGCCGTGAAGAGGGTCCCAAAGGTCCAGGTGCGAGAATCATTTTCGTCGGTAGCTCCCAAGGGGTCCACGATGGTGCAGGTTGCCTCAGAGATCGATGAGGTCGCAGGTTGAGCAACAAGGAAGTCGCCCAAAACGTTGGTAGAAACCGACCATCCTTCTTCATCAAAGGTGCAATCGAGTGACCAACCGTCGTCATCACTCGCCCATGCATTGCCAACATCAGCGGGGGTGAATACCGTTGTTCCAGTCCCACCGGTGGCGATTCGCGTGCCGTTGACGGGTGCAGTTGATGACCAAACGGGGATGTCGTTCGTTTCGGGGATTTGCGTGGTGAAATCCATAAACATCGCACATTCAAGGGTCCATTGGGTTCGGTCGAAGTTGACCAATTGTGTCACTTGGAGGCTTCCATCGGGGAGATACATGAACGACGGTTCGTTGATGTAATCACAGTTTAATCCGCTGTCAGGGCTGTTGTCGGTAACTCGGAAATCGTACATCCGCAGACCCTGAAGTACAGGGAATGTCACAACAAGGGCAGCGTCGCTCATGTTGGTGATGTTCATGGCGAGCGTGAAGTTTGACGAGCCGCTGTTGGGGAGTTGGTCCCATCGCACGTTGTTATTTTCTCCATCCTTGACAAAGAGGCTGATTTCCAAATCATCGGTGGTTGAGGTAGGGACCTCTTTGCAACCTTGTTCTGCACCAAAGTTGGTGCAAGTGCGAGCATCAGGATGCCCCTCGGGAACAAGGTTGACCTCGTCGAGTCCGATTCCAGCCTCAACGAATTCAAAATCGTTCCAATCAACACCACCCGAATGAGGAATACCCTCACGCATTCCGAGTCGTGTTTCCATGTCAGCAATGCATTTTGGTCCAATACTTCGGACAGCATCTCGCTCATCGGTACTGATCCACTCGTTATCGCCACCCGGCAGACCTTCAAAGAGCCCGTCAAGGTTGTCACGCACAATGGCAGAGTTCGAGCCGTTGACCCATGCATTTGCATACATATCACCGGTTGCCCAGTCGTCAAGAATGTCAAGCTCAAACAATGCGAAGTCGTATTCAAAGAGATCCTCAAAGGAATATCCGCTGCAGTCAACGTCGAGCGTATCTTGTCGTCCCTCGGTAGGAAGAACGAGTGGTTGCTCATCCAAGTTGGACGTCATAAGGGGCGAGGTCGTGACCAAAACCATCAGCAGCGTGAGGGCCAACGAGGCGATTTGCAGAGAGAGCGAGCGGCGTGTCATAGACGGGCGTGGTCTTTCGCCTTCATGAAGAATTGCCTTTTTCTTCAAGGAACGAGTGCTTCCATGCGCCTTTGAAGCGCCCACCAAGGCAGAACCGTCCACGCGATTGCTGCAGCCCACGTTTGCCAAATCGGAACACCACGGTCAACGGTTGGAAGTTGCGTTTCCAAGAGATGATGATACACGCCATTGGGCGAAAGCAAGTCAAGTGCTCCCTCCAAAGCCACCCATGCAGGGTCATTGGCTTCACCAACTGCAACACCTGAAGCATAGGCAACCATCGTCGTCACCAAGGCCCAAAGAAAGGTGAAAAAGAACCAAACGCCAACTCCAAAGGCAACTGCTGTACCCTGTTCTTTTGCAGTGGTCGAAGCAAGCAGAGCAAAGAGTGTGTACCACAAAAGAATGAGTCCCGTCGATACAAAGTAAACCAAGGTCTCCTGCAGATTCGTCCACTCGCCCATGCGGATACGAACGATGACGAGGCACAGCACCATGAGCCCGTAGACCGGAATGAGAATACTTTGCAAATATCCCAACACCAACGCGGTTGCCTGATGCCGACGAGGCATCGGTTGTGCAAGTCGAACTTCCAACATTCCACTTGCTCGGTCCCTGCTCACGCCGTCAAAGGAGAGCAGAACGGCACACATGGTTGCCCCGAATACAACGCCGAGAGATGCATAGAACAGGACTTCCATGGCAGTGGACGGCTGATGACCGCCTGGCAAGATGATGTTGGGGTCAGAAAAGCCCCACGCCATTCCCGGTAAAAACAGGAGAAGGATGGGGAGCATGATGTTCATGCGGATACCAAAGAGGCGTTCACGCCGTATGCGAGCAGCGATGCTTCGGATTCGTCCGAAATCACTCATCTTCGCCCACCTCCACGGTACGCATTGGCAACATTGCAGAAGAGGCTACTTCCAAAGAAATGTCTTGAACATCCATTCCAGTTGCGGCGCATAACCACTCGACCAAATTAGGTGCAACAGGTGCCCAAGAAGAAAGAGCAACGTCGTTTGAAAGCAAGGCCTGCAAAACCTCTTGTGACTCTCCCCTAAAGGTCAAGCTCCAACCATCTTCATCAGATTCATGCTCAATTCGGTCTAGTTCAATGCCCTTCAGTGATTCTTCGAGGTCCACTTCGCCCGTTCCAGCCACGGTGTAACGACCGTTGAGTGCCAATCTTGTTTCGACATCTCCAAGTGGGCCTTCATCGAGGAGTTGACCACGATGCAGCAGGCCGATTCGGTCAATGACTCCGCCCAATTGGGCAACCATGTGTGACGAGATGACGATGCTGACGCCTTTGTTTGCAAGGCGTTGAATCAATTCGGTGAAGGCCTGTGCTGCGACCGGATCTAGTCCGTTGAAGGGTTCATCCAGCAGCAGAACCTTGGGCGAGCCGAGCAATGCCGCTGCTATGGAAAGACGCTGACGCATGCCTTGGCTGAGATTGTCCAATTGTTCGTCTCGACGATGGTGAAGCCCGACCAGGTTGAGCAGGGCGTCAATGCGATGGCCTTCCGTTCCTCGCATCTCCCCAAGTTCAAGCAGAATGTTCCTGACCGTAGTTTTGCCTTGCCATCTCACCTGTTCAGGCATGTGGCCGACCAGGGTTCGCAAATCATCGACGTGCGTCCATTCGTCACTGTCAATTCGTTCCATCACCGAACCCGTTTGAAGCGGAAGGATGCCAGCCATCATGCGCAGCAGGGTGGTTTTTCCTGCTCCGTTTGGCCCTACAAGTCCGAGAATGGATCCTCGATACAACTTGAGGTTGAGGTCTACAATCCCCGGTCCCAAGCGTTGAGCCCAAGGTTTTGACCAGCGAGGAGCGGGTATCTTGTGACGGTGTTGGACGTCCCGAAAGGAAAGAACCGCCTCCGCCATGGTCAATCTTACACGAAACCCTCGCATCAACCTTGGGACAACCCGAACATCTATGGCGGCTGGATGCAGGGTTGCCACCGTCGTTCATGGTATGGCAAGGTCTCCTTCAATCGCTGCTACCTCTTGTTGGAGGTGCCTTGACCTTGGTTTTCATTCACCGTCGAAAACAAGCACTGGAAGATGAAACATGGCACACGCCAATCGGCCCTCAAGGCATTCAGATGGCTCTTGCCTTCGTTATTTTTCTCTGGATATTGCCCGCTGGAGCGCTCCTTGCCCTCCCGTTGCTCGTAGTGGTCTCCTTGCTTAGCCCCGCTGCCCGAGAAGATTGGAAGACCCACCGAACACCTCGCTTACTGGCCTTGAGTGTGGCGATGCTTTGTTTAACAGCCACAGGTTTTCTTCCCGTCGACGACCCCGTTGCACCTGAAGACTGGGGTCGCCCCCTGTTCACAGAAAATCCGCATGCTTCCATGTACCCCGCCAGCGAGCAATACACCTGGGTGACCAGCGATGTGGTGGTGTTGCAATCCCTCACGTTACGATTGCCGCACCAAGCGGGGGTGGTTGGTGCTGAAAGTGTTGCCATGACATTGGCGTCGCTCATGAATATGGAGACCGGACGCATGCATCAAGCGATTGAGTTGATTGACGAAGAAGTGCCATTTGTACGCCTCAATCCCGAAGAAATCATCTTACAACCCGTTCCTTCTCCATCCACACTGGACATCCAACTTGGAAGTTGGGAATCCGAACATATCGAAACGGTGGCCTTTCGAAGTTATAACATCAATTCCACAACCTTTGGCTCAGACCCCGCAGGCACCAAGGTAGGCGAGGTTGTTGTGGTCGCCAAAGCCTCTTGGGGTGGAGAATTGGATATGTTGATCATCGTCCGACCGCTTCAGCCTCCTAACGTTAATCATGACGGCATCGGTGAAGGATGGATTCGCGATTGGCTGAGCGCACGAGGATGACATGGACCATGGCAGTCAAGTGGATGTCGGTTTGTACATCAATAACGAACCTTCTGTCGAGTCAGAGTTCGCCAGATGCGCTGAAGCGGGTCGTAATAACGGTCAACAACACGCTCCTTCAATTGAATAATCGCATCGTCGGTGATTTGGATGCCTGCAGGGCAAACTTCAGTGCAGCACCGTGTGATGTTGCAGTATTCAACGCCGAATTCTTTCTTGATTTCTGGAACACGGTCTTCGGTATCCAACGGGTGCATCTCATATTGTGCGAGGCGGACAAGGTTACGAGGTCCAGCGAAATCATCGAATAAAGCGTGGTCGCGTAGAACGTGGCACGTATTGACGCACAGGAAGCATTCGATACACTCACGGAATTCTTGAACACGATCTGCTTCCATCTGATTGAATTCCCAATTCATCTCCTTGGGCCCGTTGATGGGCTTGATACGTTGGGCGACTTCGTAATTCCAACTGACGTCGGTGACAAGGTCTTTGACATGAGGGAAGGCTTTCATCGGACGGATTTCAATGGGCTGACCTGCTGGTGTTTCAGCGACCACGTCGCTCATCCGAGTCATGCACATCAGGCGTGGTCGGCCGTTGATCTCTGCAGAACATGAACCGCATTTTCCTGCTTTGCAGTTCCAACGAACGGCCATATCGGGTTCTTGTTCGTGTTGAATGCGGTGAAGGCAATCCAATACGACCATGCCTTCATCCAGTTCAATTTCATAGCCTTCAAGCGAGGCATCTTCGCCCTCTCCACGTAGAACGTTGAACGATTGTTTGGTTCCTTTGAGTGACATTAGTTTTCACCTCCAGCTTCGGCGGCTCGTTCAGCGATCATGGCTTTGACTTCCTTGAGTGCTTCTTGGAGGTCGTCACGCATTTCTTCGACGGGCTCTTGCCGAATCTTCATCTCTCCACCTTCCATCCAGATGATGTTGAGTGTCTTGCCCCAGTAGTCGTCTTCTGGGGTGGGGAAGTCGTCGCGCGTATGACCACCACGGCTTTCTTCTCGGGTGATGGCAGCCAGCGTTGCAGCATGAGATACATCAGCCATGTTGAGGAGGTCGAGGGCTTGGTGCCAACCGGAATTGTATTTGCGAGAGGTGCCCGATGAACAGGCCATGGCTCGTTCTTTGAATTGGTCAATATCCTTGAGAGCCTCTTCAAGTTCTGATTTGGTTCGAATGATACCGACCTTCGCCTGCATCATATCACGCATCTCATCGTAAATTCGACCAGGGTTTTCACCGCCCTCGCGTTCCAAGGGTGCGAGCATGTCGGAGATGGCAGCCTTGACTTGGGCACTGTCGATAGCGGGCTGAGCGAGGTCTGATGCACGCTTAGCAGCAAATTCACCGGCACGCTTGCCGAATACGATGAGGTCTGAGAGTGAATTCCCTCCCAATCGGTTCGCACCGTGGAGACCGGATGCTACTTCGCCACAAGCAAAGAGCCCGGGAACCGTCGTTTCTTGGGATTCAGCATCAACGCAAACACCACCCATGACGTAGTGGGCAGTGGGGCCAACTTCCATTGGCTCCTTGCTGATGTCAACGCCAGCCAACTCCTTGAATTGGTGGTGCATTGACGGCAATTTCTTCAAAATCGCTTCTTCGCCACGGTGTGAGATGTCCAAGAATGCTCCTCCGTGAGGGGAACCTCGTCCTGCCTTGACCTCTTCGTTGATCGCTTTGGCGACGACGTCACGTGTCAGCAATTCGGGAGGTCGGCGAACGGTTGCGAGTTTGCCGCTTACGACTTCCTCAACCCACTGGTCGGACTCTTCAATGGTGTCAGCGTGGTCACCTGCAAACATTTCAGGGACGTAATCGAACATGAAGCGCTCCCCTTTGTTATTGGTGAGGCGTCCACCTTCACCGCGTACACCTTCTGTCACAAGGATGCCACGAACTGACGGTGGCCATACCATGCCGGTTGGGTGAAATTGAACGAATTCCATGTCACGAAGTTCAGCACCTGCCCAAAGAGCGAGGGCATGACCGTCACCCGTGTATTCCCAGGAACCAGAACAAACCGACCAGCATCGAGTAATGCCGCCCGTAGCGAGAACAACAGACTTAGCGGAAAAAGCGTGAATAGCGCCGTCAACTCGGTTGTATGCTACGCAGCCGGTGACACGGTCTCCTTCCTTGAGAAGTGTTCTGACAGTGTATTCCATGAAGATATCAATGCCTTCGTGAATGCCACGCTCCTGCAGGGTCCGGATGATTTCTAGACCGGTGGCATCGCCGACGTGAGCCAAACGAGGGAAGGTATGCCCGCCAAAATTTCGCTGATTGATGAGATTCTTTGGGGTTCGGTCAAACACGGCACCCCACTGTTCGAGTTCTCTGACACGGTCCGGCGCTTCCTTCGCGTGGAATTCAGCCATACGCCAGTTGGCAAGCCATTTGCTTCCTTTCATGGTATCGTGGAAGTGGACCTTCCAGCCGTCACGCGGGTCGGCGTTTTGCAAGGCTGCTGCACAGCCACCTTCAGCCATCACGGTGTGAGCCTTACCGAGGAGCGATTTGGTGATGATAGCAGTCCGCGCTCCTGAGCGTGCAGACTCAATGGCAGCACGTAGGCCAGCGCCACCCGCACCGATGATGATGACATCGTACTCATGGTTGCTTATTTCTTCACTCATCATCTCACCTCAAAAACTGAACAATACGACGTCATTGAAGCGTCCATCGGCAACTGCTAGTACCCAAAGGTCTCCTAGGAATACGAAAACGAGTGAGGTCCAAAACCAAAAGCCGTGTGAACGATTGAGGACGCTTATTCGTCCAAACAAGCGTCCACGGATGCGGCTGATGCCCGTGGTCCAGCGATCGAGCATGCCTCCAGCGAGGTGCCGAAGTGCGTGGCATGATGTGACATACATGGTCAACAAGAAGGCTTCAATGGCCATCACGAAGGTACCGATTGAGACACCGTATTCGTGGGTGTCTTTGAAGTGCATTGTGTGGGTGACATCCCACCATTTGATGACGAGAATGACCATGGCAGCATAGAGGAAATAGCGGTGAAGGTTGTTGAAAATAAACAGGCGCTTCTCTCCCTTGTAACCGATTGCCTTGTTGATGTCGGGTTCGTCCACCCAGCACGCTGTTGGGCTTGCAAAGAAGGTCCTGTAATAGACGCGACGCATGTAGTAGCAGGTGCCACGGAAGCCAAAGGGTATCCACAGAACCAGGATGGCGGCGTTGACCCACTCTGGATGATTCCACGAAGAAAGTCCGAACAAGTCCCACTCGAGTACGTTGGGTGAGAAAATGGGCGACATTACCGTGCTGCCTTGAAGTGTGTAGGAAATATCTGCATCGTTGATGAACAGACGCCAAAAGGTGTAGATGAGGGCCGCTGTGAGGGCGATGCCCATGGTCAGTGGTTGACTCCACCAGTTGTCGATTCGGTTGGTTCGACCCAACCCATTGAGCATTGGAAGTTTGATGCCGTCACCCACAATTACGCCTCATATCCCAAAGGGGATATGTGGGGGGACGAGCGCAGGGTCTTTGAGGTTCACCATTGACCCGCAGGGTAAAAGTGTTAGAAAATCAGGCTAAATCGCTCCAATTTACTTCTGCTTCCACCATTTCGATTTCGTCTACATCCATCTGGGCGAGTTGCAATTTACCAGATAGTTCATCGTTGACAGCGTGCCAGTACGAGTATGCTTCGAGAACCCAAATACCGGATTCTCGTGTTCCGTTTCCAGATCCTTTCACGCCACCAAAGGGCAGGTGAGCTTCAGCGCCCGTGGTTGAGTTGTTGATGCCGGTCATGCCTGCTTTGATGCCGGTCTTGTAGCGGTATGCCTCAAGTCGGTCGTTGGTGTAGATGGCGGAAGACAGGCCGTAGGGGCTTGCGTTGGCCAAGTGGAGGGCGTGGTCGAAATCTTTGGCCTTTACCACGGTGACGACAGGTCCAAAAATTTCTTCTTGGAAGCAATCCATGTCTTCGGTGACATCGGCAAAGACGTGAGGCCACATGAAGACCCCCTCAGTTGCATCTCCCATGAAATTCTCTGGTTGATTGTCGGCCGTGATTTCTCCCTGACCCCATAGTTGAGTTGCTCCAGAGGCTTTCGCCATGTCGAGGCCGGTGAGGAAATCTTTCGCATACTTTGGCGACAACATCGGTCCGTAAAGGACGTCCTTGTGAACGGATGAATCACCGATACGGGTTGTTTTGACCTTGGCCATGAACTTCTCCATGAAAGCGTCGTAGATGCTTTCGTGGACAATGAGGTTGCCGAGGCTTGTGCAGCGTTGGCCAGCGGTCCCAAAGGCGCCCCAATAGGCACCCTCAACTGCGTTGTCGAGGTTGGCGGATGGCATAACGACGAGCGGGTTTTTTCCGCCAAGTTCGAGCGAGCATGAAACCAAGTTTCGCCCACATACTTCACCGATCATCTTGCCAACTTCAGTTGAACCCGTGAAGGAGATCTTGTTGACCAAGCCTTCGTCAACAGCATCAACGAGGTACTGGCCAGCACCGCTTCCCTTGCCGTGAACGAGGTTGATGACGCCGTCTGGCAGGCCTGCTTGGTGCATGATGCGAGCAAGAGCGAAGGAAAGGAGCGGAGCATCTTGGGGGCTCTTCCAAACACAGGTGTTGCCGCACATGATGGCTGGAATCATCTTCCAGAAGGGGACTGCGGACGGGAAGTTACACGCATTGATGATGCCGCAGACACCCAAGGCGCGGCGGTAGGTGAACAATTCCTTGTCGGGCAATTCCGAATTGACGGTTTGACCGTAGAGGCGCCGCCCTTCGGATTGGAAGAATAAACACGTATCGATTGCTTCTTGGATTTCGCCTCCAGATTCTTTGAGTGTTTTACCAATTTCACGTGTTTCAAGAGCCACAAGGTCGTCTTTGTGTTCCATGAGCAAACGTCCCATGTTTCCGATGATTTGGCCACGGGTTGGTGCGGGGGTTGCCGACCAAGCAGGGAATGCTGCATGGGCTGCGTTGAGGGCAGCGTGGACGTCCTCTCGGGTCGAAAGCGGGAATTCACCAAGGCAATCTGCAAGAAGAGCGGGGTTGGTGGATTGGAAACTTTTTCCGTCACTGGCATTTGCTAACTGGCCGTTGATAATGTTGAAGCCTCGTACTGAGGGTTTGCCGTTTGGGTTATTTGCTTGGATGAATTCCAGACCAGTTTCAAGAACATGAACCATGTTGTGAGCGACCCATATGCGTCTCTTGAATGTGATGGCTGGCTTGAATGAAGAGTGAGAAGAGTCCCAAAACAAATTCGTCCTCGGGTTTATAGTCCCCTGCACAGGTTATTCCTTCCGATGCGGGGCGAAATCCTTGATGGCGTGCGTTAATATACCGTCAAAGTATCAACAAAAATAGACAGGAGAGAACAGTATGGCGGACAAAGACAAATCCATTGAAGTACGTGTATCAAAGGCCATACCATCTGACGTGGGTCACGGCCGAGCCCGCATATCCTCTGAGATGGGTCTTGACCTCAAGCCAGGTGACATTGTAGAAATCAGTGGGGACGAGCGCTCCACTGCTGCCATTTACTGGCGTAGCCGGCCCGAGGATGCAAAAATGGACATCATCAGAGTTGACGGTATCATCCGCAAAAACGCTGGTGTCAGCCTCGGTGACCGTGTGACAGTTCGAAAAGTCGAAGCCAAGGAGTGCACCAAATTGACCATCTCTCCTGTGATGGCGAACAAGCAGAAAGTCAAATTTGGGCCGGGCATTGAAGGCTTTGCCAAGCGTGGCCTCGCCAAACGGCCTGTGGTCGCAGGCGATCGCATCTTCATTCCAGGGATGACACTGTTTGCTGAAGCGCTTCCCTTTGCCGTCGTTCAAACCGTTCCAAAAGGCATTGTCAAAGTCACGACTGACACCGAGATTATCATCAAAGATGAAGCGGTTGCCGAGGAAGATGTCGGTCAATCTGAAGGCATCACCTACGAAGATGTTGGAGGCATTGGCCAACAACTCCTCAAGGTCCGTGAAATGATTGAACTGCCGCTCAAGCATCCTGAATTGTTCCGCCGATTGGGCATTGACCCACCGAAAGGAGTTCTCCTTCACGGCCCACCAGGGACAGGTAAAACGATGATTGCCAAGGCTGTTGCAACCGAGGTAAACGCTCATTTCAAGAGTATCAACGGACCTGAAATCATCTCAAAGTATTACGGTGAATCAGAAAAGCAGCTCCGAGAAATATTTGACGAAGCATCGGCAAATTCTCCAGCGATTATCTTCATCGACGAAATCGACTCCATCTGCCCCAAGCGTGAAGACGTATCGGGCGAAGTTGAACGACGTGTTGTCGCGCAAATGCTCACGCTCATGGACGGTATGCAAGGTCGAGACAACGTCGTTGTCATCGGTGCCACCAACCGAAGAGACGCACTCGACCCAGCCCTGCGACGACCCGGTCGCTTTGACCGAGAAATCGAAATCGGCGTGCCCGATCGTGAAGGACGAAGTGAAATCATGGATGTCCACACCCGCCAAATGCCGATTTCAGATGACTTTAACATCTCTTGGGTTCTCGACAATACCTACGGCTTTGTTGGGGCCGACCTCGCTGCCTTGGTCCGCGAATCGGCCATGCGTGCTTTGCGCCGATACCTCCCCGAAATCGACCTTGAAGAGGAAACACTGCCTCCAGAGGTCCTTGAAAAGATGGAAGTCTGCATGGACGATTTCAAAGAAGCCATTCGTGATGTTGAACCTTCAGCGCTCCGTGAGATTTACGTTGAAGTTCCCGAGGTTTCTTGGGAAGAAGTCGGTGGCCTGCTCGAGGTCAAAGACCGCCTCAAGGAATCGGTTGAATGGCCGCTTACCAAGCCAGACTTGTTCGAACACTTTGGAATCAAACCACCGCGAGGAATTGTTCTGTTTGGAGCACCAGGTACGGGTAAAACTCTCTTGGCCAAGGCCATTGCTAACGAAGCACAAGCGAACTTCATCAGCATCAAAGGCCCAGAATTGATTTCGAAGTGGGTGGGTGAATCTGAACGAGCTATCCGAGAAATTTTCAAGAAAGCAAAGCAATCCTCGCCTTCCATCATTTTCCTTGATGAGTTTGAATCCATTGCGAGCATGCGAAGTGGTGGAAGCGCCTCTGAGGGAAGCGACGTGGGCAACCGTGTTGTGAACCAGTTATTGGCCAGTATGGATGGTGTTGAATCGCTTGATGGCGTGATCATCGTTGCTGCGACCAATCGTCCCGAAATGATTGACCCTGCCCTCTTGCGTAGCGGCCGCTTTGAACGTGTGCTGCACGTGCCCCCGCCCGATGCTGGAGCTCGTGAGGTCATCTTTGGCATTCACTCTGAAGGCATGCCTCTGAGCAAGTTCTCCTTTAAGGACATCCTGACAGGTATGGACGGCTTCACTGGAGCCGACATCGAAGCAGTTTGCCGAGAAGCGGCTCTCATCTGCATGCGTGCCAACAAGAAGAAGGTCACAAAGGCCCACTTTGAGGAAGCAATTTCTCGAGTTCGTCCAACCGTTACCCCTGACATGCTGGAATACTACCAAAAGATGGAAACACGCCTCACCTCTGGTTTGACGAACATCAAGCGAAACCGAGACTTCAGCCGCGGCATGGAAACGATGTGATGTCGCTTCACCAACCGACGCATTCAAGGGATTCCTTCGCTGGAACTTTAACAGCGGGGTGACAATCATGGCAATCTTCGGGCGGGAAGTGATTGGAAGAGAGGTCGTGGACCGCACGGGTGCGCTCCTTGGACACCTCAAAGACATTCATTTTGACCTCAACACCGGTATGCTCAGTGATCTCGTCGTGAGTGTTGAAGCAACGGTTGACCCCTCAGCCCTTCCTTTTGAGCACGATCAAAGCACGGTGAAGATCCCATCTTCCTCAATCTCAAGAATCGCTGCTAAAATTCACCTCAATCAATGAATTGCGCTCGAATGGAGATGAGCATTTTCTCCACGAAGGTGGACAACCTTCTAAAGTCATAGGAGCCCGTGCTGATTTGGGAACCTTATCCCTTGTGATGTGCATGCTAGGACTCCCCGCCAATTTCAACGCTCGGAGGCTCGCCCTCCAAGCTTCGTTTTGGGGAGTAATGTTGATTCTTCTTCTCACGATTATGTCGAATTTCATCAACATCAGTGCCACCAACCAACTATCAGCCTATGACGATGATTGGAACGATATGTCAGCCTTCCGTGAAGACATCCGCGCCATGAATATCGACACCCGTTCTTTGGTGAGCAGTCCACTTTTGCTCGCCGATATCGAGGACCCACGTAACACGACCTACGTCCTCGCAGGTGTTGAACGTGACACCCTCACCTTGCCTCAATTTGACGAAGATGGTTTCATCACGATCGCATCTGGCAATGGGTTTTCTCCTTCAGAGATCAATGCGATTGTTGAATTTGTTGAAGCGGGCGGCACAGCCCTCATTCTCGAGGATTACGGATATGCCAACACCATCGCTGAGGCCTTTGGAATTCGCTATACTGGTGAACAGGTCTTTGACACAACATACGTCGCTGAACTTGATTACAATTACATCTGGATGTGCGTCCAGTCCAATCCTTGCGGAATGAACGGCACCGAAGTTGACCCAACAACCCTCTCCACTCACAGTCGATGGGGTGTGCCAGACGGGCCTGGTGAGCACCCGTGTGCAAAACTTGACGGTCAAAGTTTGTCTGAATCCCAAGCGGGCTTGTGCGCTCACCATCTCGTAGGCGGCATCGTTGAATACAACGCAACCTACCAAATGTTGCTCAACAACATTACTGGATTGGAAGTCATTCCAGGAGTGAGAGGTCCATTGACCGAAGTTGCCATACGGGCTCTTACCAGCAACGAGGCTACCGTTGACGTCAACGGTGATGGAGAAATCTGGGTTGGCAATGAAATCACACCTGAGACTCCCGACCGCTGGGGTCAATTCAACCTCAGCATCGAAGCGTGTGCGAGGGCAAGTTGTTCACCAAGTGACGGAGGGCGTGTTTTGTTCATCGCCGATGGTTCTGCGCTGATCAATGCCATGTACGATTATGAAGGGTTCAACGATGGTGAGTACGGTGAAACAGCCACCTTGATGCCTCAGAATGACAATCGTAAATGGGCACTTGACTTCATTGCAGAAGCCCTGATGAGCGAACTGATCGGTGAGGAAGGACAACCCGCAGAAAACGCCATGGTCATCTTTGACGAATCACGCCACCCCCAAAGCGCACTGGCTGCTGATTCTTACAACACCGTTTACTTCCTCTTGGTCTACTTCACAGGAGAAGGACTTGCTATGCTTCTTCTCTTCCTGATTCTCTTTATCACCTTTGAAGCGGTCCTCATCAAGAAACGTGACCCTGAACCTTGGCGCCACGTTTTCAGCATCATCTACTATGGATTTGGTGATGCCAACCGGTATGCATACTACTCCAAAGTGGAGAAAATTCGCCAAGTCTTCCTTTCCAAGGTTCGTAACCAGAACGGGTTGAATCGAGAAGAGTTCCAAGCGATGAAGGCAAACGAGTTGGTTTCGATGATCAACGACCCGGTGTTGGCTAAATTCGCCGTTGAAGCAAGCAACAGATACACGCTTGAACAAACGGTTGCTCTGGTCAAACGAATCAAGGCGTGGGGACGTCAGTGAGGTGGTATCATGTGGACTCGTAAAGCAGCATTTACCTTCACTGGAGGGATTGCTCTGGTCCTGATTGGGATGATGATTTCCAATCAACAAATGATGATCCTCGGATTGAGCCTCGTTGCTTTTATCGTCGTGAATTCATGGATTTCAGGCCACGGTGATGTCGAAGTACAGCGCACTCTTTCTGCCGACAATTTGTACAAGGGCGACGACCTCTACGTTGAACTGCTCGTAACAAACCGCAGCAATCGGAAAACTCAGATGCTGGATATTTACGATAACATTCCTCATGAAATGAAACTACGAAGTGGACTCAATCAGATGCAATTGAACCTCAAACCAGGCGAGAGCGCACGCATTCGTTACGTTCTACGCTGCCCACTGCGCGGCCACTATTCCATTGGCCCAGTGTCCCTCCGGGCTCGCAATACCTTCAACCTCGGCGTTGAAGAGATGTATGTTGACCACCACAGCGATATCGTCATCTTCCCGCAAATCAAGGACATTGAAGAAGCATTTTTGCGAAGTCGTACCCCTAAGATGTACACCGGTGCTACCACGCTAAGAACACCAGGACAAGGCTCTGAATTCTACTCACTAAGGGAATACGTTCCCGGAGACCCGTTCAAGAATATCAATTGGAAAGCATACGCTCGTACCGGCGAACTGATGGTCAACGAAAAGTGCCGTGACGCCGTAACAGACCTGTTCTTGATTTTGGACAGTCGTGATTTGGCGCGTATTGGGACGGTTCTCAAGAATCCTCTCGAAATGGGTACTGTATCTGCAGCCAGTCTCGCAGCCTTCTTCCTGCAACGTCGAGATTCGGTTGCTTTGGCGATATACGACGAGAAACTATCCTACCTTCCTCCCGATACGGGTGACAAGCAGTATTTCAAAATCCTCAGCGCCCTTGCAGGCGTTACACCGAAAGGGGAAATGCCCCTTCAAGCGGTCACAAACTCTCTGAGTGGGCGATTTAGCAGGGGAAGTCCTGTCTTCATCATCTCATCGTGTGAAGGCGATGGAACCGTTCCTGCCGCCGTACGTGATTTGGTAGGACGAGGCCACGAAGTCACGGTCCTGTCACCTTCAAGCGTTGACTTTGAACGCTTGGTCAGCCGTATTCCTCGTATGTCCTACGAAGTGCTCAAACTGGAACGTCAGAATCGTTTGACCACCTTGGCAGGTTCAGGCGCACAGGTCATCGATTGGATGCCTGACATGGATTTATCACAGGCATTGATGCAGGTAAGGGGGTACTAAGATGGCAGGTGAAGTTGGTCTTCAGTCAGATGTCCTCCTTGAAGGAACGGCGCGTCCACGTACGCTTCATCTCAAGAACCTCCGTCGCCAATGGCAAATCATTACACTGCAAGTGGTTGCAACGGTAGCCTTGATTGGAATGTACCTCGAAGTGGTCTCTACCTATGTTGTTGGCTCCATCGACCACACGATTCTTTTCGATACCATTGAATTGCTCATCTCCGACCAATTACCCTTGGGTGATTGGCTCACTGGAGAAGGTCGCTCAGGCCTTGCCCGTTTCTTTGTCCCCATGGTCCTCGGACTGAGCCTCGGTGGTGCAATGGCCTTCCTCGCATTCCAAATACCAAAGGTCCAGCAACGTATCAAATTGGGTTTCATTATCGGCCTCATCGTTTTGCTGATCGGTCGTCTGACTCTCTCGTGGTTGGCCGGCATGCTCTTTTCCTTTGATTTACGCTTGCCCACTGATTCAGAATTGCAAACACTTCAGTGGCCCTTATTGATGATCATGTCACTGCTCATCATGTTCATTTATCTCCTCCCCGTTATCATGGGCACTCGAGGAATATGGGGTCTGTCCCGCCGCTCCATCGCCTGGGCGATTGGATTCACCCTCCTGTTCTTGGGAATACATGCCATCCTGACCTTCCCGCTCATCAAATCGCAATTGGGGTCCTACGGAGGAACACTTGCCGTCCTTGAGAGCCAAACTTCAGATCCAACCATCGGTCTCTTCGGGCTTAAATTGGTGACGCAAGAGCAATTCAATCTCATCCTCATCGCCGTTTTGATCATGGTTTTCCAGGAAGCAAGTTACGGCGTTATTCGCAACCTCGAATACGCTTTCCGACTCCCTGAATCATGCAAGCGTGACCCGGAATATGTCCGCCAAATGGACAACGTCCTCAACACGCACTTGAGACACACTTTCCTGTTCCTCGGATTAACCGGTATTGCCACGATGGTGGCTCTTGGCTTCCACAAGGTCTTGTTGACTATTGTATCGGATACCACGGGAAGTCAATGGGCGGGTCAAGTCTCTGAATCGATTGAATTGACATTGACCTATGGCTTGGTCATCTCAGCTTTGTTATTCTTGAGCTTGATGGCTGTTCTCCGTTTCTTTATCCCTTGGCAGCGTGTCATTGGATTGATACAATCACGTAGCAATCTGGTTGAACCAGAGCCTGCGTCAAAGGATTTCAGTCAATTATGAGCCTTGCCGTCCTTGGACAAAACGGCCCATCAATTCAACAGCAGCGAGCAATGCCAAAGGAACAGCGATGTAGGCCACGAATGGCCCCATCCACGCATGGTCAATAGATGCGTTTATCTTTGGAGAATAGAGAATAACAACGACTCCTGCAACAAGGAGAAGAACCCGCTCAATCCACAACGGGTATGCTTTCTCTCGCTCTTCAGTTCGTCCCATGAGCGTGGTTGCCTCGGTCATTATGGGCCACCTCAAAAGTCAATGTTTGAAAGCCGGGCCTCAAGGTCTGTGAGGGCAGCATCAGCAGGAACAGGCGTGTTGCCTGCGGGTACGTCACGATGACTCCATTCTGCATCAATGCGGGCCAATTCTGCTTCGAGTCTCGCTCTCTCGTCGTCCAGGTCATCATGGGAGGTCGTGGCAGGGGATGAAGATTCAACCGCCGCATGGACAGCATCGTCGCTCGGCGCAGGAAGTTCAGACCACCCGTCACTGTCGACGGCTTCTGCGGCAGGTGCCTCTACGGCCTCTAAGGCCTCTGATGCAAGGAGGTGTGGTTCCAAAGCGTGCAGCATTCCTTCGTCGACTGGAAGACGTTGTTCAGCAGGAATGGCATCTCGCTCGAAGGGCAGCAACCCATCCCGCTGGAATTCCCAAAGCATGCCGCGTGGACGGCCGTCAGTCAGTCCTGAAGCATCCAGTTGCGTGATGAGTTCTTCGAGGACCCGGGCGGTTTCTTCCAGTCCAATCGCTTCTCCCGCATCGCGCTGGTCTGCCTCAAGGTAGATGTCATCAAGAGCAACTTGAATCAACTTACGCGTTCCAAGGGCGAGACTCGGTAGCGCCTCTGGGCGTTGACAATTGGCCATGAGGGCGTGGACTTCATGCTCAGGTGCCCCCAATCGCTCGATTTGTTCAAGCACGTTTCGGATTCGGCGTAACATTGTAATCGAGCGGTCGTAATCCTCGAGAAGGTGTTCGAGGTCAAGCACAAGGTGATTGACTGTTTCTCCAAGTTGGAGTTCAAGACGCTGCTGAACTGACCAGCGTGCGAGTCCTCGCACGGCTCCTGCAGTTTGAGGGACCTGTCGTTCCAAGAGCGTCATCACTTCCGAAGAAAGCAGGTGACGAGGTGTTGCGGCAACTTGATCAACCGTTGATTGAATCACCTGCAAGGCTCGCTCAACAGCCCTGTCGAGCATCGTCACAGAATATCCGAGTTCTCGAGCGTGTTCAAGTCGCTCCAACACGGGGCCAAGGCCCTGGAAGGTGTTGTTATCGTCGAGGAGTGCCTGAGCAAGTGGTTCTTCGGCAAGCCGGGCACGCAGGCGCTCTGCTTCTTGTATATCGGCAAGGGCTTCCTCGTGAGCGGTGGCTAAGTCGGTGGCCTTCTCGACAAGCGAGGCTAATTCTGCTTCAGCATGCCCTCTTCGGGCACCCAAGTCACCCAATTCTCGGAGGACTTGCCGTCGTTCATTCATCAATTCACGTAGTTCAGCCTCGGTGTTGGAGCGTCGCGCTTCTTCTTCAGCACGACGTCGGCGGTCCTCGTCAGCGTGGCCTCGGGATTTCTTTTCCTCCAATCGAGCCGCTTCAAGTTCAAGTTGTTGGACGTGGACCTGTTCCTGCAGGCTGAGAAGGTCGGATTGAGCCCGAGCATGTCGCTCGCGAGTGGTGCTGACTTGTTCGGTCAAAACTCGCAATCGGCGTTCTTCATCATCGCTTTGCTGGCGTATGGTCGTCAATCGTTGACTTCCTTCGCCCAAATTGGCTTGCAACTCTGCTTCCTTGAGGGAGAGTTCTTCGATCATGCTTTGTAATTCTGCGCTCGAACTTGCTTCACCGATGGCTTTTGCTAATTCTGCCGCACGCTCGCTGACTTGATGCTCGAGTTCATTCACTCTTCGAACCAACCGTTCAGCCCTTGCCGTTGCTTCTTCTGAAGTGGCTCTTGATTGTGCAAGGTCAACCTGCATCGTGTTGAGTTGTGCATGAGCGTTTTCCATTGCGACAGTGTGCTCTTGTCGTGTTTCACTGGCCTCTCTTGCAACAATTTGTGCTGCATCTTTCTTGGTTTCTAACTGCTTGATTTTACCCTCGAGTACAGCGATGGAGGCGTTCAATGCCGACACGGTTTGTTCCGATTTCTCCAGGCGGCGACGCAATCCTTCATCCACAGCCGAGACGGCTTGTTCTTGCATGACCTGAAGGGGAACGGCTGATTCCATGCCGTCGGTTTTGAACGCTAACTTTGCACGTTCAGTCCGCAATTGCTCAATACCTGCTTCGAATCCTAGCATGTCGGTAAGGGCGGCTCTCAACGATTCCTGGCGTGCTTCTGAACGCGTGCGGATGGTGGCTAACTGGTCAATGAAACCAGTAAGAGAAAACGAGGCGATTGTCCCAGAACGAGCGGTAACGATGGTGCCCGCAGGTAGCCGAACAAGACGGACCTTTCGCTTTGGCTCGGTAAGCAATCGGAGTGCTTCTGTCTCGTCGTCGACGGAAGGCGCCCAGAGTGCAACGGGTACACCTTGTGACAGCACCAATGAAACAGCTTTGCTTGAACTTCCCGACTGAATATGGCCGGTTACTTCTTCTTGGAGGCCTGCCTTCAACATGGAAACAATGGCGTCTGGACCACCACGGCCTTCTCGCAGGGTAAACCCTTCAGGGAGTTTTGTTCCATCTTCACCCGCAGATGCTACATCGCCGGATAAAGCGGTTGATGTGGCAGAAAGTAATCGAGCATGGTTCGCATCACGTTCAGTCCAAGCTGCAAGTGCAATATCTCCGCTTTGTGCGAGCAAGAGCGCTCCCTCTTCGGTATGCAAAATCCAGTGACCTTGTCCTTTGACAGCGAGATGAGGGCGGTCCTCCATTCGCATGTTTGAAAGAAGGTCATACACGTGAGATGCGAGTGCTTCTTCCTCTCCAAAGCCAGGCAGGTCACCTGCAGCGTCGATGAGCATGCCTCCGTCAATAGCAATAGCGCCTCGCACGGTTGGATCAAGAATAAGCGTCTTTACAACCATCGAGAGGTCCCTTGCCAGTAAACGTGCAACGTAATTGGTGCTGGCTCTCAACCCCTGCCGGTCTGCTTGGTGTTCAAAGGCCTCTGGAATGATCTCAGCAATCCCTCCAAGGCCACTCAAAGTGTACCTGTTTCCAACCAGGCGAAGTTTTCCTTCGGCTTCGATGGCTTCCAATTGAATACGGGCTTCGCTACCTCCAAGCATCACGCCCTTGTCCTTATCTTCCGCAATCCAACCAACGATGCGTCCACCACGCACCAAACGATGGGCACTCGGTGTTTTTCGTCGACCGATGTAACTTGTAATAGCGCCGTGGGCGAAGGGCTGTAGATGACCCTCAGCGAGTGAAATCTCTTTGGTAACAGGCGTTCCTTTGGGTAGTTCAAACATAGTATTCACCTAAAATTCGGGGGTAGTGGCCAATTGACGTCGGCGATGGTCAACGCTGTGCCGCCAGCGTGCAAGACGGCCACCTTGGCCCTTGAGCATCAAAATACGATAGGGGGTAATGACGTCGATCATCGTTCGTTGTTCGCCTTCAGACCAGATTTCGTAGAGGTCTCCCAGCTCGTGTTCAACACAAGCACTCAAGGCCGCTGATGTGAGTGCTATGGCGTCTTCGAGGGCTGGTAGTTGGCCTTGCCGACCGACACTCGCCATGAGGCGGCCACGTTCGTCAAACATCACGGCTTGCTCTACGCCTTCCTGTTGAAGGAATCCGGTAAGAAGACGTTGCAACATGCTCGCTCAATTCCCGTGACAGCGCTGTAGCCTTCAAGAAGTTTTGCGCTTGAACGGCCATTATTGTTGATTTGAAGACCCTTTGAGATTTTCCAACTGGAAATGCGCTTTGAAAGACCAAGAAACTTGATTGCAGGCCCTGCTTTTTCCGCTTTTGAAAAATGAATCATCCAAATCGCCTCAAAAAGATACGAACCGTCGTGCGTAAATCGTAATTTAATTTTCTAATTGAATAATTGATTTTACAATTGAAAATATTCGCAGGGAGATGCCCTGTGAGCCGCCCCGGTTTTCCGTTGTATTGAAACCATGTAGCGATGCCCACCAACCATGGAAGGCGGTGGAACCAGCGCAGCTTTTCAGATTCCGCAATGTGACTCTTGTGACAAGCCAGCCCTTGTTGAGCAGGCTTATTCTGGCAGAATCCTGTGTGGCAAGCATCTTGCAAAATCCGTTCGTAAAAAAATCAGCAAGGAATTACGACAACAACTCCATCTCAAAAAAGGCGAGCACACCACCATTCTCGTGGCAGTTTCTGGCGGTAAGGATTCGGCCGTATTACTGGACAGCCTCGTTGATCTCCTTGGAAAACGTCGTGACGTGACTATCGTGGCTGGAACCGTTGACGAGGGAATTGAAGGCTATCGTCCACCATCCATCGATTGTGCGAAAGCACTGTGCGACCGACTCGGTATCGCTCATGAGGTAGTCTCCTATCCCGAACTCTCATTCGCTGAGATTGATGAAGTTGTCAAGCGCCTACCGATGGTCATTGAGAAGGACAACGATGCACCACGAATGGCCTGCGCTTACTGCGGCGTTTTCCGTCGTCAAGGTATCAACCACCTTGCTCAACGGGTCGGTGCTGATGTGATTGCGCTCGGGCACAATCTCGACGATATGGCTCAAACGGTCTTGATGAACGTCACCAACGGTGACCTCGAACGAACCCTTCGCCTCGCCCCACATACCTCAACACCAGTAGATGGTCTCGCACCTCGTATCGTACCTCTGCGTTGGGTTCCGGAACAGGAAATACATCTCTATGCCCTTCATCGCGATCTCCCTCTTCACCATGAGGAGTGCCCGAATGCACGGGGCGCACTGCGTTGGCGACATCGCGAAATGGTGGCGAAAATGGAAGCCGATGTTCCTGGGACACGCCACGGGCTGGTCAAAATGGCTGATCAAGTCAAATTATTGCGTGACCAAGTCGTTGAATTGGGCGGTCAAAAAAGCCGACCTGATGCCCCCAAAGCCTGTCCAAGGTGCGGTAGTATGACCTCACAGGAACAATGCAAAGCATGTGATATGCGAGACCTTCTTGAAATCGAAGAGTGAATTCACAGCAGGTTGTGAATCAATTCTTCAAGGTCCTGCGGTCGTCCACAATAATGACAGCGCAATTCCAATGGTTCGCGAGACATGACCTTGAGGCGGTGTGCCAAAGGTTCACGAGGGTTGGTTGTGATACAGTTTGAGAAGGTGCACCTCACGACGTTGGTGACCTCATCTCCAAGCTCAATTGTCATCTTTTCAGCCACACTGTAGGCGCGGATGATGGCGACCCGTGCATCAGGAGCGACCAGAGCCAATCGGTTCAATTCGTCTTGATTCAGTTCCCGATCTTCAACCTTGATGATGTCCTTGGTACCCATCTTCTTCGAAGGGACATTCATGACCATGGATACGGGGACAGAGGTGGATTTGTCGACAGCCAACATCTCCAACACTCGCATGGCGTGGCCAGAAGGAATGTGATCGATGACCGTTCCATTACGAATCGCTGTGACACGACGCATGTTGTGTTCTTGTGCCATCAAGCCTCACCTCCGTCCGCAATCGTTTCAGGAACCTTGATTCCTAAAAGACGGCAAAGAAGCGCCATTCGAGCAACCACGCCGTTGAATGCCTGTTGGAAGTAGCGGGCGTGCCGCGTTCCATCAACTGAAGGATGAATTTCGTCAACACGGGGGAGCGGGTGCATGATGATCATGTTCTCTTTTGCTCCTTCAAGATTCGAGGCGTTGAGTTTGTAAGCGCCAGCGACCTTCGTATATTCGTCTTCATCAGCGAAGCGTTCCTTCTGAATACGTGTCATGTAAACCACATCGGCGTCAGCAATGGAGCCAAGCAATTCCTCAGTTTCCGTTACATTCGCTCCGTGCTTCGTTAGGTCGTTGACAATTTCAGTCGGCATTTTGAGCAATTCAGGGCTTGCAAAAATCAATTCACAACCAAATCGAGTGAGTGCGTGACTGAGAGAGTGAACGGTTCGGCCATAGCGCAAATCTCCTGCTAAAATCACCTTCAGACCTTCGAGGGTGCCGTGGGCCTGGCGAATGGTGAAGAGGTCGAGCATGGTTTGAGTGGGATGATGCCCTGCTCCGTCACCACCGTTCAAAATAGGCACACTGGCGGCATCTTGGGCATATTGCGCAGCACCTTGTCGTGGATGGCGCATGGCAATAATGTCGGTATAGCCGTCAACCATCTGAATGGTGTCGTAAAGGGTTTCACCTTTGACAACAGAGGAGGTTTTCACATCACCAAGATTCACAACATCGCCGCCCAATCGCTTCATGGCGGTTTCAAAGGACATCCGTGTTCGCGTGCTTGGCTCAAAGAAGAGATTGCCCAATATTTTCCCCTGAAGCAGGGGCAAATAGGTGCGCCCCTCAGCGACAGGCAGCAAGCGTTCAGCATCGTCAAGGATGCTCATAATTTCCTCATTGGATAAATCGTCCATTGTGATGAGACCCGGCATACAATTCCCTCTCTTTTCTGCTACACCTCAAAGACACCCTTGAACATTGCCGCTGGATTTCATGTGAGTGCAGAGGTGATGGGAAGCCCGTCGGAGTGATTATGGAGGGGTGAAGGTGTGGTTGTTGTATGGTCACATGGGCTGATGCTGATTCAGCGATTCAAGCCGAGCGCTTGCAACGCACGAAGCGCGTTGAATCCATGGCCATGTATACTGCTTTTATCATTCTAGGCTGTGCAGTCTGGTTGGCTTGGCCAACGCTCAAGAGTATGGCGCAAGGAGAAGGCGTTGTATTGACTAATTTCGGCCCACCCTTCGCTCTGATATTGTGGGGTATTTTCCTTCAAGATTTGGTGTTGGACGACCCCTCCGCCCGTACACGTTTGGGCTCATCCACTGCTTTGGCGTGGCCCGTGCTTCTGGTGATTGGAGCCTTGGGCCTTGATACTGGCTCGAATCAGGCATCGGCAGGAAGTGTTCTCGTCCTCTTCGCCGCCTTTGTGGCTCGAAAGATGGCTGTTACTACCCTTCGTGGACACTTTGGAGTCTTGCGCTTTCGTTCCATTCTCACGGGCATTGGCAGCGCATCAGCCGTCGCACTGGTCCTCATTCAGGTTGAATCTTTCACCACATTGGCAGGTGGGCTGGCCGCTACTTTTGCGGTGTTAGCCTGCGGCGATACGGTGTATTCGTGGTCGGTTGGTGACGATCAAAAGGTAGAACGAAAAGCATTCCAGAGGAGATTGGACCGTTTGGAAGGACGCCTTCTTGAGTTGAAGGCACAAGGAGCAGCGGTCGCTCAGGCGGCAAGTTTGTTGACCACTGCCAAAGAAGAAGGTCACCTTGACCCCACCTATGGCATGCGCCTTCTTGACGATAGTGAAGAAGACATGGAACGAGCGCTTTCCTTCGCAGGCGATGTTGAAATCATTCGTCATGACGCTCTCGAGGCCATTGAACGAGCTGAATCAATCGCCCCAGTTGTCAAACGCCCGAGAAAGGCTTACGACATGGGAGTGCGAGAAGTTGGGTTGGGTTCACTGCGTGAAGGTGAACAATTGTTCCGACAAGCCAAGAAACGAGCTGGCGAAGTTATCGAATGGTGGAGCCAAGCAGAGGTTGCCATCACTGAGGCCGTTCGAGCACTGGACGGAAAGAAAGGAGACGGCATCACAACCTTGCGAGACCTTCTCAAGGATGCCAAAGAAAAATTGGTGAAGGAACAACCCCGTGAGGCCTTTGAATTTGCCGTCGTCATACCTGGACAACTTGAAGCAGAAGGTGAAGCACAAGACCGTGCTCTTGAGTCCATCAAAGAAGCCCGTCGCCAGATAGACCAAGCCGACGGATTGGATTTGAACGAAGGAAAACAACGCCTCAAGCAAGCAGAAAACGCTCTTGAAGAAGGCAATGCCAGTCAAGCGATTGGTCTCGCTGATGGTGTGGTACGAACCTTGCAACGCGAGCGTGCGGCGATGGACGATGTCCTTCGTGCCCTCAAGCAGCGAAAACAACTGGTCAAGCGGTATGAAGGCCGAGATGACGAGGATACGTGGGCAAAGGCGCTCGCTGAAATAGAACAAGCGGCTGACGACCGGTCCTGGTCTCATGCGGGCATGCTCTTGGAACGCATGACGACGGACTTGGACAAAGAAGGACGAGCAAGTGGTGAAGCCCTCGAACTCTACGATTACGTGATGGATGAGTGGAAGGTCCTTCGAAATCAATGCGAAGCTGCCGGTATTACCATCACCGATGAAGATCGACGGGCCTGTGAGGAAGCCATTGCACTGTCCGAGGAGATGTTAGGCGTCAGCCGAATCGAAGAATGTCTTCAACACCTTTCTCAAGCCGACGCTGCTATGGAACGGCTACGACGACGAATCTAATTACAAATCAAGCAGGTTTGCTGCTTCAATATCATCGAGTTGAATTGTACCGGGGACACCCAAATCCACTGGCATTCCACCGATTGTTACCATCAGGCCAGCGAGATGCGTATAGATGCACAAAGGAAGGTCTTCAGGGAGGTTTTGATGTTGACGCTTGCCCTTGAGCAAAGCTGCTAAACCTTTCTCACTTGTCAAACCAACCCAAGCATTGGCCCTCCATGCATGCTTTTTGAGGTCTGTCGTCTTCATGTGAGGAGGCACGCTGACGTTATGGCCCGACCATTTTTCACGCCAATCCAAGTCTTGCTCAAATGCCCATTCAATTTTCGACTGTTCAGAGGGGGGTGAGGTGGTGTGCCCCATATCAGCGTAGTGGTGCAAAACACTTCGCAAATGCGGATTGCGTGAATGGCACTTTTGTAATTTTTCAGCAAGGTCAACCGCTGTCATCATTCTGCCCGCATCGTAATTCAATAAACTCTGAACGATGGTGCCGTGCACCCATTCTTCTTGCATCTCTTTCATGGCTAATTCAAGCAGCGTAAGGGCGCGTTCGCTCTGCCCAGCAAGCCGCATGCGTGCGAGTTGACTGAGGAAGATTCTCCGGTCAGTGGGCTGTTTGAGTCGCTGTCGGTCTGCTACGACCCGTGCTTCCTTGAGTTCACGTAGCATGGCGATATTTTTCCGAGTAATGGGGTCAATACTCAGCATGGAACGGACTTCTGGGCTGAGTTTTGTTGATGGATTCAATACCGCAGCCACCCATTTGAGGCGAACTGCTTCGATATCATCGTCCTTGAGAAGGGCGAGGCGTGGTCGGGCCTCTTTGAGGTCGCGTTGGGCCAGACTAGCGGCACAAAGTGTCAGCCTTGAGAGGTGAGCATCTCGTCCGCCTTGAAGTGCTAGAAGGTCAACTGCGACCTCTTCTGCATCGTCCCAACGGTTGATGGCTACCTTGAGCATCATGGTCGCCTGTGTTTGCCGTATCATGTCCAACCCGACCAAGCGTTCTTCATTGCGCATTGAATGTGATTCAAAGCGGTCGAGTGCGGTCTGCCAGTCATCACCTGCAACGAGTTCATTGATTGGGCGCTGCTTGAGATAAATCATGTCACTGATGCCTCGAAGTCTGGTCCGGTCTTCATCCATGGTTGAATCGAACGTAAAATCATCAAGTCGATTTGAACGTCGCCAAGAGAGCGCCCACACTGCAAAAAATGCGATTTGACCTCCCGAGGCGAGCATCCACGTCAATTGTTCGAGCATGTCCTTTTCCATAACCGAACATACGCTGCCTTCCCAAGAACCACATGCGCTGCCTTGGGGGAGGAAACTGGAATCCCAAAACGTGATCATCGCAAGGGCGAGCAGGAGCATGGATTGACCGGCAAATCCGGTGAAACAGAAATTCAACACGTTCGCTTGCTGCACAGGCTCGGCTCGCAAGAGACGACTGTCTGCCAGGCGGATGCCTCCTTTTCCTGAAACATCTTGGATGTCAAGGAAAAGAATTCGGGCCACTTCATACACAAAGAGGAATCCGATGGCCGCCACGTTGAGCAACAAAAACAAGAGCAGGGAGGTCACAATAGGTACTCGAATACCCGCCTGTGGTATGTTTGAAAAGAGTTCAATGAGCCAGAAACCAAGCAACCCGCCTTCTTCCATGTAGGTGCTTTGGAGTCGGTATTCTGGAAGTTCAAGAACGCGGTCGGAATGGATGAACATGTCCGGGTTATACAGCAAGAAGAGCAGTGAGATGAGTGTATTAAGAGCAACAAATGGCATGGCTACCAAGTTGAGATGAACGACTTGAGCGATGAATTGCTGACGTGCGTTTGGAATGTGATTGTGGAAGGGTGATGGCTTCCCTTTTCCAATCTGTTGCGAGGATTGCTTCAGGGCATTCCACGATGAACCAAGAATTCGTCCATAGGCAAGAACTGCTGGACTGAAGGCGATGAAAGCTGCGATGCTGACACTTTGTGTTTGTGACCCACCTTGTGCATCCACGACCAATCCAACCATTCCGGCCAAGAAAAGCCACGAAAGGGTCAGGGCAACATAAGCGATGTTTCGTGCACGTGTATTGTTCTGCAGCGTTGCGCGGTTGGTTCCCAGAGGACGAATCACTTGAGCGCCCAAGGATGTTCCACTCGATACGACCGCAGGAAGCATGATGAGAATCAGCGCAAGAGCCACCGAAGGCGCATGATAGCCTTCGGAAAGTTCGACTCTGAACGTTGTAAATTCAAACAATAAAATGAGGCTTCCAGTGAGAGCCATGAGGTATGAGACGACTCCAAAGCGAGTTCCTCGGCGAGCGAGCAGGTCCTTGACGTCCTCAACCGTTGATGTGACTCGATGAACTTCGTAGGTTCGGTTTCCAGTTTGAAAGGCCACTTGGAGTCCTTTCAGTTGCCGGGGGACGACCTTGTCCCAAAAAAACCAAGCCGTCAGGATGGCAAAGAAAAGGGGCCCAATCATGGCAAAAGAAAAGCCTTGAATGATACCTGGTGCCATGATAATACACTCACGATGAAGGCGGTACAAGCGATGGCTGACTCACCTTTTCATTGATTTCCGATTGAAGGTCTTCGATGAATTGTTCAAGGCCGAGATCTGCAACTTGGTCACCATTACGGGCTCGTAGGCTGACGGTTCTTCCTTCCATCTCACCATCGCCAAGAATCACCATGTAGGCCGGCTGAAGTTTGCGATGGGTGCGGATTTTCTTCCCCACCGTGTCGTCTCCATCATCCATTTCAACACGGATTCCACGTTCTTTGAGGGCTTCTTCAACTTCCGCAGCGTAGGCCTTGTGCTTCTCGGAAATGGTGATGATATGACATTGCGTGGGCGTGAGCCAAGTGGGGAATCGGCCGGCAAAATGCTCGATAAGAACGCCACAGAACCGTTCCATGGAGCCAAATGGGGCGCGATGAATCATGACTGGACGGTGAAGTTCTCCATCGCTTCCCTTGTATGTCAAATCGAAACGTTCGGGCAGATTGTAGTCTACCTGCACCGTCCCGAGTTGCCATTCTCTGCCAATGACGTCCTTGACAACAAAGTCGATTTTCGGACCATAGAAGGCTGCTTCACCCTCTTCTTCAGACCAGTCAACTCCCAGAGAAGCCGCTGCATTCCGGCACGCATCTTCGGCTTTTTCCCAAGCAGAAGGGTCGCCCACATACTTGGTTGAATCTGGGTCACGCAGGCCCACACGAACACGGTAATCTGTCATTCCGAGTTTGTCAAAGATGATTTGAACCAACTCAATGCAGCCAAGCACTTCCTGAGAGATTTGGTCTTCAGTTACGAAAAGGTGGGCATCGTCCTGAGTAAAGCCACGAACTCGGGTCATGCCAGAGATCTCACCCGATTGTTCCCATCGGTAGACGGTGCCGAATTCAGCCAAACGCAGTGGCAGATTGCGGTAGGAACGAGCTTGACTGGCGTAGATTTTGACGTGATGAGGGCAGTTCATCGGTTTGAGCATGTAGCCGTCGATGTCGCCTGTCTTCATCAGATTCGACAATTCACCGCAGGTGCAACCTTCATCAGCGAGTTTCTTCATCAAGTCGCGTTCAACGAGAGGGGGGTATTGCGAGTCCTGGTAGTAGGGGAAATGACCGGAGGTGCGGTACAAATCCAATTTCCCAATGTGCGGGGTAAACACCTGCTGGTAGCCTTGGCGACGGAGGTGGTGTGAAATGAAATCCTGCAATTCTTGACGGATAATCGCCCCTCTTGGCGTCCACATGATGAGGCCTTGGCCAACCTCCTCGTCAATGTGGAAGAGTTGGAGGTCCTTGCCGAGTTTGCGGTGGTCGCGTTTCTTTGCCTCCTCCATCCTGTGCAGCGTTTGCTTGAGTGCATCTTTGCTTGGTTCGACCAAACCGTAGATGCGAACGAGTTGCTCTCGGTCTTGGTCGCCTCGCCAGTAAGCAGAGGAAACGGAAGTGAGTTTGACAAACATCAACCGAGAGGTATTGGGAACGTGTGGTCCAAGGCAGAGGTCGTACCATTCGCCTTGCTTGTAAATGGTTGAACCGTCGCCTGCTTCCAACTTATCATCAATGATTTCAAGTTTGTAGGGGTTGTGTTCAAAGTGCTCCCTCAACGAATCTTGATCCAGTTCAACTCGTTCAACCGTGAAGTTTCTGCGGGCCAATTCCTGCATTTTCTTTTCGATTTTCTTGAGGTCTCCCTCTGTGATGGGCTCCATTGCAAAATCATAGTAGAACCCACGGTCGATAGCAGGGCCAATGGTCGGCAGGGCTCCAGGATACAATTCCATGACCGCTTGAGCGAGGAGGTGGGCAGCGGAATGGCGAAGGATGTGGATGCCATCTTCAGAATCAGATTTGATGCCCTCAACCGAGCAATTCATGTCCAATTCATGCGACATGTCGTATTCCATACCATCCACTTTCGCAGCGAGGCATCCGTGTTTCTTTCCAAGTGCATCAGTAATGACTTCTGCACAGGTGATTCCTGAAGCGTATTCGTTGACCGTACCGTCCGGTAGTGTAACCTGAATCATGGTCATGTGCTTCATGCCTCCGACAACCCC
The DNA here is from genome assembly GCA_030829545.1 of Candidatus Poseidonia sp. Lineage (GTDB taxonomy): Archaea > Thermoplasmatota > Poseidoniia > Poseidoniales > Poseidoniaceae > Poseidonia. The sequence continues at coordinate 107,834 of JAURAI010000001.1, read as the reverse complement.
TACGGGGTTGCCACCTCGCTATGAATCCCGCGCCTTGTGGCAAGGCTTCCTGCTGGTTCTCACCATTCGACGTCGAAGTCGTCACCCAATTGTGATGTGGGCGCCTTGAGAACGGGTGGGGGAGGGGTCGATGTTGCATCATCTTCTTGGTTTTTTGCAGAGGAGATACTCGATGGTGCAGCGACTGAAAAGGAATCACGGTCTTCGTGTGCATTGATTTTTTGATTGTATACGATGGGTTTGACCTCTGCCTCGGTGTCCCCCTGCGTCAATTCTGGACCTTCCTCTTCGGGCGTTTCAGCTGCGATTTGCTCCTCTCCCACTTTCAACTCAGCAAAATCTCGAGCGAGGATATCATCGAGGTTTGGCTCGTCGGTTGGTGCACGTTTCATGATTCTGCCTTGACAGAAGCACATCTTCAAACCTCGGGTGAAATGTGGTCCAAAAGTGCTTCTTAAGCGAAGCAGGGATATTTGAGGGAAGGCTTTCTGCGTGGGTTATGCGCATCGGAATCGTAGTGAACCCCGATGCTGGCTTAGGTGGAAAATTAGGCTTCAAGGGCAGTGATGGCCGAGCGGCCGAAGCCCGTGCTGCAGGAGCGGAAGACAGAGCAGGACCTCGAATGCTGCAATGCTTAACCCATCTCCAAACCCTCACAGCCTCCTCTCTCAATCGCAATCAAACTTCCCTGACCTTCGTGGCATGGCAGGGTCGGATGGGCTCTACGTGGGTTCCCGAAATTCAGAGTGCTCAAACAGTCGGCACCGAATGGGTGGGCCATACCCCTGATTCAACCAGCGCAGAGGACACATCCAACCTTGTCAACGCTCTTTTGGACGCCAAGGTTGACGCTCTTCTCTATGCTGGCGGTGACGGCACCACTAGGGACATCGTCAAGGCTCTCGAACATCGTGGAGAAGCCGCACAAGCAACCCCTCTCATCGGTGTGCCCGGTGGTGTCAAAATGCATTCTGGTTGTTTTGCTACCACACCAAAAGCTGCTGCGGAAGTGGTGCTCTCCTTTGCTTTAGGGGATCTACGAACGGCCATCACCGAGGTCATGGATTTGGATGAAGTTGTCTATCAGGAAGGTGTTTGGAAGGTCCGCATGTACGGAGAAGCATGGACTCCCTCCTCGCCTCGATTTATGCAGGGCGCCAAAGAGCAAGTTGAGCGGGTGAGTGAAGACGATAGCATCGAAGGGCTTGCAAACCACATTGGTTCATTGCTTCAAGACGAGGACGACTTGATGGTGGTTTGGGGCAGCGGAGGCACCTTGAGGCGAATGGGTGAACATTTGAACCAATCCTTGACCCTGCTGGGAATTGATATTCAACACGGTGAATCACTTCACACGGACCTCAACGAGACAGAATTAATCCGAATTATTGGGGGTCATGTTGACAACGACGGACAGCAGCGCCCACTTCTTTTGCTGCTCTCACCGATGGGAGGCCAAGGGTTTCTCATCGGTCGAGGCAACCTCCAACTCTCGCCGAGCGTATTGCGTCTCGTTGGCCAGACCAATTTGTTGGGTGTTGCCACTCCTTCCAAACTCATTGGATTGGAGGCCGTTCGCATTGACACGGGCGATGAATCCCTTGATGATGAGTTTCAAGCCAAACGCTTCATCAAAATATTGCAGGGCTTTCGAACCACTCGTTTGATTCGCGTGGCTGAGGTCTAATGTGCATTCGTTGAGTTTGTGAAGGGCGCAATTGTGAAGCTGCGGAGACTGAAATGGATCACACTAGATGTTGATATAAGGTCGAAGGGGGAGCGTCTTCATGAGTGAAAAACGAATTGTTGTGTTGACTGGGGCAGGTATTTCGGCAGAATCTGGGATTCGGACCTTCCGTGACGGTGACGGACTTTGGGAAGAACATCGCATTGAAGACGTAGCGACTCCACAAGCTTGGCAAGCAGATCCAATGTTTGTATGGCGCTTTTATCAGTCCCGACGACGGCAAATGAAGGAAGTTGAACCAAATCCAGCCCACCATGCACTGGCTGATTTGGCAGATCGTCATGCCAACTTCACCCTCATCACACAAAATGTGGACGATTTGCACGAGCGTGCTGGCAATATGTCAACGATTCACATGCATGGAAGCCTCAAAACGCTCCGTTGCGAAGTTAGCGGGCAACGGGAAGAGAGGATGGAAGAGCATGACCTCAGGGATGAATTCCTCACCTGCACGTGTTGCGCAGTTGCTCAACGGCTTCGCCCCGATATCGTTTGGTTTGGAGAGATGCCGATGCACATCGAGGACATTTATGAGGCGGTTGAAGGGTGTGATACCTTTCTGGTCGTCGGAAGTTCCGGCCATGTTTACCCCGCTGCCAATTTGGTAAATGTCGCCAACGCAGCAGGGGCCAAGACCGTCTTGGTGAATCTCGAAGCGCCCAGCAATGCTGACGCCTTTACAGAAATCCACTTGGGGAAAGCCGGTGAAATCCTTCCGGGAATCCTCGAACAACTTTCCTGAGCATTATGCGCAGTGAATAATAACGTATCCGGGATGCATATGCTGCATGATGGGATTCAAACAAAACTCACGGTTCGTGAGAAAATTAGACGCCATAATTCAATGCCCTCCACCCCATCATCGCCTGAAAAGTAAACATTGCCTTCGTGAGCATGGACTTTGTAAATGAGGCCACCAGACCCAGGATTCAAATCAATAACTTGCCAAGTCGTTTCATTGATTGAATGATGAGCCCACAATTCTTCTCCAGTTGTTCCATCATCTGCTGCGAAGAATACTGTGTAACCGCGAACGGTTAACTCGGTTGGCCCACCTAATCCGGACGTTGATTGTATATTGGTGACCTCCCAGAATGAATTGTTCGTAGTTTCATAAGCCCACATTTCGAAAAATGAACCCGATGTTGCTTGGAGGTAAATTCGCGTTCCAAGGATGACCAATTCTGATGGCGAACTACCTGCAAATCCGGGTCGAATGTCTGCTGCGAGCCATGTCGAGTTGTTCGTTGTCTCGTATGCATACAATTCAGTTCCGTAGGTCGTGCCCGCATTTGCAGACATGTAGATTGTCGTTCCCATCAGCGCGAGGTGCTGTGGCGAAGAAGAGAGCAATCCAGGATTGATGTCCTTCACCATGAATGTGGCGTTTGTGGCTGTTTCATGCTTCCATAATTCGACATTCCCATTGTTTGGACCCGCTGAGAAATACAGATCAGAATTAACCGCAATCAATCCCGTTGGTTGAATGTTTGCAACCTGTTTCCATACCGTGAAGTTGACGGTATCATACGCCCAAAGGTCATACACGCCTGCACTGTCCCGTGCAGAGAAAAACACGGTTGTGCCGATCAGCGTGAATTCACCCGCAAAACTCCCAGAGGCCCCCGGGAAGATATCTGCGATTTGCCATGCAGTACCGTTCGATATATCGTAAACATATGGTTCTACGTCAAGAGAAAGGCCTTGTCCTGAAAACATCAATTGGGAACCAATAGCGCGCAGGCCCAGTGCAGAACCACTGTACTCCAACGAGATATTACCGCTCGCGTTCATTGACCAAATACCGTTTGCAGTGCCATTGTTTGCCGTGAAATACAATGTCGAGTTGATGGTGACGAAATCTGCGGGGTTACTGCCGGTAGCACCAGGGTTGAGGTCTTCAACTTGATTGACGACGAATGTGGTGCAGATAAGTGAACTTGAAATTATTTCACCTGACTCAAGAATACCATTCTGTGCGATTCCATTACCTGAACCATCATCGAGTCCTTGTTGAAGTAATTGCCCAACACCGCCGCATCCTAAGTATGCTGGTGCAACAGAAAGACGTGCAACCATCATTGTGGTAGTAGAACTACCGTTCGTACCATCCACGCCATCAGCACCATCCAAACCATCAGCACCATTGGCTCCATCGTTGCCATTCTCACCGTTGCAAATGAAGATTGTATCGTCAATCTCATCAGTGGATAAAGCATTGTTGCCGTTATCATCGATTCCAGTCACCACTCTCGTACCGCCCGTGGGGCAATTCGCCCCGGGGGCTTCGAAGCTTGTGGACATGAGTGATGTTTGACCGTTGGCCCCGTCCTGTCCATCAGCCCCATTTTGGCCATCGGCCCCGTCTTGTCCATCAGCTCCATTTTGACCGTTGGCCCCATCTTGTCCATCAGTTCCATTTTGACCACTGGCGCCATCTGTGCCATTGAGTCCAGATTGCCCGGTCAAGTCGATCTCTGTCCAAACATTGTTTTGGCAAACTTGGAACCCTGCGTCGGCTGCTATGAAGAAGATTTGATTGTTGAGAGATGTATCGCAAGCTGGTAGGCCGTCCAAAGATGGCACAAGATGGAAACTTGAACCATCACTCCCATTGGTACCAGCGGTCCCAATTTCGCCCGGTGGGCCTTGAGTACCCTCTGCGTTGGAAATCGAGTAGAGTGAAAATGGTACCAGCACAAGCATGGCTACTAACAAGATTGCAGAAATTGAGGTAGAATTGATGTTCGGGATATCTCCCTTTATGCGAGCCTCAAAGGTTTCTTGGAGCACAGGCGATGCAGTCTCGGGAAGTGCCACCTCACCATTGATGGCTTCAGGAATCACACCATCAGTGACGGCATTGACCACTTGTGATGCCTCTTCAGCCCGATAGGTTGCTATCTGCTCATTCGTCCACCCTTGCGCTGCCAGTTGTTCATCCGTCCACATAAACACAAGTTGGTATGTTCCTTTTTTACCGTTATTGGTGCAATGATTTGACAGACCTTGATTCGAGAGTGTCGACGGCTCAGCCTTCCAAACAAACGGTACCGTCTGACTCGGAAGTCAACGGGTTGCAGCCTGAAGCAGTCCGAGGAAAGGCGGACTTGGACGGTTGGGTCGAGACTTGAATTCAGGATGGAATTGCACACCGACATAGTAGGGATGTCCCTCGAGTTCAAAGATTTCACAACGTTGCCCCGAATCATCCTTACCGACATAGACGAGTCCTGCAGCTTCGATGCGCTCAATCAAGTCCGGATTGACCTCGTAGCGATGACGGTGCCGTTCATCCACAGCGTCACCTGGCCCGTACAGCGTTCGGATTTGACAGGAATCAACTTGCCAAAGCGTTGGGCGGGTACCCAGGCGCATGGTGCCACCGAGATGGGTCTTCGAAATTTCAGGCATGAATACGACGGCAGCGTGAGCAGGGTTGTCTTCGAATTCTGTTGAATTTGCACCCTCCAAACCCAGGACGTTGCGACAGAATTCTATGGTCGCCACCTGAAGGCCGAGGCAAATGCCGAGATAGGGGATGTTGTTGGTTCGTGCGTGATGTGCAGCAGCGATTTTTCCTTCGATACCTCGGTCGCCAAAGCCACCGGGTACCAAGATGCCGTCCGTCTTCTTCAGTGCCGCCCATGCTGCGTCACTCTCGTCCTTGTCCCATTGAGGTTCGAGGTGACTGGCTTCAATCCAATCAATCACGAGTTTACGGTCAACTGCCATGGCGGCATGTTGCAGGCTTTTGATGACTGAGAGGTAGGCGTCGGAAAGATCGGTGTACTTTCCGACCATAGCAATGTGGACTTCCTCCGTTAAGGTATCAAGGTGATGTGCCATCGTTTTCCATTCTTCGAGAAGGCTGGTGGCAGCACAATCCACTTCCAAAATGTCGCACAAGCCCTGCTCTTGAAGCATCAGTGGAACATGGTAGATATTGGGGACGTCGTGTGTCGACATGACTGCTTTGGGTTGGACATGGCAAAAGGCTGCTAATTTGTTGCGGGTTTCGTCATTGAGCGGGGCAGAGGACCGGCAAACAAGGATATCTGGGGTGATACCGAGGCCGCGCAATTCCTTGACGGTATGCTGGGTAGGTTTGGTTTTCTGCTCACCAACCGGCCCCATCACGGGGACGAGAGAAACATGAACGAAGGTTACATTTTCACGACCGACGCGGAATTGGAATTGCCTGAGCGCCTCTACATAGGGTGCTGATTCAATGTCGCCAACCGTTCCACCAAGTTCGATGATGCAGGCATCGGGAGTTCCGTCACTGCCGTCAGCAGGGCGAGCAGCGACATCCTCGATCCAATCTTGGATGGCGTCGGTAACGTGGGGAATCACCTGAACTGTTTTGCCAAGGTAATCTCCTCTGCGCTCAGCTTCAATCACGTTGGCGTAGATTTTTCCCGTCGTGAGATTGTTATCTTTTGAGAGATTGATGTCGAGGAACCGCTCATAGTTGCCGAGGTCGAGGTCTACTTCGCCACCGTCATCGAGGACGAAAACTTCCCCGTGTTCAAAGGGCGACATTGTCCCAGCATCGCTGTTCAAGTAGGGGTCAATCTTGATTGATGTGACTCGCAGGCCAGCGCTTTTGAGAAGAACTCCGATGCTGCTTGCAGTAACGCCCTTCCCTAATCCAGAAAGAACTCCTCCGCTCACAACGACGTACTTCATGTACCATCAACGGGCTTTGAGGCCGTCGCGCCCCCCTAATCAACATACCGAACAAAGCCGTATTCTGTAATCTTGTGATTTTTAGCCAAGACTGAATGAGCGAAGGATGAAAAGGTGTCCGAAGATAAGGGGGTTGAGGGCGAGTCATGGAGTCACTACCACCCACCATGACCGCTTGGACAAAAACCCGTGATGAGCAAGGTGGGTTTTCCCTCGCCGAGCATTCAGTACCATCACCCGCAGCGGGAGAAGTCTTGATTCAAACGCTCTCTACCTCAGTGTGTGGAACGGATCTACACATTTGGAAATGGGATGAGTGGAGTCGCGAAAACGTGCCTCTCGGGACCATTACCGGTCACGAAACCAGCGGCCGCGTGGTAGCGCTTGGTGAGGGTGTTACGACGCATTCGGTTGGTGACCACGTGGCCATCGAGTGCCACCTTGCTTGTTGGGAGTGTCCGCGTTGCGAAGAAGGCAATGCTCACATTTGTGAAAACGGTTCTATTTTCGGCGTACACGGCCATGGAGCCTTCGCCCCTTACTTTGCCATCCCCGCCACCAATGCACGTCATGTCCCAGAAGGCTTAGACCCAGGCCATGCCTCAATTCAAGACCCGCTGGGCAATGCAATCCACACCTTGACTGGCGGGCCTGTCCAAGGTTCAACGGTCGCTATCCACGGCTTGGGCCCCATCGGTCTCTTTGCGGTCAACGCAGCCAAAGCCATGGGTGCGACTCACATTATCGCAGTGGATTGGGACAATACCTACCGAATGGAGTTGGCAAAAGAACTCGGTGCAGACATTGTTTTGGGTAAAGACGATGACATTGTTGCTGCCATCCTTGAAGCCACAGAAGGGCGAGGTGTGGACAACAGTTGTGAATTCTCAGGCTCCCCAACCGCCCTGTCAAATACCATCCATTCCACAAGGATGGGTGGTTATGTCAATGTCCTCTCTGTCTACGGGCAAGCCATGCCAGCAGTGCCTATGAACGAAGTCGTGTTCCGATACTTGCACATCAAGGGCATCAACGGAAGGAAGATGTGGTCCACTTGGGACAAGATGCATGACCTGCTTGAGCAGGGTCTCATTGATGTTGACAAGGTTCTGACTCACCGCATGCCAATTGCTCAATTCGAACAGGCGATTGAACTCGCTTTGTCTGGAAATTGTGGCAAAGTCGTTCTGGACTTTGACGCTTAAGCGCCAATCCACCGGTAACGGCGGGCGCCTTCATCAACGCCTTCATCACCAATTTCGACGAGTGCAAATTCAGCATTGGGTTCAACAACGCTTCCTTCTTGAACGCCCTTGTGGAGGTTTTCGTAGGTTGTCTGGTCAATGGCAATGCGTCCTGCGAGTCGTTCAAAGAGGTGCCATCCTGCAACGACTTCTCTCCAGCGAGGGCTGACGCGGCCCTCGAAGACCTTGGCCTTCGCACCGGATCCATAGCCGCACATACCCAACATAGCCCCGTCAAGGTTGGCATTTTCTTCAAGATCGGATTCGAAGGTTGACATCAGTGCGAGGAAAATTGAGCCCGTGTATTGATTGCCGATGAGGCTGCTTGCTCGCTGCCCTTTTTCGATTCTGCTGGCGTGGAAAGCAATGTATTCACGAGTCTTAGAGATGGCTCGACGGTATCCGTCCATGTCGCTCTCCCACTGAAGAAGGGCCTCTGGGTCATCAGAATCTGGGCTTTCTGGAGGAGCACCAAGCTGCTCTTCGATGCCCTGCCACATTGGCGTGTCTTGTCGGTCATGTCGGAAGACATCTGGAAACATACGTTTTGCCTGGTATGCATAGGGCAGGTGCATGATGATTCGAGACCATTGCTCGGTGAATGGGTCGTCATTCACGGGGTCAATACGCTCTCGTCGTTGAGCCTTCTTGGAGAAATCATGGAAGGCTTGACGCACTGCAGTTTGGTAGCATCGATTGGAATATTGGCCGTCGAAGATCGGCTCGTCTCGGTGAACACTCACCTTCTCTTCGCCGTGCGAAAAGATGCCCAACTTGCGAACCGTTGATTTCGGGAGATGGCGAATCATACGCTCAACAAGTCCTTTTTTCATGGTTTGACCTGCTTCTTGAGCCAGTTGAATAACATTTGAAATCACGGAGCGAATCGTTACCTCACGACGTGGTTTGAAAAAATCGTGCACGGGCGTGGTTGAAACTCCAATGCAATCAGGGACCTCAAGAAGACGTGGGTTTCTCCGAATCAAAAGGGCGCCTCCTCCAGCGCCCTGCGTATACTCGCCTGAGGATTCAAGAGCATATTTGGCATTGTCAGAAAATACCACAATTCCAACACGTTCGTCAATTTCATCAGAGCGTGCTACCCAATCAAGGGTGGTGTGGAGAGCATCGACAGCTCCGATGCAGGCAAAGGTCATGTCCACGACGTCACAGGTTTGGAAGCAATCAGACCCAAAGCGTTCACCGTAGCGCTGTGTGAGCATGTCAATGATGTAGGTCGCCGTTGGCTTTGCACCATCAAGTGCGGATTCTGTGCCGAGGTACATCCGTCCGATGGTGTTGGGGTCCAAGCCATTACGGTCAATCAATTGCATGACGGCCATCGCTCCCATCGTTGCAGTGTCTTCATGGACGTCGGGAATAGCCATGGCTTCTAAGCCGAGGCCTTTGCTCAATTTCCCGTAATCTGCCCCTCGCAAATCTGCAAAGTCTCGCATGTCCATGTACAAACGTGGGAAATGAATGGCGATGTCGTCGATGCCCACAGGCCTTTCGGTGGCATTCACCATAGAGTGCGGCGATGTCTTGGTCTATTTGAAGACAAGGATTGGGGCATCCTACTGAAGTTCGTTTTCATCCATGCCGATGCCATCGGGGATGCTTGGGTCTTGCCTGGCCCAAAGAACATCGTCGATACGAAGCACAGAAAGAGCGGCCTCAGTCGCTCCAGCAAGCACTTGACGGGTGATTCGCAGCGGTTCAAGAACGCCACTTTCAACCATGTTGCTTGGTTGTTTAGCCACAACGTCAAGGCCGATATGGTGGGCATCATCACCGTCATGGGTACTTTGCTTGGCAACCACCTGAAGCAGTGTATCAAGTGGGTCGAGGCCGGCATTTTCGGCTAAGACTCGAGGAATGACTTCCAGGGCATCGGCGTAGGCCTCAATGGCGAGTTGTTCGCGTCCCGGAATACGTTCTGCCTGTCGGCGAAGGTGGCGTGCGAGGGCAATTTGGGTAGCACCGCCACCCGGCAACAAGGCAGGTTCTTCCAGCAACTGGCAGGCGACTCCCAAGGCGTCAGCAAAACATCGTTCCACTTCTCCAACGGCTTCCTCAGTTGAACCCTTTGCAATGAAGGTAGCCCCACCTTCTTCGGTTTGAACAATCCAATGCATGGTGCCATCCCAGCGCTCGTTCTTGCTGCTGATGAAAGCGCCGAGATCCGATTCGTGGAGGCTCTTAACATCATAGGAAAGCGTAGCGCCACAGCCACGTGCGAGCAGATCAAGGTCGGAGCGTGCGACTCTTCGGTAGGCCTGAATACCCGCCTTGGAGAGGAGCCCGTGCATGTCGTCATCGATACCGTCTTTGCAAGCAAAGAGCGTGACTCCAAGGTCAATAAGCTGCTGAACTTGTTGAGTTAACAATCGCTTTTCTTCTTGTCGAAAGGATTCAAGCACGCCGGTACTGGTGACCTTCAATGTGACGTTGCCCATCAATTCTTTTCGCTCAAGTCCCCCGTCAACAAGTGCTATTTTGCCTGCTTTGATGTGCTTTGGCATGGCATCGTTGACGCGTTGCTTTCCGAGAACCAAGCCGGTGACCAAACGCGAATCGGTCATTGCGCCTCCTGTTTGAGTGAGGATTTTCACGCGTGTAGGGTCGGCTTTTCGTTGCCCATCTTGGTTCTCAAGTACCGCCTTGCCAGCCTCAACGGCCAAGGATGCAAGAAGGTCCTGCATGGCGGCATGGATTTTTCCTGAAAGTGACGTTTGAGCGGCTTGGTGCTGTCGTTCCACCGTCGCCTCAAGGGTGAGGCTGGAAAAATGTTCACGGCAAGCGTCTTCAGCCATTCGATAGCCACGAGCAATGGCCGATGGGTGAACGCCTTGGAGGACGAGTTCCCAGGCATTTTGCAACAATTCAGCCGATAGCAGAACAGCACTTGTCGTACCGTCACGAGCAATACGGTCCTGGGTGGTTGAGGCGTTGATGAGCATCCGGGCAACAGGGTGCTCAACCTTTGCAGACTCGAGAACCGTGACTCCGTCGTTGGTCACCATGGTTCGCCCTTGGTCGTCGATCAACAATTTGTCTTGACCACGCGGTCCCAGAGTGGTTCGAACAGCACCGGCCAAGGCCAAGGCTGCAGTAATGTTGTTTCGAAGCGCCTCACGCCCGGTAGAGCGCGTCGTCTCTTTGAGAATCGGGACTTCGCTCATGAGTAACCCACCGTTCACACCTCCATAAGCCAAACCCTCAAGCTTGACGGGTGGTAGCCTCAGTCTTCGTCTTCTACGACTTCAAAATCAGCGTCAACGACACCGTCGTCAACCGAGATATCTCCATCTTCACCGCTTTCTTGCTGTGCCATTTCTGCGGCAGCGGCTTCGTAGAGTTTGGTGGAGACGCCGTGCATGGCTTCTTCGATTTCCTTGACCTTGGCTTGGATTGCAGCATCGTCCATCGCATCGATATCAACGGGTTTTCCGTCTTCATCGTGGACCATCTTCTCAAGTTCGTCAAGGTGAGCCTTTACGGGTTCAACATCACTCTCTTCGAGTTTGTCTGCCGACTCGTCAAGTGTTCGTCGTGTCTGGTAGAGGATTTGGTCGGCCATGTTCCGCATTTCGACTTTGGCCTTTCGACGTTGGTCTTCTTCAGCGAATTTCTCTGCTTCAGCGATCTTGCCTTGAATTTCGTCTTCGCTCAACGAGGTTGCAGATTCAATCTTGATGGATTGTTCTTTGCCCGTTCCCATGTCCTTGGCACTGACGTTGACGATGCCGTTGGCGTCGATGTCAAAGGTGACTTCGATTTGTGGCACACCACGTGGGGCAGGAGGAATACCTACGAGTTGGAATTGACCGAGTGTCACGTTGTCTTTTGCAAACTCTCGCTCTCCTTGCAACACGTGGATCTCAACCGCTGGTTGATTGTCAGTAGCCGTGGAGTAGACTTCCGAGCGTCGTGCGGGGATGGTGGTGTTTCGCTCGATCATGGTGGTGGTGACGCCACCCAAGGTCTCGATGCCAAGGGTGAGTGGCGTAACGTCAAGGAGCAAGATGTCTGAAACTCCTTCGTCACCTGCGATGATACCGGCTTGAAGAGCAGCACCAAGGGCGACTGCTTCGTCGGGGTTGATTCCTTTGTATGGAGGCTTTCCAGCTTCTTTTTCAACGGCTTCCTGAACTGCTGGGACACGGGTTGAACCGCCGACGAGAATGACCTTGTCAACGTCGCCTTTCTTCAGACTTGCATCCTTCATGGCTTGTCGGGTAGGAACCATTGTTTTCTCAACGAGTTTTGCAATCAAATCCTCAAACTTCGCACGAGTGAGGGAAATGTCAAGGTGAGCAGGTTGGCCATCCACCATTGAGATAAAGGGGAGATTGATTTGGGTTTGTTGGGTACCTGAGAGCTCAATCTTTGCCTTCTCAGCGGCTTCTTTCAGCCGAGACATGGCCGTCTTGTCCTTCGAGAGGTCGATGCCGGTGTCTTTCTTGAATTCTGCAGCCAACCAGGTGATGATTTTTTCATCAAAGTCGTCTCCACCAAGTTTGTTATTTCCAGCCGTAGCCTTGACCTCAATTTGAGGCTGGCCGTCGACTTCGTAAATTTCCAAAACCGAGACGTCAAAGGTACCGCCTCCCAAATCGTACACTAAGATGGTCTGGTCTTGGGACTTGTCAACACCGTATGCCAGTGCAGCAGCGGTAGGCTCGTTGATGATTCGAAGGACATCGAGGCCAGCGATTCTACCTGCGTCTTTGGTGGCTTTTCGCTGAGCGTCAGTGAAGTAGGCCGGACATGTAATGACCGCTTGCTTGACTTCGTGACCCAGATAGGCTTCAGCGTCGGCCTTGAGCTTCTGCAAGATGAAGGCGGAAACTTCCTGAGGCGTGTATTCGGTCTCATCAACTTCCGTCGTCCACTTGGTTCCCATGTGACGCTTGACGGAAATCATGGTGCGTTCTGCATTGGTGACAGCTTGCCGCTTGGCAGTGACACCAATCAATCGCTCGCTGCCATCTTTAGCAAAAGCCACGACAGAAGGTGTTGTTCGTGCGCCTTCTGCGTTGGGAATGACAACGGGTTCTCCGTTCTCAATGGTTGCCACACAGCTATTTGTCGTTCCTAGGTCTATTCCAATCACTTTACTCATTTTTTCACTTCCTTTCAAAAGATGGGGATGCCACCGTCATCTTCGTCGTCGTCATCTTGGTCGCCGACGTCAATGCTTACCTCCTCAGTGGCAGGGAGGTCATCATCACCCGTTTCCAAGGCCTTGCCTTGAGGGGTGAGTTTGAGTGTAATATCCAATATGCCATTGTTGAGTGTCCACTCCACCACATCATCACAGGGATGGGGCAGTTCGACCAAGGCAATGGGTTGGGGTTGTGTTGAACGGAGGATTTCCATTTGAGAACCATTTTTGATCAATTCGATTTCGAGTTGCTCGCTCTCAATGTCTCCTTTGAGGGTGAAATCAAGGGTGACTGACATGTTCCAGCCGTCAAGATACACGTCTTCTGTTGGCAACTTCATGGTATCATCGTTTTCGCTTTCAAGTGCACTCGGGTCGATCTCTACGGGAGCAGCATCGACTTTTACATCCATCCCGAGATTCTTCAAAAGGTCTTCAAGCGAGTTCCCCGATGAAAGCATTTTGCTGATTTCAGAGATGTCGAAATTGAAGTTGACTTCTCCCTTTGCAATCTTCTCAGGATTGATGCCCATGGCTTCAAATTGGTCGCGGAATTGCTTCAAAAAGCCACGCAGTTGTTCTTTGTTGAAGGGAAGCCCCATCTTGGTAAACATGGCTTCCAGTTGCTTGAGAAATTCCTCTTCCCATTCGTCGTCAGCCATAAAATCCACCACTACTAAACCATCGGTTGTATAGTGGCCTACTTGTCACCGGATATAAACCTAATCAAGACACCATGCAACATTGAGACCCTCATACAGTGAGGGCAAGGGCTGGTTTGAACTCACTGTCCAGTGATCAATTTCACCAGTGTTCGAACGTGGATGCCTGTAGCACCGTTACCCACCATCTTGTTGGTCTTCGCTCCCCAGTAGGTTCCAGCGATGTCCATGTGAGCCCAGGTGATTTGCTTGGCTTCGTCACCTTCGCCACGTTCTGGTACAAATTGCTTCAGGAAGGCAGCAGCGGTATTTGCTCCACCATACCGTCCAGCACCCAGATTGCGTGTATCGGCAATCTTTGAATCGGTCATTTCCTTCTCAAATGCGGGAAGGAGTGGCATAGGCCAAGCGAGTTCACCAACAGCATTTCCGGCTTCGTGAATGCGGGTTCGGAAGTCCTCGTCATTGGACCACAATCCCGTGGCTTCATGTCCCAGAGCGACGACACATGCACCGGTCAAGGTTGCGAAGTCAATGATGTACTCCGCATCGAAGTCAGTGCCAGCCTTCCAAAGCCCATCGGAGAGGACAAGACGTCCTTCTGCATCGGTGTTGAGCACCTCGATGGTCTTGCCAGAGAGGGTCTTGATGACGTCACCTGGGCGTTGAGCATTGGCAGCAGGCATGTTTTCAGCCATGCAGGTAATTCCCACAACTTTCTTGTCGTATCCACAAGAAGCCAAGGCTTGCATTGTTCCAAAGACGGTGGCAGATCCACCCATGTCGTACTTCATTTCGTCCATGTTTGCACCTGGCTTGAGCGAGATACCTCCTGTGTCAAAAGTAATACCCTTGCCAACCAGAACCGGATGCTGACCCTTCTGGTCACCGTTGAGTGTGAAGATGACCATGCATGGTTTTCGAGAGGAGCCCATTCCAACTGCGACCAAACCGCCCATACCGTGGCGCTTTGCTGCTTCATAATCGATCACTTGGACCTTGACATTGTCATATTCCTTGGCCCAAAGTTCCGCTTTCTCAGCGAAGGCCATGGGGTACATGTCGTTGGGAGGGCAGTTGCCGAGGTCCCTTGAAAGGTGGACGCCACTGGTGATGGAAGCTGCTCGGTCAATGGCGGCAGAAAGCGCCGTTGCATCACCTTCATTGCAGTTCATACGTGCTGAAAGTTCAGTTTTTTCGTCATCCTCATCTGCCATTTTGTAGTGGTCGTAACTGTAATCACGGAGCATCATGCCCTCAGCAAAGGAAGCCATGGCTTCGATATCAGAGGTGTCAAAGAACACGGTCATTTCGTTGCCGTGGTGTTTCTTGTGGCTCGCAACGATGGTTGCTCCTGCCTTTCGGTAGGTGTGGTGGTCGGCCTTGTCTTCCTTGCCCAGGCCGATAAGAATTGCTTTGCCGCCTTCGGTGCCCATGAGGGACATGGTTGCATTGGCTTTTGCCTTGAAGTCTCCATCACCGAGGACTCGATTGATTTGGCTCTTCAGTGCTGTAGGGATTCCTTCGTTGGTCTCTGGGACGGATTCTGCGCCTTCGAAAAGTGGAAGGACGAGCGTGCCGTTGATGTTGTTGCCTGAACTGACTGTTACTTGCATGATATCACTTGCTTCGCCCAATGAACCCCCCCACTTCAAACCTTTTCCCTTGCCCTCTGCTATGAAATGGCTCGGGCTGGCTTGTTCTACCGCCTCAATTTGATGGGGCGATGATACCAAGTGGCGAATTTAGACTTCATCTTCTCGCTTCGTTATCACGCTGATACCGAGCAGTGAAAGGATGACAGATAACGGATTAAACAGCCCAAATCCAGTCAAAAAATTGCCCTCATCCTTCTCCACGAATTGAATGGAACTCGCATTGATTGATTCATTGACCCATTGAGATGCATTGATGACCCGCTTTTGATACATCAATTCCCACGTTCCATCGCTGTGGGGTTTCATTTCAAGGTCAAAGGAGACCTCGGTGACATTGGAGGCATTGACGGTTACCATTGGAGAACTCCATACCACTTCACCCGAAGCATCCAAGTGTTGCAGTGAAGCGTTAGGAGTGCTTGCTCGGCCGAGATTTTCAACTGTCATTTCAACCGTATCATCGCTGATAGTGAGCGCTTGGACATCCAGGCGTGCTCGCCAATACCAGACCTCATTGATGAGGTAACGCATCACGTCCATTTCCTCTTCCAAGCGGTCATGCAGGGACTCAAAGGTGCCGGGGACGAATTGCTCATCATCGGTTTCAAAGGTAAAGGTCGGGAATCCCATTTTGCCGTAGCCGTAATCTCGGCTTGTCCCACAATTTGGATAGAGGCCTTGGTTCGCATTCTGAATCGGAATGTCTGACACGGACGCATGGACATCATCTCGAATGAAGTGGAAGAGTTCCCAATCCGGTGGCTGCTCGGGCCACTTCCCCCAAGGGTAGAGCATGATCCAAACACCGGTGTGCATTGTCACGTAGAGGTCTGCATCGGTCATATAGGAATTCATGTAGGCTGAATTTGAAGCAGTTTCAGATTCACTAAAGGCACTGCTTCCCGGTTGTGTTGTAGGGCAGGTATTCCAATAGTGGTCATAATTTCGGTTCAAGTCAACCTGGTTGATGTTCCAACGTGTGTCAATATCGTTGCCGTCTGGATTGAGCATGATGAGAATGTGAAGCTCTGTGTTTTGGAGGACGTTGATGGCCTCTTCATTTCCTTCTGCCCATCCGTTGATGTACCATTTTGCCGTCAACCATGCCAGGGCAGTACCAAGGTATTCATTTCCATGATGACCGCCATCGATGTAGACCATTTCCTTGGCCGTCCCGTCTTCTTTGGTCTCCATCGACCAATCAGAAAGGCGAACAACCCAGAGCGTTTTGCCGAGTTCAGATTCTCCTGCACTGGTCACGTCAACGATGTCGGGGTGGCTATCGGCCCATTCGCCGACCTCCATGGTCAAGGTAGCCCATGTGAGGTGAATGTGGTTGTCAATTGGTTCACCCGGCCATGCTTCTTGTTGAAAGGGGTCGTACTGAGCACTCGTGATTGGAATGCCTGCCAGCAGCATGCTGACCACAAGTCCCACTGCTACTCGCATGCTTCGCCGTCGTTGCGGCGAATCAAAAACGCTTGCATGCTGGTGGATGTCACCAATCGGAGGTGAAAGCGTTTGGATTGGCAACCTTTTCGCCTTCACGAGTCCAAATACTCGGTCCATCGGTGCTGTAGATGTCGGCGAAGGGATCGATGTCATCTTCTTGCAGATTTCGCTGCATGTAAGCCTCGACACGCTCACGGAGGTCGGGCTTGAATTTCCAATAATGGATTCTCCATTCTCGGCCGTCCCAAAGCGTGGTTTCTTCTGATTCGGTCGTCAGAAGGTCATAATCTTGGAACATGTAAAACAGGTTGCGGTCAGTTGGCTCAAGGGCGTTGTCAATGATGCGATTGTAGAATCCAAAGAAGCCCAAGGCGTGTTCGGCCATGCCCTGAGCGACCTCAGAATCCATGCCGAGGTCAATGTGCTGTTGAATGGCTTTGGTTAATTCTGCTAATGTCATTCCCATCTTTACAACCCCTTTTTCGGACACCGTAACCGCGTGTTTTCGGTCCCCGTTGCTATATTATATTGTCCTCCGACCCATATTAAGTGTTCCCTCCAACTTCATGAAAACACGATGTTGTCTCTCATCAACGGTACCGAATGGGTATCGGCAAGTCTTTGAGGGGAGGCTCGCTGGCCGGGCGGAATGGATGCCTTTTTTGATGCTCGTCAATTCCTCGGCTTGCCTTCGCAAGGCGGTCCAGTTGATGTCGCTGTCATACCGTTAGCGTATGAATTGACAACATCCTACGGGATGGGTACCGCCGAGGGTCCGCGAGCGTGTATTCAAGCCAGTGCTCAAGTAGAATTATTTGACCCTACCTTGGGTGAGGATTTGCCTGCCGGTGCAAATATCATGACACTGGAGGACTTTGAGGCTCAAGCCCCAACACTTCGTTTGCAACTCGATGAGATGCTCGGCCATGCAACACCGTGGCTCGATGGACAATGTTTTCCACTCTTTTTGGGTGGTGAACACGGCATCTTGCCGCCCGTCATACAGGCTGCATCAAGTCACCCCTTGGTCGGTGGTGACCTTTCCAAGTTGACGGTCGTTCAATTGGATGCTCATGCCGATCTTCGTTCTCATCTCAATGGCGAAATATTCTCTCACGCCTGCGCAGCCTCACGGAGTTTAGACCTCGGTATCGGACGGCTGCTTCAAGCAGGTGTTCGCGCCTACTCGTCGCAAGAAGCGCAACGAATTCTTGCGGACGAACGCATCACGACCTTCTTTGCCCGCGATACGCAACATCCGCACACCGGTGGCAAAGCATGGTCCAAATGGCTTGACAACCTGCGTCAATTGAGCGGACCAGTCCACTTCACTCTTGACATCGATGGCCTTGACGGGGCACTTGTTCCTGCAACGGGAACACCCGTTCCCGGAGGGCTGTCCTACTGGCAGGCAGTAGAGACCATCGAGGTGCTCTTTGGCAACCCCAACATCACCGTCATCAGTGCGGATGTCAACGAAATCACCCCTCAACATGATACCCCTTTGACGCAGTTCACCGCAGCCTGCCTCGTGACCAAAATTGTCGCATGCCATCTTCTGGCGAAGCGGGAAGGCCGTTGGGAGTCCAGCGGGACTGGAGAGCGCGCTGACCCACCTTCATTTTCCTTTGAGGACTTCGAGCAAGATGAGGCCTTCGCCTCGCCAAAAAAAGAATTTCATTCGTAAGGTGATAGCATGAAATCAACTCAAAATGCTGGTGCGCATGTATTCATGGACTACACAGGTGCCTTTTTTTCAGATGATACCGCACATGTTCACGTCCTCGAACTTATGAGGGCGGCCGTCGAACGCAGCCCAGCCACTGAGGTCCATTCAAAAGCCGTCCCTTTCGACGGCAGCACTTCACCACCGGGTTTTGCTGCAGTCGTTCTGATCGACGAAAGTCACCTATCGGCTCACTGTTACGCTGACCGGGGTTTGTTAGCCGTGGATTGTTTTACCTGTGGTCAAACCGATCCGGATGCGGTGGCTGATGACCTTCATGCCGCCCTTATGGAAGCGATGCCAGGACTTGTATTGGTCAAGAGAGAACGGGTTGAGCGATTTTCCACTGGAGCGTGAAATCGTGAATATACGAGCCTTTGTCAACGAACATTTTCGCCATTTCAATGCAGGAGAACTGCAGCGTGCAAGTGCATCACTGACCGACCTCCTCAACGGTGAAGGGAAACTTTTCCTCACGCTTGCTGGAGCGATGAGCACGGCTGAAATTGGGCGCAGTTTGGCCCAGATGATTCGCCAGGGTCATGTTGCTGCTATTTCGTGTACGGGCGCTAACATGGAAGAAGATTTGTTCAAATTGGTTGCGGGTGAGCATTATGTCCACCTTCCAAATTATGCCGATCTCAGCCCTGATGATGAGGCACTGCTCTTGGAGCGACGCCTCAATCGTGTCACGGACACGTGTATTCCCGAAGAAGAGGCGATTCGGCATATCGAAGACCACCTCATGACCTTGTGGGCGAAAGCAAGTCAAGAATCTACCACCGCAATGCCACATGAATACCTCTACGAATTGCTGCTTTCTGATGGTCTGGACGCTGTGAATTCTGACGATGCACCTCATTCCTGGCTTTTGGAAGCAGCCAGAGCGAAGCTCCCTCTGTACGTTCCGGGTTGGGAGGATTCTACGCTCGGTAACATCTTCGCAGCGCGCTGTTCTCAAGGTGTGGTGAAGCCTGAAATCATCGCTTCGGGGACGCATTACATGCTCCACCTCATCGAGTTTTACAAAAACCAAACACGCCCGCTCGCCTTCCTTCAATCCGGAGGAGGAATCGCTGGTGACTTCCCCATCTGTGTCGTTCCTTTGCTTCACCAAGACCTCGAGAACATCGTCCCTCTGTGGTCTTGGTTTGCCCAGATTACCGACGCTACGGCGTCCTATGGAGGTTATTCGGGCGCTCCACCCAATGAGAAAATAACATGGGGCAAACTTGCAGTGGACACCCCGAAGTACAATATCAACAGCGATGCAACGATTGTTCTGCCGCTCTTGTTTGGCTATGTTCTTGACCTCTGAGGAATCAAGACACCCAAAGTCTTGAAGGGGAGCATCACCACCTTCTCTACATGAACAGCATGCGGCGAGGCCTTTGTATTGGTCTTCTTTGCATGTTCATCCTTTCAACAATGCCGATTCAAGCAGAAGAGGCTACTGCTCCGTCTGTGGACATCAACACCCACTGGTTGCCCAGCGGTAATGGTGCCAACGAACACGCCTATCTGCTGACTTTTTCGGACAATGGAACCTACGGCTTGGACATCAACATGCTTCATCAACGCGACCAAGTCGCTCTCGATACGGACCATCAACTCGAGTGGGGCCATGAGGACGGGATGCGAACGGCCCTGTTGACCTTCAACACGAGCCTCCAATGGGGTGATACCATCGATTTGGGCGTGGACATTACCAGCCACAACACGATGCCGATAAGTGTTTCAAAAGAACGCAGCATGGTGGTAGGTGTTTGGAATCAACCCATGGATGACCACGAAGTCTTGCTTTCAACATCGTGGTCCATGGACCAAAACTACACCACTGAAGAGGGTGAACAACGTTTTTCTCTGGTCTTTGACGGACAGGGATGGCAACAGCGTACCGGTGAAGTCCTCAATTCTTGGGAACTTGGGAACGGGAGCTTCCAAACATTGGAATCAACCGATGATGGACAAACCGACCTCGATCTCGTCTTCACTCAACTCTGGAAAAACGAAACGATCGTTGGAGGTATTCTTACCTCCCAAATCTTTGATGCCCGTGGGTACGGCTCATTGGATACAACCGTTCTCGACGGGGAAACCGTTACGGTGATTCATGCTGATGTATCACAAGCCCATCTGAATCGTTCCTTGTTTGAAGGCGTGATTGAAGAAAGTCTCCTTCTCGAAGCAACTGGTGACCTCAATGTTTCAGAGGATGACGACAACTCGAGTCTCAATATCGACGGTGAACTCTCGGTATTCTACTTCCAATATCACGATGTAGACGGTGAACGCATTCTTCAGCGCACACAATTTGAAGCCATGGCAGACTTCGTTCTCATCGACGATGGCACCCGTTTGGATGTCTCATTGGACGGATTCACAACGCTTGAGCACTGGGAAGAGGGTGTTCGCATCCAACACCATGAAGAGTTGTACGGCAGTGGAACTTTTGGTTTTGAAGATCAAGATGAAAATGCGTCGGTCATGGTCAACGGAAGCATTCTGGACCTCCACACCAAAATCGTCAACGGTACGACACTGATTGATGACCTCCACGTGGACGGAACGCTCTCAGGAGATGTTCAGGGTACGTTTGGCGTCCTTCGTGGAATTGAAGAGACCGGGCTTCAAGCCAATGCAACAGAAGAAGTGTTCATGGTGAATGTCATCTATCAAGAATCCTGGTTCAACATCACCGGTATTAACGGCGGCAATTTCTTTGACGGTGCTGGGCTTGGCGCTACGCACAATGAAACTTGGGACTACCAAGTTGTGAATTCCGATTGGGATAACCGTACCGTCCGCCTTGTTTGGAGAGAAACTGGAGCCGATGCATCGGAAGGTGATGAGCGACCCGAACGCAGTCCAATTCAGCAAAATGCGAGTGCTCCCCAAGCCGAAGATGGCTTGGGGGATTTGACCGTTGGCCGTGAAACCGGCCTCATGCCGATTCCCATGATTCAACATGACCGACTGCGTTTGGACGAGCAGGATGGATTGACGCTGACGGTCAGCGCAGGCATACCTCGCATTGACACTCGAGACGGGCACAACCTCTCGGTGATCGAATGGTCTGGTTCCTATGGTGGGTCGGGTGAATCAGGACAGGCCTCTGGAACCATCGTTTCAGTGGGTCCACTTCAGGGCCTCCTCTCCAGCACGGAACGCACCTTGTCAATTCCATTTGGTGAATCAAATGAAACGGTGACCGTGGTCGAATCGCAATACCTCGAGCGTGTGCTGTCGCCTTCCATTGTGAGTGAAGACGAGAATTCTCCACCTGTGATCGGTGAACTTCGCTTGCAAGAAGGACTCATTCTCGGAGAAGGGGGTAGCATCGCCCATCTCGAAGTTGTCGTTCAAGATTCAGAATGGAACCTCGAAACGGTTGAAGTTGACTTGCGCCCAATTGGCGGTGACATCGTAACCCTCAACGACCGAGGGCTTGAAGGCGATTTGGCGGTCGGTGATGATGTCTTTACAACTGCCATCGTCGTCCAAGGGTTGGAGGTTGGAGACGTGGTTCTCAATGTCACAGCAAGCGATGCTTTTGGAGCAAGCAGTTCCGCTTCAGGCTCCATTCTCGTGGTCAATCAAGCACCCCGCATGACCTCGGTTGAATTGGTCCCCTCGACTCTCGAGCGGGGCCAATCCATCGTTCTGAACATCGAGGCATACGACGGTCACGGTGTAGAAAGTGTGAATCTGGATCTTCGGGAATACGGTGGTCCGATGATCTCGTTGAACAAGAGTGGCAATGTCTGGGCAACGATGGCTTCAATGCCAGTTGGCATGACGCCTGGTGACCAAAGTCTGCTTGTCTCTCTTACCGACCAGCTCGGCGCCAGTGGGTCCTATCGCACGTGGATGCAAACTTCTGAGGCGGTTGGACATCCCTTCTTTGGGCCCCATCACGTCAACGGCAGAGGTGAGTCATCCATTGAGGTGACCATTCTCAACGACCGCCCGACGATTGTAACACAGCCTTTTGCCATCAACAAAGGTGACCTCGAAAACATTCCATATTCCGTCACTGTGAGCGACCCAGACGGTATTGAACGGGTGCAAATCAACATGGCAGTGTATTCCCCAGTCGGCATCACATCGTGGGTTTTGATGTACGATGACGGGCTCAATGGCGGAGATGAAGTAGCAGGTGATGGAAATTATACTGCTCTGCTTTCAGTTCGCGCAGGGACACCTCTTGGGTTTCATGAGATTTCACTGCGCGCCTTTGATATCTACGGAGAAGTCAATCTTGGTGACGCCGTCATCGAACTTTCCCAATCCGATTCCCCAGTGGATGGCAGTGGAGGTTTGAGCCTAGCGGTTCTAGCGCTCGTGGGGGTCGGTATTCTTCTCGCCGCGGGCCTGGTTCTTGCGCTTCTCATGCGAAGCAACGAAGGCAACGACGGGGGCAACGACCGTTTCGGTATGCAATAGAACCTATGGTCTCCCCTGTAACTGACGCACTGTGAGCCGAAGGCACGCTAAGGTTCACGCCGACAATGGTTTAAACTCCCTCCAAGTCGCAAGCATGCGAGCGAGCGTAGTGTAGTGGTTATCACCGGGCGTTGCCAACGCCTGAACCCGGGTTCGAGTCCCGGCGCTCGCACTCTTTGACCTACGGCGAGCCTCTTTTGGTCGTTGAATTGTCAAATTTTATGGGGTGAATTGCCCAAGGTTCGTATGGAGAGCCCCATGACTGACCGCCGAACCATTTTCATTGGAAAAAAACCCCTGCACGCCTATGTACGCGCCGTTGTGATGGCGATGGAGGCCGGAGATCGTGCTATTCAACTCGTCGCACGTGGGGCGACCATCTCTCGCGCCGTTGATGTTGCTGAGATTTGCCGACGAAGAAACGGACACATTGCACAAAGTTTGCCTGCAACAATTCACATCCAGCACATTGAATGCGGTTCTGAAGAAGTACCGACCGAAGGCGGCACCATGCGAACCGTTAGCGTTCTTCGCATCGACCTTGACGGCGTGGGCGACGTTCCTCAATCCGAAGAGGAGTGAGTGAGCAGCAGCTTGAGGCGGCGTTCAATTTCCGCTGCAGTTGCTTCGTACACCTCATAGGCTTGCCCGACAGGGTCTTCGAGTTCCCAATCCTCATCGATGCGCATCACGGGGCAGTGAACTCCACAGCCCATTGAGATGACTATGTCGAAGTCTTCTGCTTTGAATTGGTCGACGATCTTCGGTGTTAATTCGCTGGTGTCAATGCCGCGTCCCTCAAGGAAGCGCTTGGCATTGATGGCAACCTCATCCGCAGGGTGTGTACCTGCCGAACTGGCGTCAAATCCCATCTCGCAAGCGAGCCCTTCAGCCATTTGGGAGCGACATGAGTTTCCAACACATACAAAGAGGACTTTCATCAAAGGAAAGGAGACTGTGAGTACCTATCAAGGCTTTCTCTTTAGAAGCATGATTTCACATACAAGGCCCTCGACATCGCCATGTGCCTTGGAAAGCATTCGGTGTCAATCTGGGCACGTTTGCAGGTCTTTTCGCAATGCATGTTGTAGCGGCCTCGCTTGAATGGCACCTCCTATTCCGTCTTGTTGCTCTTTCCATCACCTTCCAAATTTTCTTCTTTGGACCTCTGACCGTGTGGATTCAAGACGCTCCTTCGAGGCTTGAGCGCAGGCGCACCAATGGAATGGCTACCATCCCTGCTCTTCCGTTGACGCTTGGTTTGGCATGGGCCTACGGAGGGATGTCGTGGAACATCTTCACGGTCATTGTCTTCGTTGGAATCACTGCGAGCGTTCAGGGCTGGATGCACATGACCTTAGCCGATGATGCACACTCCAGTGTGGGTGGGTTGAAGTAGCCCTGTAGGATGGTTGGAGCATGGCGGATTCACCCGTAACCATCACGAACCCAGGAAGCGACGATGCTGCACCAGCAGGACCGTCGCCTCAAGAGCAAAAACAGATGGAACAGGCTTATGCACAAATGAAGCGAAAGATGGCAATGGAAGAGATTGGCCGCAATATCAAACACAAAATTATGGTTCTTTCGGGCAAAGGTGGGGTTGGCAAATCAACCGTTTCTACCGGGCTCGCCCTTTCTCTTGCCCAACAAGGGTATGCTGTGGGCATTCTTGATATCGATATTACAGGCCCCAATGTTCCAAAGATGATGGGGCTTGATGGCCGTCGGCTTCACGTTGAGAATAAGCGCATTCATCCCGCCCAAGGCCACTTGGGCGTGAAAGTCATCAGCATGGCCTTTTTACTCGAAGACGAAGACACCCCCGTCGTATGGCGAGGCCCCATCAAATTGGGTGCTATCCAGCAATTCATCGGTGATGTCGAGTGGGGAGAATTGGATTACCTCGTCATCGATTTCCCACCGGGTACATCCGATGAACCTCTTACCGTTGCTCAATCGCTCCCCGATATTGACGGCATGGTCATTGTGACCACACCTCAGCAGGTTGCTCTTTTGGACAGTCGCAAGTCCATCACCTTTTCAGAATCCTTGAAGGTTCCAGTGATTGGTGTGGTTGAGAACATGAGCGGCTTCACCGTGCGCGGTACCGCTTCGCCAGGTAGCGAGTTTTCCGTCGCCGCACCGGGTGGAAAAACCATCACGACATCAGCTGACGGGGAAGGTAACTTCTCCTTCACCCTCGACATCTTCAAAGAAGGAGGTGGCAAATCGACTGCGGAAGAATTTGGCGTACCTTTCCTCGGTGCCCTACCCTTTGACCCAGGCTTTGTTCGGGGCGGGGATGACGGTGTTCATCGGATTGTTTCAGAACCGGACGGCCCTTCCGCTACTGCCTTCGCCAAAGTCGTTGCAGCCATCCAAGACCAACTTTCGGACGGTTCGGACGGCGGATTGGAAATCATTTGAGGTGAAATGATGAGTGAAACGCTTCCTACACTCACCAAACTTGAGAGGCGAAAGCAGGACATGGAACTCACCTACGACGACGGTAAAACCTACGCCGTGACGTACGACGACCTTCGCCATGCTTGCCCCTGTGCCAAGTGCTCACCGATGCGCAACGACGACGACGCAAGTCGTACCCTTCGTCGTCAAATCGAAGCCTTGCCAGCTGAGAAACCTCACATTCGAACGGTTGGAAAATACGCCCTTGGTTTTGAATGGCAGCAGGGCTGCTCGAGCGGGATTTACCGATTTGAGCGAATCCACGACCTCGCGCTTCGCCGCGACCCCGACCGTGGCCGCCCCTACGTTCACGGCGCATGGTAGAGAGAACGCCTTTATTTCGGCCATAGGGACGACGCCTTGATGAAGAAGAGGCCATGACCGACCAGCGGAGTGAGTGCTATGCAGAGCGTCTACTTGACCTGGATGATCAGCGCTCTCGCTCTCGGCGTCATCCTTTTGCCAGTGTTCAAACCCCCTTGGGCGAAGATATCCCTCCCTCCATTTGTTGATTTTTTCCGACGATACTGGATTCACATCCTCATCGTCTTCGCTATTTACAATGCGAAAGACGGCCTTGACCAAATCGACCGCGTCCTCATGGCGAGTACCGGGCTGGACATGACACCTTACATTTGGGCCATTGAGGGCAACCTGGTTTTATGGGTTCAGCAAACCTTTGAACATCCACTGTTGACCGAAGCACTCACTCATTTTTACGTGGCTGGTTTCATGTTCATCTGCTATGTTTCGGTGTTCTATTTTGCCTACTTTGATGACCGCTGGTTGGCTGACCGTGTCACCCTCTCGATTGCTTGGGTTTACATCTTTGCCGTGCCATTCTACCTGTTCTTCAACGTACGAGTTACGGGGGATGCAATACCCGAAATGGAAACGCTGGCTTACACCTTGACGCCCGAAATCGCCGACTGGTTTCGTCGCGTTGACCCCTTTACCAACGGCATGCCCTCACTTCACATTGGGATTCCCTTCGCTGTGTGGCTCTGCTTGACCCGATTTGACGATGACCGTCGGTGGAACCGCTACCGACATACGGTCCTTGCCTACACGCTCCTCACCGCATTTACCATCATTTACCTCGGCATTCACTGGTTTGTTGACATCATCGGCGGCATGCTCGTGGCAGGTGCTGCGGTTTCCATGGCGGACCGCACCTCCAATACATGGTGGAAATTCTTTGACGAGCGGACGATGAACGCTCGGATTGTAACGGTCCTCACCCGTCCCCAAAAGGCATGGGGCGTTGTTCAATATCGAACCAAGATCATGTGGAAGCAATACCGTAGGCCAAGCAGCAGGGAGACGGGAAGAATGGCTGTTGCAATTTTGATCGTTGTCATGGCAGTTGTCACATGGGATTTGACCCATCGTTCACTGCCCGCAGGCGGGGTAGAAGCCCCTCAAACAACGGCCGCAGCCGACGGGTGGTTGGTCACACTTGACAATCAAACGGAAGGCGTTGTTCTGGTGCTTCATGACCTTTCAATGGAAGACTACGAGGCTGAGAGGCTCACCGTCCCTGGCCTCAACATGAATTCGACCTACGCCCTTCTTCAAGAGGCCCTTGTGGTCACAAATGAAAGCCATCTCTTCACGTATGATCTCAACGATCTCGCTTCGCCCCAATCGATCATTGCGATGCCCGCACATGACATGCTGCTGATGTGTGAATTCGCTCAAAGCCCGGTCATCGTGTACACGGCCAATGGTGAATTGCAGGCGATGAACCTCAACGGGGATTCTATCAACCCAACACAAACGCCCGTCGATGATATTCGCTACATCACCTGCACCGGTTCAGAAATCGCCTTCGTCATCAACGCTGCTCCGACCACCGTGAACATCGTTCAATTGGGTGTTTCAGGTCAAGTGGCCTATGAAATCAATGCCTCTGCTCTTCCTGAAGAAGACGCCATCCTCGAGACATGGTTGACGCCGGTGGACATGGAGAACGCCAGTATTGTTGACGTCGCCTTTACCCGTGAGCATCTCGCCGTAACGGTGAACGTAAGCGCAACCGACCGCTTGGTTCTCTACAACCGTTCATCCACCACGCAGTGGCTTGCGAGCAATCCAAAATATCATGCATCAGACCCATCCATCGGCCACGGTGTCATGGCGTGGTCCGTTCGCGACCACCTCAATCCCCTTTCCCCTCAAGATAAGTATCTCGATAGGGAAATTTACTTTGTCGAACTTGACGCAAATACCACGCAAATCTTGACTTCGGACACAAAGGAGCAGTGGGGCCCACAGGTTCTCGAGCATCATCTGGTGTACTTTGAATTGGATGGGGAGATTCAAACTTTGGAAATTCATTCATGGGAACCTGAATTAAGACTCTATTCAAGTTTCATTCTTCAGGCAGGCGTCCTTCTTGCCTTTGTAGTGGTGGCTTGGAACATGTGGCAGCGCCAGAGCGAACGGCGCACACTGCGTCAGCCGTGATAGCGAACGCGAGTACGTACATCCTCGAGTCGCGTGTGAACTTCTTTGGCAGAGGGAACCTTTCCTCCTTGCAGGATCGGAGCCTCGCCCATCTCACTTTCAGCCTTGAGGTAGCCATCGATGACATGGTCAATTGCACCTTCCCACTGTGGATGAGAAGCGCCTAAAATTTCATCCAGTACATGCAGGTCAATGCCAAATCGCTCGACATCGTATTCGATGGAAGCAAGGCCGAAATCAATGAGGTGGACCCGGTCCCCATCAATGAGGATGTTATTGGTCGAAAGGTCTCCATGTGTGACGGCTTCTCGATGGAGGCGACGCACGCTCGCACCCACGCGCTGAAGAATGAACTCAACCATCTCTTCGGTTGTCGTTTCATCGTTGAGTACCTCGATTAAGGGGCGGCCTTGAAGATACTCGATGATCAATTGGCCACCCTCATAGTCCAAATCCCAAACTGCAGGTACTGAGAGCCCACATCGTCGTATTTTCACGAGCAATCGTGCTTCGCTGACCATCCGCCGTACGCCCAACCGGTGGTCGAGGTTTGGGTGACGCCACGCACGCGGCCGTCGTTGTTTCCTGACGGCCTCGTTTCCGAACCATGTCCCCTTCCAAACTTCTGCTTCCGCACCGAGGTGCAGTCGTTGGGTGGCATGGAAGGCCATGTTCTGCGCAACCGATGGGTGTTTTCAAACTTCACGCCCTATCCGTTCATTCAAAAAGGGTAAAGGCTTGGGTTACATGAGAGCCATGAGCATTAGCCTACCGATGTGTTCTGTTGACTTCATGGACACCTCGCTGTCCATGGAAGAACAGGCCATTGCCGACCACATTCAAGACTTGAAGAAGCAGCTTGGCGAGGACTTGTTGATTCTCGGCCATCATTATCAACGAGACAGTATTGTGATGCATGCAGATTTCCTCGGCGATTCCTTCATGCTCAGTCAAAAAGCAGCAGATTCCTCCGCCAAGTACATCGTCTTTTGTGGCGTTCACTTCATGGCCGAATCTGCTGATATTCTCACCTCAAAAGACCAGTCAGTGATTCTTCCCAACATGAGAGCTGGTTGTTCGATGGCGGACATGGCAACCCTGAGCGAAGTAGAGGTTGCTTGGGCCGATATACTCGCAGAATCGGGATTGAATGACCCGATTGACAGAGATCACCCAGAACATCCAGCAGAGGATGGCGAAGCTTATTTGGTACCGGTGACCTACATGAATTCAAGCGCTGATTTGAAGGATTTTGTCGGCCGTCATGGTGGCGTGGTTTGTACGTCTTCCAACGCTCAAGGCGTGTTGAATTGGGCTTTTGAGCGTGCAGGTCCCAATGGTGCGGTGTTGTTTTTCCCCGACCAACATCTTGGAAGAAATACGGGTTTGGCCATGGGTATCAGCGAAGAAAAAATGCCTACTTGGACGCCAGGGATTGGGGCCATGGGTGAAATCAAAGACTCACGCATCATTCTTTGGCACGGCTTTTGTTCCGTTCACAAGCGTTTCACGCCTCAACAAATACACGACTTCCGCTCGCAATATCCTGACGGACTTGTGGTGGTACACCCCGAGTGTCCTAAAGAGACCGTTGAACTCGCAGATACCAACGGTTCAACCCAGTATATTCGCAACTATGTCAATGACCTGCCTGCTGGTTCAAACGTGGCAATTGGAACTGAAATCAACATGGTTGCACGGCTGGCGCGGGAGCATCCAGACAAGCACATTGAATGCCTTGACGACGAAATTTGTCCTTGTTCAACCATGTACATGATTCATCCAGCCTATCTCATGGACGTTCTCGAACGCTTGGTGAACGGTGAAATCCCCAACCAAGTCAGTGTTCCAGAAGAGGTCCAAGAGGGCTCTCTTCTTGCATTAAACCGCATGCTTGCTATCCTCAAGTGAGCGGGAAAAGAACGCTGCTTCCCACCCTCCATCCTACGAGAGCAAGCAAGGGTCCACCGAGGGCAGAGGAAGCAACATAGCCGAGCAGTGAGGACCATTTCTCTTCATCATAGAGCGTAGCGGTTTCCACCGAGAAGGTTGAGAGTGTTGTAAATGCCCCCAAGATGCCGGTTCCAAGGAGCAGAGCTTGCGTTTCGCTGAGGGTGCTGGCAGCAACTGCTGCAGTCATCACGCCCAACAAGAGAGACCCGATCAGATTGACAGTGAGCGTTGCCCAAGGAAAGCCTTCAGAGGAGACAGTTTCGCTCACATAAAAGCGAAGAACGGCGCCAATAGCGCCACCAAGTGCTACTACCATCCAGTCGGAGACCATGCCTTGCGGTTGAGTCTTGAGGCTATGAACGTAGTCCATTTTGACCGATGTATCATCTTCCTTTGTACATGCAAGAGTCATGGTCATATGCTGCATGGGGTTGGGATATGCATGGAAGCAACCGTGTGGTTTCTCACCAGCAACCCTGGCAAATTGGAAGAAGCGCAACTTCATTTTGGTCCACTGGGCTATACCATTGAACAACTCGTCGTTCCAGAAGGTGCAATTGTTGAACCACAATCTGACTCCCTGCAGGACATTGCGATTTCAAAACTTGAACAAGCCAAAGCACACCTTCCAAGTTCAGATGCCATGGTCATGGTTGAGGACTCGGGGTTGTTTATCAACGCCCTGGATGGTTTTCCAGGTGTTTACTCGTCCTATGTTCACGAAACGATTGGATGCCAAGGTCTCCTGCGCCTCTTGACACATTTGGAGAGTGAGGACCCCGTTCAGCACAAGAACTTGAGAGCAGCTTCCTATCATGCAGTTGCCGCACTTTGGGATGGGAAGTCCATGCTCGTCGGCCTTGGCGAATGTCCGGGTTCGCTTGCAAGCGAAATCCATGAAGGTCACGGTTTTGGCTATGACCCTGTTTTCGTGCCGCTCGATTTGGATGACTTCGGCCAACCACTCCCAGCAGGCGAACTTGGACCGACAAGCACCCACGGGATGGCTTTTGGAGGCGTTGAAATCGATGTGAAACACCGCTTCAGCCACCGCAGGCGTGCGCTTGAGCAGTTGTTGGAACAATTGCCCTGAAGGCTTCATCCATCTTACGACGAGTCCCTCCATCACCGTCATAAAGCATCAATGAGTCGGCTGGCTGAGGGACATGGGGTTTACGAGGACCGTCGTAGGTTTGCTCTTTGTCTCCGTGCTTGCATTTTATCTCTCCACGGTCGGTCAATTGACCGATGAAGCAAAGTGGGGTTTTGTTGGAGCAATGGGTGTTCTTGCCTTTCTGTGGGTCAACTTGGGCGGTGCACCATCCGCTGCTCAACAACGCCAACGGCCACGCCCTCAACCTGTGGCTCAAGTTCAACCCGAAGTTGTCGTAGAAACTGAAGATGAGGAAGAGGATGATCTTCCCGCTCCAGTAGTCGTTGACTCTCTTGACGGGGCAACACTTCGAGAACGCAAGTTGGCGAAAATAGCCGCTGCCGAGGCCGCTCAAGCAGCCATGCTATCGCAGGGTGAAGAAATAGAAGTCGAGATTGAAGACGTTCACGTTGCCGATGAATATGTGGTTGACGTGAGTCCGGAATCAGTTGAAGACGCTGATATTGAAATGACGGTGACCGACCGCCGTCAACGTCATGAAGCCATCAGAGAACGCATCAAGCGTCGCCGTATGGGGCAAATGGCCGAAATCCGAGCCTCGACCGCGCGCATGTGGGAGGACCATGCATCGGGTGAAGACCTCGTTGCCTTGCTCCAAACGCCCGGACACGGCCATTCTGTCATGGTTGAACCCGAGCACCCCGAACCAGGGCATGTCTACGGTGCAACTTTTATCCGAATTGATGAGGGCCGCATCCTCAAATTACGCTTGCCTCTCGACGTAGGGTTTGAATCCGTTGAGCAAGCAAAGCCCGAACCAACCATGCCCGTAATCATGGGCTCTGATGGGAAGGAATTACCTCCCTTGGTTGGCCCTGATGGTATGCCATTGACGCTGCCTCCTCTTCCCAGTGCAAGCGGTGCTTTGGCAGCGCTACGAGATGAAATGAACGAATAATTTGTTCATCTTATTCAGCATCGTCCAGAGTTTTAACAGAGTCCCATGTGGACCTTTTATATACTCTGATGTCCAAATTATAAGTGCAGATCTGCAAGAGAGGCCCCATCATGAATTGATCTCCACAGCCAAGACGAGCTAATGCGAACGACATGCGGAAGCGCCGCATCGCCAAGTGGCGGTGTTTGTGCGCGTTTCTGCGCAGTACGATTGGCAAAGCATTGGAAGTATGGAGATTAAAACATGAAAGATAACAAGAAAGGCAGAAAAAAGAAGGGCAACAAAAACAACCGGGATTATCGGTACAATTCTGAAACTAGGCGACATGAGTTGAAACCCCACGTTCGACAGCAACGGTCGGCTGAGCATCAAGGCGCTAAATCTCAAGAGCAAGACAGCGGTGAACGTGAAGCAAAGCAGATGAAAGTGGAAGATGCGGTCCGAAAGGGAATCCCAATTAAGAGAATCCCAACGGGTCCTTGCTGCGGTTCACCTGATGAAATGGCAGTGAAGAACGAAGGAATGTTGAATGAATTGATGCAACGGCCTAAATGGGCCTTCAGTCCACTATCAACCTCTCCGGATGTTGTAGTGATTGAACATTGGTTTCGCAAGAAGCACAATCGGCATCTTGCGCATTTCTTCGAGTACCTCAAACTTCGAGGGATTCGATACACCAAGGGTTGAGGTTGTCCTTACCAACGCTGTTCCCGAGCAGTCTCTCGGGCAGAGGGGGGGCATTGGCCCCCTCTCACACGGCCGTCAGGCTCGACGTTTTGTAGCAGCAAGCCGTTTCACTTGTGCTTCCATTCAGGGGTCGTTCGGTTGATGAAAGCCTGAACTCCGATTTCTTTGTCTTCACTGTCAAACAACCCAGCAAAGGCCTCAGCCTCAACAGCCACGCCTTCGGTGAGGCTGACATCGAGGGCAGTTCGCAGTGTTTCTTTGCCAACTCGAAGAGCATGGGAGGATTTGCTACCAATGGTTCGGGCCATCTTGAACACGGTGGCTTCCAATTCATTTGGTTCCACAACGTGATTGACCAAACCGATGCGTTGTGCTTCCTCAGCGTTGACCATTTCTCCAGTCATGATCATCTCATGGGCCTTGCCGTAACCTACCAGGCGTTCCAAACGCTGAGTAGCGCCGTAGCCTGGAATGAGCCCCAAGTTGATTTCGGGCGTGCCGAATTTAGAGCGGTTACTGGCGATACGAATGTCGCACGAGCAGGCGACTTCACAGCCTCCACCCAATGCGAAACCGTCGACCATGGCAATGGTTGGTTTGCTTAGATTCCACAGTGCCTCTACAGCATTGTCGGTGAATTTGACCCGAATCGTTTCACTCCCGGCTCCAACGAATTCGGTAATGTCTGCGCCGGCTACGAAGGCATGAGGTTTTGATCGCTTGCCCTCGGGTGGCTCGTTGGGTGGTGCTCCGGTAACGACCAAACAGCGGACATCTTCACGTGCCTCTACCCAAGCACACATGGCTTTTAGATCGTTCATGACTTCGGCGTTGAGCGCATTCATTTTGTCGGGTCGATTGATGCTAAGGCATGCGAAAAATCCGAGTTCAAGCTCCTCATTGATGGCGTGGAGTTCAATGTTGAGCACATCACTTTCCGGTGGGTTCATGATTCTGCCATGATGTCCTTCTTCAATATCTCATCGCCCCTTCTCCAATGATGGCCAACCAAGGTATGATATTTGGCACCCTTCTAAGCCGACCATGAGTAAGGCCAGCGCTCCTTTGGTCAGTGCACAAGACATGGCCAAGAAGTATGGTGATTTCATCGCCCTTCATCCCTTGAATATTGAAGTTCACTCGGGTGAGTTTTTCGGTGTATTCGGACCTAATGGAGCAGGAAAATCGACTTTTATCAAACTCCTAACAGGTCAACTGCGACCCAGCAAAGGACGGATTGAAGTTCTTGGCGTGGATGCTGTTAACGACCCTCAGAAAGTCAAAGCCAACATCGGTATCGTACCGGAATCAGAATCGCCACCTTCCTTCCTCACGCCCGCAGAATTCCTGGAATTTGTGGCACGACTCCGTGGGGTGGACGACATGCTTGCCAAGGTTGAACATTGGCTGGACTGGTTCGGCCTCCAAGACAAACGCGACACGATGTGCAAGGACCTTTCCAAAGGTCAGCGCCAAAAGGTGATGCTGGCCAGTGCCTTCATTCACAAACCCAAATTGTTGTTCCTGGACGAGCCTTTTGCGAATCTCGACCCAATTTATCAGCGAAAATGCCGAGAATGGTTGCTCAATCACGTGGAAGAAGGCGGGACAATTTTCCTCTGCTCGCACGTTCTTGAGATGGCCGAACGGATGTGCAACCGCATGGCTATTATCAACGACGGTCGAGTCCTTGCCGCTGGAACGGTCAAGGGCTTGAAACAATCCTCCGATGAAACTCTTGAGGACGTCTTCATTCGTCTGGTTGGACGTTCGATTGAGGACGTGGAGCGGCACGAAGAAGAGGGCGTAACACACGATGATTCGGAGGAATGAAGGTGGCGGGTACGTTCATTGAGTCACGGCCATGGACCGATGACGTTCTTGAACAAAAAGGAGGACTGGGAACCTCTGCTCACGATGTGAACCTGAATGAACCGCTGCGTGGGTGGGCAGCATTCTCTGCCACCTTCCGTGTTATGTTCATCGAAGAGTCTCGCAAGAGTGTTGAATTTGCCAAGAAGCGTCAGATCGTCCTTTTTCCGCTCTTGCTCACGCTCGTCACCGCCATCTCGACCATCGGTCTGCAATTTCTGGTCGGTGATTCAACCGCCCAATCCTCTGATCTGGACGCTAAAACATTCACATGGCAGGAACTCCGCTTTGCACTGCATCTTCCTCTGTTCATGTTCTCCTTGGGAATGGGTACTTTTGCCTTCATGGGTCGAGACGCCATCCTTCGTCGCTCAGGCACAAAAAATCACCTTCTTGCAGCGCCAGCCCTCCAACCCTTGCCAAATTCAATGGCACATTTTGCCTATTTCGTGAAAGATTTACTGTTCTATGTTCTTCTCATTTTGACTCCCATCATCAGCGGCATGGCCTTGGGTATTCTCATGGACGGCTTTGCAGGGATTCGCACACCGCTTCTCTGGTCATCGCTTCCCTGGACCTGGCTTGCTATGGCGACCACGCTGGGACAAGGTCTGGCGCTTTCCTTCCTTGCTTCCTCGCTTTGGCTGAGAGGTCGCCCCTTTACAATCGTCGGTCCTGTGGCTATTGTCGCCTTGGGCATCGCCATTGGAATTGGGGCATTGCCTTCCAACCTCTTGCTGTGGGGCCTGGCTGCTCAATCAAGTCAGAATGGGATATTCATCATCCTCGGATTGATGTTGTCCATCGGCATCGGCTTTGTGGCCGCTCTCTTGATTCTCGATGATTTTGATGTCAGTGTCGTTGAACAAGGGGATTTGTTAGCTCCAACCTATGCCAGGTTGAGGTTCCTTGGACGGGGTCATGTTCGTTTGATCGTGGCAAAAGAATTCGTTGACCTCTTTCGTTCTGGTGCCATCAAAAAGATGACCGTCTCGTACGCCATTCCTCTGTTGGTGTTGCTTGGAATGGCATGGCTTGTTGATTTCGCCGAGGCGCCCATCCCCATCAATCTCCTTTCCTATGCGCCATTCTTGGGCTTTTTCGGATTCAATTTTTATTCCTGGCTCACCATTCTTGATTCCCCAGAATTCATGAACGGACTTCCGTTGAAAGTTCCTGATTTAATCCGAGCAAAGGTCGTGGTTTACTTCCTTGCAACATCGTGGATCTCTTTGATTTTCATCGTCTTGATGGCTTGGCGGTTGGACGAATGGGCATCCTTGCCAACGAGCATTATTGTGATGTTTGCAAATTCGATTTACATCGTGGCCTTGACTGCATTTTTGATGGGGCTGCGTCCCAACAAGGCGATCTTCGACGCATCGATCATGATCTGGTTTTGGATTGGAACGGTTCTTCCCCTTCTCGGCTTATTCCTTCTCTCCTTTACACAAGGAGATGTCTCTCTCTACGGCAACTGGTGGGAGCGGGCCTCACAAGACGGACTTGCTGCCACCTCTCAAATGTACGACGAAACCATGGTTCAGCAAGGCTATATGGGCATGATCACCATCTCGATCATGCTTATTTTTGCATCAGCAGTGTTGTGGAAACTCATGGACCGACGGTGGGGCCGTTCAGAGTTTTCAAACTGAACTTTCTCGGTGTTTATTGAGGTATCTTCATGAGCGAAGGGCGCAGGCCATCCTTCATGGCTCGGGTCTTTGCCGTTTGCGGAATGCCCGGTTCAGGCAAAGGAGAATTTGCAGCCGTCTTGGCTCAAACGGGAATTCCTGTCGTCTCCATGGGCGACATGATTCGAGCTGAAGTTCGACGGCAGGGGCTCGTTGAATCGCCCAACATTTTCGGCGAAGTGGCTGCGGCCTTGCGCCAAGAGTTCGGTGAAAATGTACTCGCAGTACGTCTTTGCGATGAAGTAGATTTGCTTCTGAATGACCATGACATCGTACTCATTGAGGGCTTGAGAGGAACGGCAGAGGACGAGGTATTTTCCAACCGCTGGGGCGAGGCCTACCAAACGGTGGCGATCGTCACTGACGCCGAACTTCGTTTCAGCAGAATTCAGCAGCGTGGGCGTTCCGAAGACGGAGACCGCGCTGCCTTCGAGGCGAGAAACGAACGAGAACGTGGCTGGGGCCTTGACCAATTGATTGAGCAGGCAAACGTCGTTTTGCACAACGATGAGGATTTGAACGATTTGCAAGAGCGTTGTTCATCTTGGCTCATCGGGCTGAAAGAAGCGTAAATTCCGCCCTCACCGGCACGCTTGAAAATGTGGGCAGGGGGGCGTTTTGGAGGCAATTTTCACCCAAGTGTTATAGTCGGGGAGATGTTGTAGCGAAATGCGTTCGGCGGTGTTGATGACCATGGCAAGAAAAAAGGGTGGTGGAGAGCGACGTCAGCGAGCCAAGCAACGAGCACAGTACGACGAGATGGACAAGTACCCCGTCATGCCACCTCATGCCTTTGCTCGTATTGTTCGTGACAAGACCACGCTCAACATCATTTACCAGATTATTGAACCGCCCCTCACCAAGAAAGAGCAGGAGCAACGGGACGAAATCATGGATATTTTCATTCGTTCGCTCACAGCAAATATTGAGGAAATAGATTCTAATCCTGACGCCTACGTTCGAACAGCAATGGACAAGGTCATCACGGCCTACAGCATGAAAATCAATAAAAAATCCAAGTCGAAGATTTTCTATTACCTCCGACGCGACCTCATTGGCTACGGCAAAATGGACGTGCTCATGAACGACGTGAACGTTGAAGATATTTCGATGGATGGGACCAACGTCCCCATTTTCGCATACCACCGTAAATTCGAATCTGTGGAAACGACCTGCGTTTGGGAAACCGACCATGAATTGGAATCCTATGTCATCAAACTAGCACAACGTTGTGGAAAGCACATCTCCGTTGCTGAACCTTTGCTTGACGCTACGCTGATGGACGGTTCTCGAATTGTCATGAAACTCGGCCATGAAATCTCGACTCGTGGTTCGTCGTTCTGTATTCGCCGGTTCAAAGACGACCCGTTCTCCCCTGCAGATATTGTTGCCTTCCGAACCATGTCGTCCCTGATGACGGCCTATCTTTGGATTGCCTTCCAAAACGAAGTACCAATGCTGTTCGTAGGCGGTACTGCTTCAGGAAAAACCACCACGCTCAACGCCATGTGCATCTTTATTCCCTGGCAGATGAAAATTGTCTCAATCGAGTCCACGCGTGAAGTCAACATCCCCCAACCCAACTGGGTTCCAGGATTGACTCGGCAGGGATTCGGTGGTGAAAGTGACGACGGAGTGATCGGTGAGTTCGAGTTGCTCAAAGCCGCCCTTCGTGAACGGCCAGAATACATCATTGTCGGTGAAATTCGTGGTGCTGAAGCCTATGTGTTGTTCCAAGCGATGGCCACGGGTCACTGTGCTTACTCAACCGTCCACGCTGACTCTGTTCCCTCACTGGTTCACCGTTTGGAGAACAAGCCCATTGACATCCCTCGTGTATTGCTCCCCGCTCTCGAAGCATGTTGTATTCAGATTCAGACCCGCATCAACGGCCGCCGTGTTCGTCGCACCAAGCAAATCGTTGAGATTGTGGGTATCGATCCGAATTCAATGGAAGTCATCACCAACGAAGTATTCCGTTGGGACGTAACCAACGACGATTTCATCTTCAGCGGAAAATCCTATGTTCTTGAGAAGATCATGGTGAAAATCAATTACAGCCAAGAAGAAATGCGACGAGAACTACGAACGAGAAAGCGAATTCTTGAATGGATGGTTCTCAATGATATTCGAAAGGCTGACCAAGTATCCCAACTGGTCACAGAATATTATGTCCGCCCCAATGAAATTCTAGCCAGAGTGGACGGCTTGAAGTGATTGAGCAACAATGAACGTGGTGGTACAATGGACCTGACGGCATGGCAACGAATCTGCAATCGTTTGCTGGGTGGGTTTGTCAAAAAACGAGCACGTAACGACAAGGAGCTTTCGTCGGACCTCGTCAAGGCCTCCATTGGAATGATGCCCGAGGTTTACTTGTCTACCGTCATCGTCACCTCCATTGCCATCACCCTGATGTCGTGGGCATTTGTGGCCGTTTTCTTCCTGCCCGAGATCGGAGTCATTGCGTTTTACGAGAGCATTCAGGACGCATCATCCATCAATCCCTGCTTTGAATGGGAATATTGGAATCCCAGTTTAATCGACCCTTCACTGCAAGGGAATGGTTGTCCTGACTATCAACTTCAGGTGTTCCCACCGCTCTTCAAAGTCCTCATCGTCGCTCTTGGAGGATTCATCATTCCCTATGGGGCGTTCAAGTACAACAAGGGAGGCGCTGCTCGAGAGAAGAAGCGCCGAGGTGACATGATTGAGAAGTACCTTCCATACGCAGCATCGTACACCGCAGCCATGGCTGCTGCTAATGCAACCCCGAGCAAGATTTTCCGCTCCCTTGCCATGAACAAGGAAATTTACGGCGATGTAGCCGATGACGCTGCCATGATCTACCGAGACGTCACGCTTCTTGGATATGACCTGATCACCGCCATCAAACTGAGTGTTGACCGGGCAGCTTCCGTTTGGTTAACTGAATTTTTCCAAGGTATGGTCGGAACACTGACCGCTGGTGGACAATTGAAACTCTTCTTCCTCAACCGTGCTGAACACTACATGCGTGAGAATCGAACACGCCTCCAAATGTTCCTTGAATCAATTGCTCTTCTGGCTGAATCTTACATTGTTGTCGCTGTTGCTATGCCGCTGTTTTTGATCGTCATGCTGGTCATCATGTTCTGGGTATCGGGCTCAGGTGCACAGATGAGCGAAGGAATGCTCTACGGCATTGTTCTCGGATTTATCCCAATGATTCACATCGCTTACGCCATTTTGGTGTACACCAGCAGCAAGGAACAGGATATGTAGAAGGAGGTGAATGAATGGCGAAGAAGAAAGAGAAGATTGTGGTCAACCTTGACCTTCCCAAAGACGATTCAACCTTGACCCGACTTTACGTGATTCTCTTTTTCTCTGTTATCCTCGGCCTATCGAGCGGATTGTTTTGGATTTCAAATTCGGGATTCATCCCTACGACCAACGGAGAACCCATGTTCACCAACCTGTACTGCGGCGCAACCGCTGCCGATGAAAACGGCCAATCAACTGGGGAGTTCTTCCAGACGAGTCAAAAACCCACCTATACCGCCAATCAAACGTGTTCCATCTTACAAGACGAACCTGATCGTATTACATGGACGGGTGAGGAATGGACATCGGTCACCAAACGAGGTAAGAATTTCGATGTTCCCGGTGTGCCATCAACGGCAACAGGCGGCGCCATCCTTCTCCAGCCCTTGTGGCTCAATTGTTCGGTCGAAGCCTCTTCGGATTACGACTATACCGTCGCAGTTCGCTCGCCATACGGAGACATCCTTGAGTACGAAAATGGTACGGCCAATCAGGGTGATTGTGGTTTGGAAATGGTGACGATTGAACCGGATACCCGTTACGAATTGGTCGTGATGACAACCGATGACAGTGAATTCCTTTCAACGGTTACCTTCGATATGACTGTGCATTATTTTGATGGCATTCCAACAAACATGAACAATAAATCATTGTGGCTTGGACCTGCCTTGGATATCGGACCTGTCAAGATTCACCCCACGATATTTTTGAATTTCTTCGGTCTTACCTTCCTCTTCTTCATCTATCCAGCCTCCTATTATTGGGAGAAAGTCGAGGATAAGAAGAACGAAGTCGAGGAAAAATTCCCTGATTTCTTGCGTGACCTCGCAGAATACTGGAAGGGTGGTCTTTCGATGACGGTGGCTGTTCAAACACTGGCTACGTCCGAATATGGCGCCCTCAATGACGAAGTCAAGAAGATGTCAGACCAGTTGAGTTGGGGAGTGAAATTCAGCGATGTTATTCGCCAATTTGCAGACCGTGTGGGTACACCATTGGTCCAACGTGCTATCGCCTTGATTGCTGAAGCGGACCGTGCTGGAGGTAAAATTTCAGATATTTTGGTGACTGCGGCCAACGATTCTCGTGAATTGAAGTTCTTAGAAGGTGAACGTAAACGAACCATTGGTTCCTACATTGCCGTTATTTGGACCTCTTACTTCGTTTTCCTCGGTGTTATCGTCGTTCTTGCTAAGGTGTTTATTCCTGCTATTGCTGGCTCCAATTCAAGCGGTGATGACGGTGGAGACAGCGGTGGGCAAACGATTGGAAACATGACCATCCGTAACATTGACCCCCTGTTTTTCTTGACGATTTTCTACTACGGGGTTACCATGCAGGCGCTTGGTAATGGTTCCATGGCCGGCCTCATGGCAACGGGGCGATTTTCAACAGGCTTCAAGCACGCTGGAATGATGATTGTCGTGGCCCTGGCCGTGTTCAATTTCGTAGCCTTCTCTCCCGATCTCATCGGTATCACCGAAGTGCCCGGTCTGAACCCTTCTTCGGGAACCTTTGTGCCAACGCCGCTGTATTGGGGTTGATGTTCTGCGCTCGGATGAAGATGCCCAGATTCACATCCTTGAGATGTTAACCTTGTTTTGGTTGTTCTTTATGTCCGCCACTTTTTTGATACGAGTCCATGTTCCAGATTCACAATCTGTTGCATTGGATGCCTCCTTGGAGATGGCAGGTGACGATGCCATTCGTTATGGCTTGGGCCTTGCAGCCGAGATCAACGGTGAGAATCGTTTGGTCGAACTTCTCGCTGATGATGACCGTGAAGGAGCATGTGAATTGCTCCAAGCAGCAATTGAACCTGGTAAAGAGACGAATTGCTGGCTTGCTAAGGACAGTTCGGTTTCAATCCCTCACGGAACAGTGGGCACGCCCGGAGGAGGCACAGTAGCCGTTCACCATCTCGTCGTTGTCGATGCACACGCCTGGACCGTGACGCTCGACGTATGGGCTCGAGGAGGTGGTGCTTGATGCAGCGCACATCGCTCACTGAAGGCGACCGTGGTCAAATGCTCCTTGCCACCGGTGTTGTGCTGCTCATGTCACTTCTATCAATGGCCATTTTCGGCGTCAAAGTTGCCGGATTGACCCTTCCACACGATGCAGCCTCTGATGATGTGCTGGTAACCACCGAGGAGGTCATTCTCTCGCTTGAGCCACTCAGCCAAGCTCGTACCGACCTTTGGATGGAAGGTGGCCTCGGTGGCTTTGAAGCAGCCGAATTGGCCATCGAAACTGTTCACGACGACTTGCTTCATCACGGTGAACTCAGAGGTGTTGAAATCAAATTGACGTCCATTGAATTGGTGCAAATTGACGCTACCACTCTCTCAGTAACGGCGGAACTCGGGGTATCTGATGGTGAAGCCATGCTCACCTATGACGTCGATTTCACTCTCGACGTGTAATCACTGCTCGGCCTTTTCATTGATGGCCCAGTTGAGGAGGGTGAAGATTCGTTCAACATCATCGACACGTGTTGGGTCAACAACGGACCAACCGGTGATTTTGGAGCGCTCAATGAGCCCCTCTTGGATAGCACGAATGCGGTCAAAACTCGCCAAATAGCGGTCAGAACGTCGGTAGGAATGCGCATCGCGCGCTTTGAGCATGGACTGGTGTGCCTTTTCTTCCACAACGGCCATGACGATACCCACCGCAACACCACCGGCATCTTCCCATGCCCTGAGTAATCTCGCACCCGGGTTCACATGAACTCCCTCAACAAGCAAATCAATCCCTTCTCGCCGTGCTTGGTCAATGGTCGCCAAGAGGCCTGGTTCAACAGAGAGGCAGGTTTCTTGCCAGTCCAATACAGGATGTCCGCTGTCTCCCTTGGAAAAGGAGGAGCGGTGAAGAGCCGGGTCAAGGTGTTCAGGATCGCTGACCCGCATGATTTCACGAATAGCATCTGTGGACATCAATCGGGTGAACCCGGCTCGTGAAGCAAGGCCTACCGAGGCAGTTGATTTACCAACTCCAGTAGCGCCTGCAATCACGAGGAGGCGAGGGGGACGCGTCACAAGGGCTTTGGCCGTTGATTCAGCAAGGCCGACTCGCCGTGTCATGTACGCGACCAAGGCTCACGAGCACATGAGGCTTCTGCCCCTCTCCTGCCCAAACGGGCATCTTGGAAAGGGAGTGCTCGTACCGATGCGGCTTTGAATCGCCGATACCTCGGAGGTTCATGGCCGATGAAAAGATGTGGATTGCAGGAGAATGGTGCGCTTCGTCAGACGGTGCAACGAGTGAAGCGCTGAACCCAGCCAATGGTGAGGTTCTTGCTACCGTTCCCAAGGCGACCGTTGAAGACGTCAACCGTTGCGTTGAAGCATCACGTACTGCGTTTGAATCCCGTGATTGGAAGTCCATGGACCCCGCCCAGCGTGGCCGCATCCTCAACAAAATGGCGGCAGTTACCTACGCACATGCGAAAGAACTCGCAGCGTTGGAATCAGCCAACAACGGCAAGACCTTCCGAGAAGCCCTTTCAGAAATTCGTTACGGAGCATGGACCTTCGAATACTTTGCAGGGCTTTCAGATAAAATTGAGGGGAGTACCATTCCCGTTCCAGGTTCTCGATTGAATTACACACTCCGCCAACCTCTCGGCGTGACCGCTCACATCGTACCGTGGAACTTTCCACTCCAATTGG
Organism: Candidatus Poseidonia sp.; assembly: GCA_030829545.1. Classification (GTDB taxonomy): domain Archaea; phylum Thermoplasmatota; class Poseidoniia; order Poseidoniales; family Poseidoniaceae; genus Poseidonia. The sequence continues at coordinate 64,841 of JAURAI010000001.1, read as the reverse complement.
CTCTTCGCTCGATTGCCCCCGCCCTCGCAGCAGGATGCACGGTGATTGCTAAACCTGCATCATGGACGCCTCTCTCACTTCTTGCATGGGCCAAAGCCATTGATGAAGCCGAAACCGGATTGCCAAGCGGCGTACTCCAAGTGCTGACCGGTTCTGGGTCGCTGGCTGGGGATGCGCTTGCAGGTCACACCGGTGTCGACGGCATCGTTCTTACCGGTGGTGTGCCAACTGGGAAAACAGTGATGGCCAAAGCCAGTGAACAGTTGACGCCCGTCACCCTTGAACTGGGTGGAAAGGGTGCAAACATTGTTTTTCCCGATGCCAACCTACGGTATGCAGCCAAAGCCATCTGCTTTGGCATCTTCATGAACGCTGGACAGATGTGCTGGGCAGGATCTCGCCTGCTGGTCCACGAAGACATTCACGATGACTTGGTTCAGGCCGTTTGTGATGAAGTGAGCAAGTGGCCAGTAGGACCTGGAATGGAAGAAGGCGTTCGTATGGGCAGCCTCGTCCACGATCGGCATCGCAGCGAGGTCCTTGAAAAGTTAGAAGCCGGACTGAAGCAAGGCGGAACGGTCGTCCTCGGTGGCCATGCGCTGGACCGAGAAGGGGCCTTCATGGAAGCAACCGTCGTCACGGGAGTAGAATCTTCACATCTGCTGTTCCAAGACGAACTCTTCGGACCGGTCTTGGGCGTTACCTCCTTCTCCAGCGATGAAGAAGCACTTGCTCTCGCCAACGACACACCCTTCGGTCTGCTCAACGGCGTTTGGACCAACGACCTCGGCCGTGCACATCGCTTCGCACGTGATTTGGAATGCGGAATGGTTTCCATCAACGAATACCCCATCACCTTCCCTCAAACGGCCTTCACTGGCTGGAAGCATTCAGGCATCGGCATCGAACAGAGCCAAGATGCGCTTCGCTTCTACACCAAGGTCAAGAACGTCAATGTCAAGTTGTGAGGGTAAAACATGGGAATTGAAGTTGAACAACACGACGAGATTCGCATCATTACCATGGCCGGTCAGGCATCGACGCAATCCTTCTCAAAGGAATTCCTTCCCCTCATCGCAGATGCGGTCAATGATGGATTGAACGACCAGGAAACAAAAGCCATCGTATTGACCGGCGAAGGGCGTTTTTTCTCTGCGGGTGCAGACATCAATGCCTTTCAAACATCCATTGACGAGGGTGATGCACCCCAATTGATTCGTGAGTTAACGGGCATCTTGCACCCACTTATCGTTCGCATTCGGACATCACCAACCATCGTTATTGCAGCCCTCAACGGCGTGTCTGCGGGAGGTGGGCTTGGCTTGGCACTGGCATGCGATGCGCGTATTGGGACTCCCCAAGCCCGTATGGCTGCTTCCTACGCTGGTATGGGTCTCTCTCCTGACGGTGGTACAACCTGGTTATTGCCACGCTATGTCGGTGAACAAGTCGCTCGTCGTTTCTTCTTGGGCAACCAAATATGGTCCGGACAAGAAGCGCATGAATACGGCGCTATTGACGCCATCGTATCTCAAGAGGAACTTATGGAGACTGCAAAAGCATGGGCGAGCATGTGGTCGTCGTGGGGCGCACACACGAAGGAAGCAACCAAGCACCTCCTTCACGTTCAGACTGACAACGATTTCAAAACGCATTTGGACCACGAGCGGACGCTGATTGAAGCGGCAGGGACAACATCCGCTTTCAAGGAAGGTGTGAAAGCCTTCCTCGAGAAGCGTGATCCACACTTTGAATGATTATTGCACTTCGAAGCGGATGTTCTGCTCCGGCGTTTTCTTTCCACCAACACGCATCAAACCGACGAAGAGCGCCACGACGCCACCGCAGATTGAGCAACATCCCGCAGCGAATGAGATGGCTGAAACAACTCCGTCGACGATGAGCTCCTCAACAAAGGGCTCGTACATTTTGTCAAGGTCCACAATGGACATGTTAACACCTCCATCGTTGCTGAAATGAATGCGGTCGCCGGTTTTGCAATCGTGTTCGGTCACGCCATCTTCATCACCGATGGTGTAACATACGCGTGCGATGATGATATGGTTTTCAATGTCGAAATACGCTTCTTCGCTGTTGTCACCACGGATGTCGCAATCAAATCGAGCGACCCCAATATCAATATCATTGCCACTCTCATTTGAGGCCGTGCTGTTTTCCAATACAATGGTGAAATTGAGGCCATCACAAGCATCGGCTTGCCCGTTACCGTCAGCATCGGTATTCGGGTCGCCTTCTATGAGGAGGTATCATCCTTCTTCACCAAGGCTGTCGGGGTCGTCATAACCAAGGGTGATGTTATCACCCACGGCTTGAGTGTACTCTTTGGTGGAGAGATTGTTGAATGTATCCTCGATTGAAGCGCCTACCACTGCCGCAACCAAAAATCCAACCAATCCAATCACCACAAGTACTGCTGCGATGGTCATCGGGACTTTGGGCCCTTTCTGTGGATTGCTTATGGTGACGTTGGATGAGGCGGGGCTCATCTGTACGGTTTGACCCGCGTTTTGCGGCCACATACTTCCATCTTGCATGCCGATACCGCTGAGTAAAACCATTTCATGCTATCGTAGAAATTCAATCCAGCGTTGTCTCTTTCGCTTCTCCGCTGGACCAGTCGTAAATGCCCTTGCCAGTTTTCTTACCCAGTCTACCCTCGGCGACCAGACGCTCCAAGAGTGGGTGTGGTGCATAGGCGTCGTCGTTGAAGGAGGCTTGCAAATTCTTCAATATGTCACGCCGTACGTCCAATCCAACCAAATCGGTTAGGGCGAGGGGTCCCATTGGATGCTTATACCCCAGCACCATGGCGGTATCGATATCTTTCGCACTCGCCACGCCGTCTGCAAGCATACGGATGGCTTCATTGCCCAAGACCACTCCGAGACGACTGGTTGCAAACCCTGGAATATCCTTCACCAAAATTGTTGTTTTTCCCATGGCCTCACCTGCTTGTTCAGCAAGGGCAATCGTTGCTTCACTCGTGCGTTCATGGCGAACCAATTCAAGCAATTTCATGATCGGGACTGGATTGAAGAAATGCATACCAATCACCTGTTCGGGTCGTGAGGTAGCAGCAGCTATGTCGGCAATAGAAAGAGAGGAGGTATTTGTTCCGAGCACGCAATGGCTCGGGACGAGTGTGTCGAGTTGAGCGAAAATAGAATGCTTGAGGTCGGGGATTTCAGGAACTGCTTCAATCACAAGGTCCGCATCACTTACTGCCTGTGCAAGGTCGCTGACAGCCTCTAGGTTTGAACTCCATTCGGCTTTTTGTTCAGCACTTGTTTTTCCACGGGCAATGCCTTTGTCCCAAAAAGCATCAATACGCTGCATGCCACGCTCAAGTCCTTCAGGAAATGCATCGTAGAGCCGTGTCGCCCAACCGGCCTGAGCACAGACTTGGGCGATACCGGCTCCCATTGTACCAGCGCCAATCACTGCAACGCGTTCAATCGCCATGCATCGGCGAGGTTCTCCACCTTCATGATGCTTGCTCGCCAGAGATGTTGTTTCGTTGAGCTAACATGACGCCACCAACAATCAGGGAAAAGGCCAGCAGGAGCGAAGAGCCGAGTTTCTCGTCAAGAAGAAGCCAACCGCTCAAAATTCCAAAGGGTGGAACCAGGTAGACGTAGAAGGCAGACTTACCTGCCCCAATGGTGTGGATACCGTCCGCAAACCACACATAGGCTAGAACGGTTGAAAATACAGCGAGGAAGACAATGCCCAACCACGCTCCTTGGCTCGGTGCATCAAATCCAAGGTTGTAAGTTTCATATCCCGCCCACGGCGTGAGAATCAGGAAGCCTACCACCGAAGACCATACCGTGAGATGAAGCGGACTGAGCGGTGCGTCAGCGTCATCGGGAACATTGGTCATGACCTTCTTCATGAGAATGGTTGAACTTGCCCAAGCAAGTGCTGCACCGGCGATGAAGGCATTACCAATCCACCGCTCCATGGATGGAATATCGGTATTCGGCGAGGCCAGAAAGAGAATTGCTACTCCGGCCAATGCCATGAGCAACCCTCCGAACAAGCGTCGGGTCATTGCTTCGTTGAGGAAAAAGATGGCTAAAATGGCGGTAAAAAGCGGATTAAAAGTGATCATGAGCGATGCATCACCAGCAGCTGTGTAACCCATCCCGTACATGAAAAGAACTTGGTAGAGAAAGGTTGAGAAAAAACCAATCCAAGTGATTTGGCGCCATTGCATCCGAGAGGGCAAGATCCATTGTTTTGACCATTTGAGATAGGCCAGAAACAGAACCACGACCATCACATAACGAATCCATGCTGCGGTGACGGGTGGTACATCTGCCGCCACAACACGCCCAGCGGGCCAGCCTAATCCCCAAATGGCAGCGACCAAGACAAGTTTGAAGTGAAGGCTTGCATGCTTCATTCGAATCGCTCCAAGCCCAACTGCAACATCCTTGTTCGGGGAAGCCCGATTTCAGGAAGTCCAGCAGCAGGGGCGTGGAGTTTGAGGCCTTCAATTCTGCTCACATAGAGGCCGTAACTAGCGATGTCCTTGGGCTTGTAGGGTGTTTCCAAACCCATGCGGCCCAGTGTTTCACAGGCTTTTTGAGAGTAGATTGGAAAGAGGTTGGTCGAAAAGTGCATCCACTCAGAGATACGTTGGGCATCCACATCGTCCAGTGTCATCAAATGTTCAAGCAAAGCGACGTCGGGATAATTCGTGGTCCGAAGGACCATTTCTACCTCGTTCACAACATCTTCCGGCCATGCAAAGGGGGCGCGGTCGGACCAGACGTCAGCAATTCGGACGTGGTCAATAGAGTGCTTGGTTTCAATGGCGTAGAGTGATTCGATGTACGCCTGGTCTTCATAGGCATCCTTCACCAATTGGGGAAGGGCCTCATAGAAGCGCTCGCACATCGCAGCGTCAACGCCGTAAAGAGCAACCGGAATCATCACACATCAACTCAAATGAGCATCAGGCGCTTGCACCAATGCCGGAGGCAAGTTGGCGAGCAGTCAACGGCTTTTCAGCCACCCATTGTTGCTCGAACAATGCCTTGAGGTCTTCTTCGTCCTGAGCGGTTGGGAAGTGATTGTGCATGTAGGTCTCCCATGCAGCATCATCGCCCTCGAAAGCCACGCCTTCAACGGTCATGCGTTGACGCTTGAAGTGGCCAATTTCACGGTGGAAATTCTCGTGCGGGACGTAGAGCTTGGTACTGCCTTCTGGAAGGTAACCGTTGAGTTTCTCTACTTCGAGGACAATCTCATCGTGGTAGTGTTGTCGGGCTTCTTCGTTGAGTGTTTCTTTGGATACTTCGAGGTCAGCTTCGAGTTTCTTTCGCTCATCCCAGCGCCCTTTGATTCCCCAAACATAGGCCCAGTGCGCCGATGAAGATTCGTCAACCCCAAAGAGGTCGTGTGCTGTGGACACCCACTTGTTGATGTAGCGCTGTAGCATGTCAAGGGGGATCACACCTGCCTTGATGATACGGCGCAGTCCGTTGGAGCCAGTACCAAGGTGGAAGGATTCCTCCTTGAGCATGGGTCCCATGCTAGCAGCAAGTGGCTTGAAGGCAGATGTTGAGAGCATGCCGAGTTGGAATTTGCCATCACGGTCAACAAACATGGTGTAGCAGAAGAAGTCGAGCCAGTGCGGCATGGGGCGGTTGAAGGCGCCGAGGAGTCGGTCTCCGTCCTGAGCGTTACGTTCAAGGAGTTTTTGCGCCTCACGTCGTCCTTGTTGGCCGAAGTAGGTCATGAGGAGGTAGGCCATTTGCCATCCGTGGCGTTGTTCTTCGGCCATGATACGAGCTGCTGCGTAGCGGTCATAATCGGTTGGTGCGGTCGCCAACAGGTGTCGCTGTTGCTCGACTGATGCGAATTCGGTATCGCCTTGAACTGTGATCATGCTCACGAGGGCGTCTCTCATGCTTTGGTGTGGAACCTGGAGTGACCGTTCCCACTTGGCACGTCCTGTGTAGTCACCGTACTCGATGACATCGCCAGCGCGTTCCCAGTCGAATTGGATGGAGAGGTCAAAATCGCCCATCCACTCACGCTTGTAGCCGACGTTGTCTTGCCAGGCTTTGAAGTTTTCAATCCAGTCATCCCAGGTCTTCGGAAGGTTGTCCATGATACAGTGTAGTCGGCGACCTCCTTATACCCTTTACGAACATGTTCGCCTGAACATGTTAGGGGCTTTGCCGACGAATCTCGTCCGTAAAGGCATGAAACACCGCTGATTCAATGCGCTGGAGTTGATTTGAGAGGGTCGATTTCGCAATGTTCAGCAGACCGGCTAATTCCGTCAAATTGATGCGACGAGGTACATCCCAGTACCCTTCTCGAGAGGCTGCCTCAAAGACCTCACGTTGACGTGGAGTGAGGAGTCGTGGACCCGTACTCCTCGTCGATAACAGACGATGAGGGATTTCATCAGAACGGAAGCGATTGATCAGGTCCCGCATCTGTTCTCGGTGTCCTTCAACCGTCCATTCAACCCATCCGTCCCGCACCTCAAAGGGAGTTCGTGGAACGACGCCTAAGTCAATGAGCGGACGAAGAAAGCCACCTCCGCCCGCAGAGATGTCGACGTTGAAATAACCGTCTTCAAGGGGTGTAAGTCTGTCGATTCCGTCGTGGGCGGTAATCGTTTCGTCAAGCGGTACGTTCGCCCAGCATCGAGCCGTCCCCCGACCTTTTCCCAAGGGCATGTGTTGTTCAATCCGCAAGGTTGCCTTCGGATGAATACGAGTCACATCACCCGCCCAATGTCCTTCTGGTAAACGGACATCGATGCGGAGTTGTTGTGCCATGATTCCGACCCTCTATGCCACAGTCCGGGGGCGAACTTCTTCGTTTTGAATCACGGTTTTTCGGCTGACGTCAATCAATTCGTTGAAGGTCGTTGTCGTACTTTCACCAATGAGGGCTCCAGGAAGGTAGCCATCGCAAACACCGGATGCAGCGAAAATAGCATCCTCACTCTGGCAGAGGTCATGCGCTTTCCACAAACGAGTGAGGTCATCGTTGACCATCGTTTCTGCACGTGCTTCTTCCTCATCGGAACGAAACACAAGACGGCCTTCAAAGAGTCCGCCGAGGCCACGAATCGCAGTTGCCGAAATAACGCCCTCGGGCGCTGCTCCAATTCCCATGAGCATGTCATAGGGTCCATCGGTCTTGGCTGCCCAGATAGCGCCTGATACATCACCGTCTCCCATGAGGTGGAGTTGAGCACCCGTTGCTCGAATTTCCTTGAACAAGTCGTGATGTCGCTCACGGTCCAAGGCGACGATACGAACATCTTCAGCGTTGCAATCAAGAACATGCATGGCTTGTTCGATGTTGTACGTTGCTCCACCGTCAAGGGAAACATGGTCAGCCAAGAGTGGCCCAGTTGCCAGTTTGTCCATGTAACAATCGGGTGCATGCAGCAAGGTTCCTCGCGGGGCTGCTGCAAGTACTGCAATGGAATTGGGAGTATTGTCGGCACAATTATTGGTGCATTCCAAAGGGTCGACGGCAATATCGATCTTGGGAGCTCCTTCCTGTCCAATCATCGAGCCCAAGGGCTCACCGATGTACAGCATGGGGGCTTCGTCACGTTCTCCCTCGCCAATGGCCACCCTTCCGTCGAAAGGCACTGCGTCAAAGGTACGACGCATGGCTTCAACCGCAGCATCATCGGCTGCATTTTTGTCACCCTTGCCGCGCCATGCAGCGCTTGCAATAGCGGCTTGGTCAACCGCTTCAAGGAAATGGTGTGATAGGTCCGTGGTCATGCCCATACACGCAGGGACTCGCGGCAATGCCATGAATCAAACGGTTGATGGGCCTTTGAATTTCTCAACCACACAGAGGTCTGTGAGCATGGCGGCAGGGTATTGTCCGTCACGATCCTTTTCCAATGATTTCACCATGTCAAAGGCACACAGGAGGCCTGCTGCGACACCAGTGAGTGCTTCCATCTCAATGCCTGTCTTGTAGTGGGCAGACACCTGAACATGACACCAGAGGTCATTGCCCTCCCATGTCCATTCGACCTTCGTTCCTTCCAGAGGAATTGGATGACAATGTGGGATAATGCGTGGTGTCTCTTTAACAGCCTGAATGGCTGCAATGGTTGAGGCTTCCAAGACATTTCCCTTCGTGATTTCTCCGTTCACAATGGCTTGCTTGGTGGAGGCCTGCAGGCAAAGCCTTCCTTTTGCTCTCGCCCTTCGCTCGACGATTGGTTTCTTTCCGATTTCAACGATTCCTTCGATGCTTGTTTTGTTCATCCTAACCCCTCTTTCCATGTCGTACCTAACGGTGTGACTTCTTTCTTCCAAATAGGCGCCTGACGCTTCAATTCATCAATGAGCCACGAACATGCTTCAAACGCTTCTTTGCGATGTGGACTGGCAACATGGATGGCGACGATGGGTTCTCCTGGCCCAACCGCACCCGTGCGATGAGCCATTGCTACTCCATGAAGCCCGTAGGTTGCTGTCGCAACGGTTGCAAGGTCGAGCAAGACCGGGCGTAATTGCTCATGCCATGCATCAAATTCCAGACGAAGAATCTCTGTCCCGTTATCGATGCCACGGGTAAGCCCGACAAAACTCACCACGGCTCCACAGCCCTCGGTGTTGAGTTGCCCAAGCAGGGCATCAGGGTCGAGCACGGTTCGTGCTTCCTCAACCACGATGCGCTCGGACATGGTCACACGACGAGAACACATCATTCAAACCTCACGCCTCCATGGCTTACCATGGCCGAGGCTCCAAGCCAACACCCTCCTGTCCACATCATGGGCGCAGGTCTGTCCGGGCTGGCCGCAGCAACCCTTCTCGCAAGAGCTGGTCGTGAGGTCCACGTCCATGACATTCGCCAGGATTCAGGTGCTCGCTTTGACGGGGATTTCCAAGCCTTGGAAAACTGGAGCATGGATGATGATTTTTTTGACCAACTCAATGAATGGGGCCTAGCACCATCAAGTTTCAAAGCCACCACCTTCGATACCGTTGACCTCATCCACCCCGATGACGTCATCACCCAAGCGAGAACTTCGGGCGTAGCTTACCGAATCGTAGAGCGAGGCACTTCGGACGATGCCATTGACCAAGGCTTCAAGCGACAGGCGATTGAAGCTGGCGCAACGATTCATTACGGCTCTCGCGTCAACGAAGAAGACTGCACGATCATTGCTTGCGGCCCCAAAGGAACCTCGGCAGTGGCTTATGGGGAGATTTTCAAAACGGATCATCCCAATCATATCGCCTTTCAATTGAACGATAAATTAGCACCTGGGTCCTATTCATATCTCATCATCATCGAGGGGGTCGGCTTGATTTGCACCTGTTTGTGGCGAAAGCAGCGAAAGAGCGAGCGTTTCCTCAACGAGACCATTGCGTGGTATGAAACGCATTATCCAAATCTAAACCGTCAACCCATCAAACGCGTGGGCGGAAAAGGTGATTTTACAATCAATCAGCATTACAAACAAGACGGTCGATATTACGTCGGTGAATCCGGTGGATTGCAGGATTTCATGTGGGGCTTTGGAATGCGGATGGCGGTTTGGTCAGGCGTACTCGCAGCCCGTGATATACTGGGTGAGGGTGACTATGAGCAAGACGTCCGCCGCCATTTGATGCCCTATGTTCGTACCAGCGTCGCCAATCGTTGGTTGATGAACCGGGTGGGAGATCGGATGTTCAAGCGGATGTGCAAGGCATGGATGAAGGATCAAAACAAGCGAGGCGACGGCTTGATTTGGATTGGTAAATTATTTCGCCCCACCTCGTTCAAACGGCTTCTCTACCGCATCGTGAGTCCATTCATGCTGGTCAAAGATGACAAGGCGATGGGGCGCGGAGTGCGTCGTCTCCCCTTCCGTCCTGCGTTGAAACGAGACCATTGGGAACCCTCGGATGAGGCAAAGGCCATCGGGGAGCAATGGAAACGCGTTCGACGGCAAGGCGGCCATGAATCCTTTGCTAACGACAACGAACGCGAAGTTCAAGCGCAAGAAAAGGCAGCGATTTCTTCATAATGCCTTCCCGTGTGGGCAGAGGTATGAGCGACCTTTATGGATTGAAACTCGAACCGATGCCGAACCGTCTTGTCAACTACGGAGTGACCGACAATGGCATTGCTGTGATTGAACTTACTTCTGACTCAGCAGGGGCTCCTATTGAAGGCACCAACGACCGTTCACCAAATACCTACACGCACGGTATGATGCGCGACATCGACGAAGCCATCGTCCGCGCTCGCTTTGACGACAGCGTCACATGCATCGTCTTGACTGGAAATGGAGCCTCCTTCTTCTCAGCAGGTGCATCCATTCAAATGCTCAACAGCGTCACACCCGGCTTCAAATACAATTTCTGCCTTCACGCTAACGAAACTCTGTCTCGCCTCGAGCAGACTTCAAAATTGGTTGTCTGTGCGATCAACGGTCACGCAGTTGGCGGTGGCCTCGAAATCGCAATGGCTGCTGACATCCGCATTGCACGAAAGAACTCTGGAAAAGTCGGCCTGCCTGAAATCAATCTCGGTGTCCTTGCAGGAACCGGTGGTACGGCTCGCCTCACACGTCTTATTGGAAAGGCCAAGGCACTGGAAATGATGGTCACTGGCGAATTGATGTCCTTCGAGGACGCTCATGCCTGCAATCTCATCAACCACATCTGGGAAGGCGACGCTGATGACTTCCGCCGAGACATTCTCGACTGGTGCAGTCAATTCACACTGCCCAACAAGGCTGTCAAAGCCGTTGGTAACATCAAGCGTTCGTGTCAGACTGGGCCAGAAATTCCCTTTGAGTACCATCTTGCCCTTGAGCGAGAACTCCAAGCGGCACTCTTCAACAGCAGTGACGCCAAAGAAGGAATCGCCGCTTACGTTGAGAAGCGTGTGGCAAACTTTACTGGCGAATGAACAAAACAATCGGGTTGACCACCATGTCAGAATTTCACGTACCGGGCGATGTGCCTGATGAATTGCTAGAGACTTATCTTGACAACCTTCGGGCTGCAACAGCAGGAACTGGTTCAATGAACCTCTTCGCTTGCGATCAGAAAATTGAACACCTCAACGATGATTTCTATGATGGTGGAGTTTCTGTGCCCCTCAGTTCCAACGACCCTGCACACTTGTTTGAGATCGGAGCGAGGACGCTTGAAGCAGGAACGCTTGGTGTTCTGGCAGGCCAACTTGGCCTCATCTCGATGTATGCAAGAGACCACCCCGACATCCCTTATTTGGTCAAACTCAACTCAAAATCTCACATGGTGAAAACGGGACAGCGAGATCCAGTTTCCCAAGCTCTTTGGGACATGGACGATGTAATGTCCCTGATTCATAACGGCATCAACGTCGTAGGAATTGGCTACACTGTTTACATCGGAAGCGAATACGAGCACGAAATGCTCACTGAAGCAGCCCAATTTATTCGCCAAGCTCACGAACAAGGCATGATCTCAGTCGTGTGGATGTATCCTCGTGGAAAAGCAGTTCCTGATGAGAAAGACCCGCAACTTATCGCCGGAGCAGCGGGTGTCGCTGCCTGTCTTGGTGCGGATTTTGCCAAAGTCAACTATCCCAAGGCATGGGAAGGCATGACGCAGGCTGAGTCCTTCAAAATCGCAGTAGAGGCTGCGGGTCGCACACGCATTATCTGCTCGGGAGGAGGAACACTTCCTGCGCGAGAGTTCCTTCAACGCCTTCACGACCAAATCAATATCTCTGGTTGCAAAGGTGCAGCTACTGGACGCAACATTCACCAAAAAGAAACGCAGGAAGCAGTCCGTATGACTGCAGCCTGCCATGCAATCATCTGTGATGGTGCATCCGTTGATGAAGCGATGTCCATCTTTGAAGGCCAGTGAATCGATACTGAACGTCCAAACCTGAGACGTTCACTCGTTAAGCGAGTTTCAACCCCCCCGTTGCTTGATACTGACGCCAGTGTTGTGCATTCGCCAGGGAATGATTGACAAGATGTTCGAGATCTATGCGCCGCGACAACAAGCGGTTCAACAGATCCTACCGCCCTAATGGGCAAGGCCCAGGTGTGGGTTCAGAGTTTGGTCGCACCGGTGGTGAAATTGCCTTCACTATCGACGATGATTGGTGTGCCTTCAATCCACTCAGGGCAATGTTCGGAAACCCAGTTCCGTGTGGCCCACTCGCAAATGTCGTAGCCGCCAGAGAGGATCCCGGAGCGCTTGATGTAGCCGACCTTGACGATGTCTTTGTCTTTGGAGAGCACGTTGCCGAGTTGTTGACTGGTTGTACCATGACGCATGGTACTGTTGATGTATTCCAAAATCTCAGCGGTATTACGCGGTCGGTCGCCTAGAAATTTCTTAATTTTTTCACGGATGCGTGTTGTCTTCATGTTTGTTTCCTCCTGTCATTGATGTGGTGGCTCAAGTGGTATTGTGCCGCTGGTTTACAGGAGCGAGGCCGCTGATATAATGGTTACTGCCTCAACGAACGATTTGGTTACAATTGATGACAAAAATATCGGTGTAATTTCTACATCAGCGACCCATTGAGTAAGTAAATGAACACTTCTCTACTGGAAATCAATAACTAAAAGTAACTAGTTGACGCCCGAAGAGTATATTTTATGAAGCATGAAAATTACGCCATGGATGAGGTGACTGGTGATGCCGTCGGGAAGCATTCGTTCGGCAGCACATCGAAAGATCCTGTTTTGGCTGAGCAGAGGGCCGAGCACAGTTTCAGAAATCTCCAAGCAATTCGACATGCGAATGCCGCACGCCTCGCTCGCATGCCGGCAATTACGTGCAGAGGGCTATGTTATTCGAGACGAATCAGGGGGGCTGCGAAACGCCCCAATGTACCTCAGCCAAAGCGGACTCGAGCGCTTGGAAAGCGATGGCTTGGAGAAATTGAAGCGCCATGTGAGTGAAATTCCTACAAATACCGACGGAGTGGTTGTCCAATCAGAATCATCAAACGTGCTTCTTGGTTATGTCAAACCACCGAAATCTTCACTGTTTTTCATCCCAGATGCCATGAATCCGCAAGGTCAAATTTCCACAGGAAATCAAGGGGGGACATGGATTTTATTCCAGGTTGACAAACTCAAGTGGTACATGTTGGATGATTTTTCATCGACCACACCACCTTCAGCAACCACCTCAGGGACGCTTGCAGATTTTGGCAACGCTCCAACAAAGATTGGCCTCGCTCGTGGAAAAGTACTCGAACAAGCACCTTTGACCACCCTGATAGAAGGTCAATGGTTCTCGGATAGTTCCGAGCATCCTACCCCGCCACAGTTTCTCATGAATGGTGACCATTGTCTCGGGCAGGTCTCAGGAACGGCGCTGCAATATTTTCCTCCCAGCGGCATCACCGCACATTTGCCACATGAATTGGACCGCTCCCTTGTCGTCGAGGCCTTAGGAACACAAGCTATCTGTCTAACAGACGGACAGGGACGCCGAGATCGCAACCTTCCGATTCCTCTTCTTCGGCATTGGCTTGGTCTCCGTCATTCGCGAATGTCTGAAGATCGGATTGGAGCGATGTACGAATCCATTCGTTCCGACTTGCTCAAGAATACTTCAAAACTCCCTCAATCATTGAGAAAAGATATTTTTTCCGACTTTGGAGATGTTGACTGGTCCGTTGATGAGGTCAATGAAGGAACCATCGATACCTATGGGATGTCCATGAGTGGCTTATCGGCGCTCATCTCGTACTTGGTTCAAGAATCACAGTGGCCATGTGTCGTTGACTGGCCCTTCGATGAACCAGATGAGGACTTCCACCAACGCCTTACATTTCATCCAAAATGCAGGTTGTTCATGACTCGCCGCGGCACTGGGCATTCAGCATCGAGAGACTCAACCCATCTCGTGACGTCTCCAAACCTAGCAGAGGTATATGCTCAAATCGGCCGAGATATTTCCCTGCCGGTTATCCTCCATTCACCTTCTTCATCCATACAACCTCTTTCGCCCCCCAGCGAATACATGCCCAGCAATGCGGCAGAATTATTGGCTCCTTTAGCGGTCAATACGGCAACAATGTATACTTCTCCACTTCCGAAAGGAAGGCAAGGAGACGCTCTTTCTCGCAGCCTTCATGTCTTTCCGAAGGGTGATGCTCGTATGGCTAATGAATTCGAATCAACCTATCCGCTGGCAGCATGGATTGCATCGCCTGAAAGTGAACGTCCTCAGCGATGGCTTCGCCTTCATCCAAACCTCCCAAGTGGATGGGCGGATTTGCTCAAGGTCGATGCCCTTGATTTGGTCGACCTTCCAGAGGCTATTGCGAAAGGCACGCTTCACTGGCAAACCCTCGCTTTGCGACGCCTCAAGGCAAACCTCCCACATGAGCCAAAAGTAACCCTTTCATTCGCCAAAGCACTCGATGAATCACCGATTGCACCCTGGTATGCAACGGCGCTTTTGGCCAGTCTTCATCTCGCCGATGAGGCCTATCGTGACCTGTTTGACCAAGCCCTTCTCTCCTGGTTGGATACGCCTCACATGACTGTAGAGGTCATTGAACATCTCTTCGCTTCAGCAAACCATCAGCCAACACATGCTCGCTTGGATACCTGCCTTAAGGCCGCTCGCATCCATCCGAAGTCATCGTTGCTTTACCTTTGGTCCCGAGGTATTGATGCTCTGCTCCAAAACCTTCCATGGACCACAGAATTACAACGGCAGATCATGACTTCACTGCCCCCCTCTTGGTGGCTACCGTATGGAAATGAATGGATTGTGAACCAATTGAATACGGTATCTGGAAGGGCTTGGCTGAGTTCGCATCCCTTACCGTGGCTCGCAATCATCGGTCGAACAGAAGGTGAACGATGTGGGTTCCCCGGCCAAGAAATACACCATCCCGGTTGTCAATTAACTGCGGAAGAACTTCTGGGCATTCATTTGTTGCCCGAAGGTCCTGGCGTCGGGCCGCTTCGAGACCTCTTTGATGCTATTTATGCCCGAGACCATCAACTTCCTGTTCCCATTTTATCATCGCATGGTGATGGGGCATGGCTCGTTCAACCGATTGAATCATGGCCAATGCTCGGGCTTACTGTCATGCAACACGGGGACGAGGCCATCGGGCGCGTGCTCTTCGGGAGGAGTTTCGCTCACAACATGGCATCAGAGCCACCGATGAAGTGATATAGAGTCGTCTTGAGGCGATGATACCGTACCTGCAACATCGGGCTGAGCTACTGTGAAACATTGCTATGACGTCTGACACCATGAGTACGGCCGCAAATCGAAGACTGGGATGACCCTTCGGGGCGTGATTCCCGGTGCAAATGCGGTAAACCATCGGTAGGTTATGGGTCCTTGGACGACGAGAGGATGACCTCAAGACAACCACCCTACCGGACAGAACGCCCCGATGCCGAGGGTCAGGCCTCCGAGGAAACGATGAACGAGGCCGTTAGGTGTCGGGGCACAGTTTTCCAAAACCTCTTCTCAATGCTTCCATGTAGCGATGACCTCAAAGGCTGTTGGTCCTAACCTTTGCTCATGGAGGACGCCTACCGCTTTCAGCGATGTTTGGTCGGCGGAACCTTTGACCGCTTTCATGCGGGGCATCGTCTCTTACTTGGTGCGGCTGAACGTCAAGCAGCTCATCTTGAAATTCACATCACCAGTGACCGCATGGCCGACACAAAAGCAGCGAACATCGAATCCTTTGAAACACGACGGGAGCACCTCCTGCAGTGGATTGAACAGCATGCCCCTCGGCGTGCAGTCGTGTTTGAATTGAACGACGCGCAGGGTCCTGCACCCAACCATCCCACGGCCGACTGCATCGTTGCCACCCCCGAGACGCGTGGTCAATGTGAGCACATCAATGACTTACGAACCTCCAATGACTTACCGCCTTTGCACATCATTGAAGTCGACCATCTTGCAGATCATTGCGGGGGCATCATCAGTTCATCTCGTATACGGAACGGGAAGATTGACACTGAAGGTCACCCATGGGTAAGTTCCTCGATGTCTCAGAATGTTTTGTTGATGCATCCTGGCCTTGATCAAGAACTTAAAACGCCGATGGGGACCTTGTTTGAAGGCCCTGAAGATGCTCCTGACGTAGCGATGTATGCTGCGTTAGAAGATCGTTCTTTGGGTCAAAATATGTTGATCGCAGTTGGTGATGTGACGGTACGAACCATGTTAGAAATGGACATCACCCCCGACATCGCATTGATTGACGGTCAAACAAAACGAACACATCTTGCTGAAGAGGATCGGGTCGATGCCAGTTCGTTTTCTCGCCACCTCCGTGCTGAAAACCCACCGGGCCAACTGACACCATCACTTCTTACGGCACTTCAACAAGCAGTGGATGAAGAAGAACCTTGCCTGATCGATGTTGAAGGAGAAGAAGACCTCGCCCCTCTGTATGCACATCTCCTTGCTCCCATTGGTTCCATCGTTGTCTACGGTCAACCAAGGCAGGGTGTCGTCGTCCAATTGACAAGTCTTGCGACCAAAGAACGATGTCGCCGTTTATTGGAATCTTTTGAGGTGGAATGAGTGGACAATCCACTTGTTTCAATCACCGTATGTGTGCGAAACGGTGACCATTGGATCGATGGTTGCCTCGAGGCCCTTGTCGCACAGACCTATCCAAATGTGGAAATTCTCCTTGTTGATGACGGCTCAACGGACGGGGGTTCCGAACGTGCAAAACAGTGGCATGACCCACAAGGTGAGCGAGGCCCTCCTGTTCGCATTCATCATCAAGCAGCATTGGGTCTTTCGGCAGGTCGACGTTGGGCGGTTGAACATGCCAAAGGAACATGGGTTGCTATCACCGATATTGATGTACGTCCCGAGCACGATTGGATTACCAACCTCGTTTTGGCCGCGAATCCAGTTGATGATTTTGAAGAGGTGGTGGCTGTTACTGGCCGTACTGTCTTTGAACGCGCTGAAGACATCGTAAGCCAAATTCGTTCAGTTGAAATTGCCTCAAAATACCGCTCGAGGCCCAGGCGCACAAGTTTAGCGAACGGTCCCTGCTCCATGTTTCATCGCGAATCACTTCGTAACATCGGTGGATTTGAACCTGACTGGTACCATGCAGAAGATATGGAGGTAAGTTTGCGACTTCTTGAAGCAGGCGGCACGATTGTCTATGCTCCAGATGCTCTGGTGCGACACGT
This sequence comes from Candidatus Poseidonia sp., assembly GCA_030829545.1. Lineage (GTDB taxonomy): Archaea > Thermoplasmatota > Poseidoniia > Poseidoniales > Poseidoniaceae > Poseidonia. The sequence goes on along the minus strand of JAURAI010000001.1, from coordinate 47,644 downwards.
GCCGGAACGAGGGACAGGTCTTTTCCTGCACAAGCGTCGCCGTGATGCGAGAGCCCACGTCAGAATCCTTCGTCATCATCCAAGAAGAAAGCGAAAGGGTCCAGCCTTTGATTTTCTCGGGAGTTCAACAATCGTTCTCTTGCTCTTACCGATTTGGTTGTTAATTGCAGGCTTCAGCCTTCCTTTCCTGACTTCACTGCTTGGGGACATGCTGGCGACGCCAGTTCTTTTCGAGCAATGGAGGATTCAAGGTTTGTTCGTCTCTGCTATCCTCTTGCTCCTGCAGGAGGTTATTTTGAGGCGTGGTTCTTTGGGCGCAGTGAATCGTGGCATGATGAAATCATCAACCAAGAGTAAATTGAGCGTCATGATCGGCGTTCGCTGGCTAACATTCCGATGGAGTATTGCGCTTTGGCAGGGGACATTTTTGGGTTGCATCGACGCCATGTTGGGGCGCCATGGTCATCGTAGGCTGTTCGGTTCCAAGCCTTGATCAATCGATGTTTTCATCGCCGGGTGGAACACGGCTTGCATGATTGAGGGCAAAGCCTGCTGCAATCAAAGCAATGCTGACTGAATAAACGCCGACATCAATCCAGCCATCGTGCTGAATGCCGAACCAGAAATAAAACACAAAGCCGAGCAAGAGGCACCAAGCAGCCATTGTTCGTTGCCCTCCACCGACGGTCATGTCGCCCAATGCAGTCCATGTGTCATTGATGACCAAACCACGGAACCATGCTGACAAGTTGCCTGAATCGTTGATTGGTTTGAATCCGAACACGAGCAATGCAATGCAGGCTGCCATGAAGATTGAGTCACCGAGAATCTCGAAGTGAAATCCATCTTTCGCTTCTCCGAAGGCAGCGTTCGTAGCTTCGAATGTCAGCAGACCTCCCCAAGAGATGTGTTGGGTGGGGTGAGCCATACTCATCATGTTGAGCACAGCCAATAGAAGTCCCCAAGCACCGAGGATGATGAACCAGTTGGAGTAGAATGGAACCGTTCCATTGCTGGAGGTTTCAGACGAATCAACGCTGACCTTGTCGTCGCTCATGTTCCTGCGGACTGACGAGGTGCATTTAAGCACACCGAACCAGAAAGTGAGCGAATCCGCCCATCACGACGGTTCAGAGCGATGTTTGATGATGGTAGGCTGCTTTGAAGACAAGTGCCATTTCTTCTTCGGCAGCCTTCATGATTTCTGGGGCATTGATGTTTGCAGGAATACAGGAATTGATTTCCTTCGAACGTCCGTAGCGTCCCTTGCTGACGGTTCGTGCAGTTACCAATCCCAGCATGTCAAGGTTGGAGATGAGGCCCGAGATGCGACGTTGCGTGAGTGGATTCTGTCGAATATGTTTGCAGGCTTGGCGGTAAATGTCGTAAACTTGACCGGTCTGTACGTTCCTGAGTCCGTTTTGTTCATTGAGCAGAACGGCCGCTAAGACCAATTTTTGCTGACTTGGAAGGCTTGAGATCACGGGAGTCATCTGGTCGGCTTCGATTTGACTCTGTGCCACTCGGACATGGTTTTGATTCACCGTATTTTCACCTTCTTTCTCAGCCTTTTCTGCTGAGATTCTCAACAGGTCCAATGCACACCGTGCATCTCCGTGCTCTTGAGCAGCGAGTGCAGCGCAGAGTTCGATAACGCCAGGACCAATCACGCCTTCATTCAACCCCTGAACAGCGCGCTGTCGAAGAATATCCTGAAGTTGCTCAGCATCGTAGGGCTTGAACAGAACATCCAATTGGCCGAGTCTTGAACGGACTCTGGGGTCGAGGAAATCAGTGAATTTCAAGTCGTTAGAAATGCCGATGACACACGCTCGTGCCTTCTTGAGTGAGGAGTTGAGGCTGGTCAAATTGTACAAGAGGTCATCTCCAACCTTTCGCACCAAGTGATCAATCTCATCGAGCACGATGACAAAGACTCCACCGCGCTGGTCCATTCTGCGAATCAATTCGTTGAAGACACGATCGGTCGGCCAGCCAGTGAAGGGGATCTCATCTTGTTCATAGGACTCCAGAAGAGAATTTCCAATGTGGCTTAGAACTCGGTATTGTGTGTCGATTTGGCGGCAGTTGACCATGATGGATTCAACCTGACTCCCCATGGATTCTCCCTTGGCCTTGAGGTGATGACAGACATAGGCGGTGACTGCAGTCTTGCCAGCGCCAGTTACGCCGTAGAGCGTCATGTTTGAGGGGATGTGTCCCTTCAGAGCTTCCCAAAGGTTGTAGGAAATGGTATCAATCTCTTCGTTGCGGTGTGGGAGTTGATTCGGGCGAAAATTATGGCGAAGATTCTCTTTATTTTTGAAGAGCGTTTTCTGCGAAATGAACTTGTCGAAGATGTTGTCCTCCATTCAATTTCACCTCGCTTTTATACCTAATAGCAAAGGGTCCATTTCGGACCCAACGCCATATGTGACTTGAGTCCGAGTCCCCCTTATATGCCTGTCCACTGCTTCCTTTGGAAGGCAATGATTTGTGAACAAGGAACGGCTCATATGCTGATATAAAGATAGCAGGTGAAAAAGAAAAAAGAACAATTCAAAGCCATCAGAAAAGGTCGGTAGAATTCTTGATGGTCCACGCCTCTTTTTCCCAAACGATGGTGGCTCCGTCGGAAAGTTGGGTCACGTGGGCAGGGAGTTGAGGGACCTCCTTTGTCAGCGTCGTCTCAAACTCGGTAGCTTCGTCGATAAAGGTGTGCGTGATGGCCAGTGGAGTTGAGCATCGTTGGGCTAAAGCCTCCACATCTTTTGGCTTATGATGATGTGTTGATGGGACCCAATCAGGAAAACCCATCTCAAGAACAGCGATACAGGAACGTTCAATCGCCTCGTGAAGTGCCTCACATGGGCCTGAATCTCCGCTGTGGACAAAGTTTGCACCGCTACGATGCTCAAATCGATAGCCATGAGGATCAACTGCATCTTCGTGATGAACCTCAAATCGCTCCCACGTCCAACCGTCGTCGGTTGTTCCAACCTCTCGCTCGTCCCATTCAACCGTTTCAAGGATGGTCTCCAACGAACCTGGGAAGGCGAGATTGCATAATTGGGTCAGTCGTTCTCGCACGATGGGTGAACCAACAACACGCAGCGGCTGTAATTGCTCACGGTCTGAAATGTATTTGCGCTCGAGCAATAAGAATGGGAATCCGAAGACATGGTCGCCGTGAACGTGTGTGACAAAGACGGTTCGGATGTCGGCCGGAGAAGTACCGATTCTTCGCATGCCGATCAGTGCAGTCGGAGGTGCATCGATAATGTGTTGGCCGTCAAACATCGCAAAGGAATGATGTCTGCCGTGGGGAAGGAATGCATTTCCAGTCCCCAGCATCACGATGCGATGGTCCATGAAGCCCGCTAACACGCCCCCCCTTCTTCTTCTCATCGGTGATTCGTGGTGGGCAATTTTTCGACGATGATGCCGATGTGAATTCATACCAATGATGATAAAGCAACCTTAGATGGGAAAACCATCGCCACTATGTGGTTGAGGTGAAGGTATGGCTGATGGTTGGTCTGCAAAAAATCCCTATATGAGTAAAATTACTGAGAATTTCATTCTCAACGGTGAAGGGTCGCGAAAAGAAACCCGTCACATCGTCTTCGAACTCGGAGACTCTGGCTTGGACTACAAAGTCGGCGATGCCCTTGGCGTGGTCGCTGAAAATCCTCCTCACATCGTCGATGAGTTGATTGAAGTCCAGGGGTGGAATCCGGATGCAGAGGTAACAACCCACAAAGGAGACCGCACCCTTCGCGAAGCTCTCAAGAAGGATTTTGAAGTACATCTGGCCAACAAGAAATTTGTCCAATCACTCACAGAAAAGGTGATTTCAAGCGGGATGAAGATTTCCATGAGTATTGTATCACGGTCCCGCAACAACGAGACGTGGCAAGCCACTGAAGACGCAACGACACCGCTTCGTCCTTCGGTAGCCTCCGACGACCCGGCCTCTCAAGTAGAAGCAATCAACGCTGACGCTAAAGGCATTGAAAACTACCTTTGGACGCGAGATTACATTGACATCATGCGTGAATTCGATGTCAAATACGCTCATGAAGAATTCCTTGAGCTGGCAGACCGCCTCAAACCTCGCCTCTATTCCATCGCTTCTTCACACGATGCCCATCCAGGCTTCGTTGAATTGACCGTTGGAATTGTTCGTTTCGAATACAACGGAAGAGCACGAGGTGGCCTTTGCACCCAATTCATGGCTGATGAAATTGATACTTCAGGCGCTCCAATCGGCGTCTTTATGTCACCAACCAAGTCATTTATCCTTCCAGAGGACAAAGAAACCGATATCATCATGGTTGGCCCCGGAACAGGAATTGCTCCGTTCCGTGCCTTCATGGAGCAACGTGTTCATGACGGAGGCACTGGTAAGAACTGGCTTTTCTTCGGTGACCAATCTGCGAAAACTGAATTCTATTACAAAGATGAAATTGAACAATGGATCGATGAAGGCCACCTGTACAAGTTTACAACGGCGTGGTCCCGTGACCAAGAAGAGAAAATCTATGTTCAACACCGTTTGAAAGAACACGGCGCAGAAGTATGGGAATGGTTTGAGCGCGGGGCTTACTTCTACATCTGTGGCGACAAGCAATACATGGCCAAGGACGTTCATCGAGCGCTTATTGACATCGCCGTTGAACACGGTGGCATGTCACTTGACGACGCGACCCATTTCATCGAAAAGACGATGATGAAGGAACAAAAGCGCTACCTTCGTGACGTCTACTGATGCTCACTCCTCTGGGAGCGGAATGCTGACCACTGGAACGGCAGAGTCCCTCGCTAAATCCTCCATTCGTTTGGTCCAAACCGAATCGGGTCCCGGGAATGCTAACATGTGCGTCGCATGCTTGAGCATTCGTTTTCCGAGGTCTGCAATCGCTGCTGGCCGACCTGAGTCGACTCCGTCAGATGACCGCGGACCAGCCCATGCTTCGGTAAATACCGCAATGGGAATGTTGTTGTTATCGGCCCAGCGTTCTGCTAGGAAATCTACTCCGCTCGCACCGCCCAATATGATGACGTCTGGATAACCGTGGTACTTCACCCACTGTTCAATTTCGGTTTCAAGGAAGGAGTAATCATAAAATTTTGAGTTTCCACACACGACCAGATTGATGATTCGTCCATCGTTATTCAGGTCCTTCCCTGCTAGTTTTTGCAGCACACTGCTGCCCGTTGCCTTTGGTCCGCTCATGTTAGTCCATACGCGTAGGGGGTTATCAAATCTCGGCATTATTTTTCTTTTTGATGCCATTTTTCTCCTCTTCACAATCAAATATCTTCCGTTTTTCGGTCAATTCCTCTGCACATGCTGAGAGAATTACTATGAATGTTCATGCCGCCAGTGACTTGTGACATACCCCTCGGATGCAGATGTTCCGGCTGCTCCTCGCCTTCCACCCGTTGGTGGATGGCCTCGGGCGATTGTACTTCGAATCCTCGCATTGGCACTCGCAGGTTATGCCGTATCAAAGAACCAAGATGGATTGGGGGCAGTTATCGTTCTCTTCGTACTTGTTGTCCCCTTTGAACGACTCTTTCCGCGCCACGACCACCAAGGGTTTCGCCGCCCACATCTCGAACTTGATGTAGGCTACGCACTGGCTTCACCCGTGCTTCAAAGCATTGGTTTGGTAGCGGCCATTCTCGTTGGTGTTCTGAGTTTTGCTTGGATTCCTGGATTGTTGCTCCGTCCCTATGTCCAATCGATACCTGAACCATATCTGCTCATCGTGGGCGTGATGTTGTTTGACTTGATGGGATATTGGACCCACCGTTTCTACCATGAGGTGCCTCAACTATGGCGTTTCCATGCCATTCATCATTCGCCAGAGGACATGGATTGGGCCAGCGGTTTTCGTGCCCACCCCTTTGATGGAACGTTGATTGCGCCAGCGTTTTTCTTTCTCATTGCCGCGGGCTTCTCTGCGGAAACATCAGGATTGATTGCCATTGCCCAAATTTTACTCGGCCTATTCCTTCATGCGAATGTCCGCCTCTGGTTACGACCGCTCTCAAGGATCATCATGACGCCCGAATTCCATCATTGGCACCATTCCAACGAGGAAGAAGCCATTTGGTGTAATTATTCGACCTTCCTGCCTCTTTGGGATTTGATTTTTGGAACCTATTACATGCCCAAGGACAAACGACCAACCGTGTATGGAATTGATGAACAGATTCCAATGACCATGATGGAGCAATTGCAATACCCTCTGACTGGCATCGGTAACCCATTGCGTATCATTCGTCATCCATGGCGCTCATTCAAGAGGATGCTTGTGACCTTACGAGGCATCTTGGGCATGATGAAGCGTTCCATGTTTCGCCCTCGCGGTCAGCCTTTTGTTCGTGCCGTCGTCTACGTTCAAGGGAACGACGAATCCGTGGTTGAAATTCCACCGTGAATCGGTTCTTCCACGTACAATTCCACCGCTTTGCTCATAGATTGCTTCGGTTGCCCGTGTTCTATGGGCTTCAAGCGTGTTCTCATTGCAAACCGTGGCGAAATTGCGCTCCGCATCCTGCGAACCTTGCGTGACATGGGTATTGAAGCGGCCATCATTCACGGTCGAGAGGACCGACTCTCGCTCCCAGTTCGCATGGCAGATATTGCTTATCCGAATTACCGAACCAACCCTTTGGACTCCTATCTCGACATTGAATCCGTCGTCGAGGCTGCAAAGGAGTTGGAATGTGATGCCGTACACCCTGGTTATGGCTTCTTAGCCGAAAACGCAGCATTTGTAGCCCGTCTTGAGGAGGAAGGCATCACCTTCATCGGTCCTGCATCGGGCGTCATCACGTTGCTCGGTGATAAGATCGAGGCGCGAGCGGCGATGGAAGCGGCAGGACTTCCGACCGCAAAGGGCTCCTCAGAACCTATTTCCAGTGCTGATGTCGCCAGTAAACTCGCCGATGAAATCGGCTACCCTGTCATCATCAAAGCAGCTGCTGGCGGTGGTGGCATCGGTATGCAAATTGTCGGGAAGGCCGACGAATTTGAAAGCGCTCTCAAACTCTGTCAATCACGAGCAAGGTCAGCCTTCGGTGACGAGCGGGTCTTTGTTGAGAAATACATTCAAGGTGCTCAGCACGTGGAGTTTCAGGTTCTTGCGGACGGTAAGAAGGCCATTCATTTTGGTGAACGCTTTTGCTCCATCCAACGCCGCCATCAAAAATTGGTTGAAGAAGGCCCTTGGTTGGATGATGCCAAGCGTGCAGAAATCGGCGACCTGGTATGCCGTGGGGCGGAATCGGTTGGCTACAAAGGTCTTGCAACCTTCGAATTCCTTCGTGATGCCAACGGTGATTTTTACTTCCTTGAAGTCAATCCACGTGTCCAAGTGGAACACACCGTTACCGAATTGATCACCGGTCATAACTTGGTTGAACTCGGCATTCGGGTAGCACAAGGTGAAGCATTGCCACTTTCCCAAGAAGACATCACATGGCGCGGCCACTCTATTCAGTGCAGATTAAACGCAGAAGATCCTCGTGAATTTGTACCAAGTCCGGGCCGATTGTGGGAGTGTCATTTCCCAAGTGGCTTTGGCGTACGATGTGACACACACGCTCACCCGGGATACGAGATGCCGGGTTGCTTTGATTCCCTGCTCGCTAAATTACTCGTTTGGGGCCGAGACCGTGAGGACGCCATCGCTCGAATGAAAACGGCCCTTGATGAAACGATCATCACGGGCGTTGAACACCTCATTCCACTGCACCGGCGGATTATGGACGAGAAGGATTTCAATAACGGGGACATCACCATTCAATATATCGACATGCACCAAGAGCTTCTTGGATGATTTGGACGTGGTTTGTCATGACAGTTCTCATCGTTGGAAGTATTGCTTACGACTCGGTTGAGTCTCCCGCAGGTTCAGTGACCAATGCCTTGGGTGGTTCTGCTACCTACAGCGGGTTGTCATGCCAATTCATTCAGCGCCTTCACGGTGGTGCAAATGCCAGCCTCGTGGGCGTGGTCGGTTCTGATTTTACCTCCTCAGACCGTGAGATTCTATCGAAATCAGGTCTTGAACTCAGCGGACTTGAGGTGGCTGAGGGCGAAACATTCCGATGGGAAGGCGCCTATCACGGTGCCATGGCTGAGGCGGAAACTCGAGCAACCCACCTCAACGTGTTCGAACATTTTGAGCCTCGGGTTCCCGAAGATGCAAAGCAGCCAACAATTTTGTTTTGTGCGAACCTGCATCCTGCCATTCAACGAAACGTGATGGAGCAAACATCTCCTCTTCGCTTCACGATGCTCGATTCGATGAATCTCTGGATTGACATTGCCCGTCCTGAATTGCTCGAGGTGATGACGGCCGCTGATTTGGTCATCATCAATGATGGTGAAGCTCGCATGCTCTCTCAAGAAGACAATCTTGTCCGCGCCATGCATGACCTGGCCGAGCAGACTGACACGACCACGCTTGTCGTCAAGCGAGGTGAGCATGGCGTACTTGCTCTGCATCGCGGTGAATTGCTTGCACTCCCAGCCTACCCTACCGCCAATCTCGTTGACCCTACGGGTTGTGGAGATACCTTTGCAGGCGCATTAGCCTCACATCTTTCTCAACGTACTCAGGCTTTGGAAATGGCAGAATTACGGGACGGTTTGATGATGGCAACGGTAATGGCGAGTTTCACGCTTGAAGCCTTTGGAACTGACGCCCTGCGAGCGTTAGAGGTTGAAGAATTTGACAACCGTTATCTGGGCTATCGGACGATGCTTGGTCTGTGATTCAATCATCATCCAAACGTCGAACATGAACAGCTTCATCATCTGATTTCGTGGGAGTTAAATCGCCAAATGAAAGGTCATCAAGGCTTTCTTGGGGAGCACTTGTGAGTTCCTCAGCTGCAGCCAATATGGCTCGTCCACGTGCAGCAATGCGGTCGGCTTCCTCAGGTTCCAACAAGCCACCGTTCTCGACCGACAGGCGGTTCAACACCTCCTCGTTGGGAGGTGTATTGGCCTCGGTATGCTCGCGAAGTGCAGACGATGTTTCAGTTGTCCCGAAGGGTGAAGGGCGGGCTGGACCAATCGTGTTCCCGAGTAGGTTTGCAGATACATCTCTGATCCGACTCAAGAAACGCCTTCCTTGGGATGGTCGAGAAGTAAATCTCGTTACGCGGCGAGGTTTGAAAGGCGTATCCTCAATTCTGCGTGGTTCTTTGATTTTGAGAACCTGCGGTGGTTGGGGTTGAGGATCGGGGATGTCCTCAGAATCAACAGGGGCGTAGAGAAGTTCAGCATCCAACACGCCTTCCTCTGTGTTCTCTTCAACCTCTTCAGATGATTGTTGCTGAGACGTGATATGAACTTCCGACCGTCCCCAAAACGAGGGGAGGGGATGCGGTGTTTCGGTTGCCGTTGGCTCTCCTGCCCCTTGGTGCATTGGTGGAGCGACGGTATGGACGGGGAGGAGGATGGGATGGCCGATGGGTCCGGGGCGATGGTCGGGACTGTATGTCAATGTCTCAGCCTGGCTTTGTTGCCCGTGATAGGTAGCGAGGAAACTGGGAAAAAGCGGGGCTGCTGGAGGGGGCGTTTCGTCGGTTGGCAGCCATTCCATCGTTTCTTCAATTGGTGGAGCATTGACAGCATCGCTCCCATCGGTTTGGAGCAGACGGTCAATGGATGCAGGTTGGTGAATAATGACGGGCAACTCAGGAGCGGGTAAGATATCTGAATCGTTCCAGTCTCGGTAACTCGCAGCGAGAATCGCTTCGTAATTGGTTCGTGCTTCCTCAATAGTCTTGCCTTTGAGCACCTTGTTGACCATGAAACCCAGTCGGTGGAGGGTCGCTTCATTTCCAAAAAGGACGTGTGAATCTCCAGATGACGCGTGAATTGTAAAGGTTGGCTGCTTAGTGATGAAGCGAGCCAAAATAAGCAATGCTCCCAAGCCAATGAAGCTCAGTCGGTAAAGGGGCGGGACCATCAAACGGTATCCAATCCAAATAAATGCGGCGCCAAGGATGACCAACCAAGCAGGGACCAAGTGAGTGGAGTGGTGTTGAACCGTGTCGATGGCACCCATTCGTACATCAATGGCCGTGGTACGACGACCTTGGATACTCAGCATGCGCTCATCCAGATGAATGTTCACCCGTTCCGATGATTCTGCCAACCGAAGCGACGAGAACACTTCCGTGTCCGTCTCACTCGTTGGTACAGAACGCTGCCCAATTTCGTGCATCCCGTTCCTCGGTCCATTGGTGAGAGGTTAAGAAACCACCGCAAAACTTCCCCCTCTTGGGGCAAGTAATTTCCTGGTCGCATCCACGCCGAGGGCAAATCAATCCTGACGTTCTGCTCGTGCAGAGCCCATGATTCTGGGTCTTGAATCAAGTTGGGCTAAGAGAATCGAAGGTGGGTCAGTGGTACGAATAAAGAGGGGGCTTTCCCATTTCACAGTGATTTGTTCTCCCTCTGCCTGTGTCACTCTTCCGACAACAAATTGCAAGTCGACGCTGGCATGGACGACATCTCCCTCTGCAAGGACTCTCTTTTGGAAGGGCGACGTTTTCAAGTGAACCCGTGATGTGATGTGTTGTTCAATCGCCAGCGGTGGCGTGATTCCAGTTTGCTTGTCTTCAACAGCAGGGTGAACGATGATGGTAGTTCCAGTCAAGTGTTCTTCCTTGGCGTTGCGAAGAGCGAGTCCGACTCGATCGCCCGCTGAGGCAACGGGGACATCATCGTCCATGACCTGCAGTGATTTCGCAGTACCTGGTCCTCGGGCGGGGAGCAACATCAACTCGTCGTGGACGTTGACGCTGCCTGCTTGGACATATCCAATCGCTACCAAGCCGATGCCCTTGACGTTGAAATGTTGGTCAACAGGAAGGACAAGTGGGGCTTGAGTATTGGCAAGAAGCTCCGGCCTTTTTTCGTCCATCAACTTGTAGAGGCATTCACGCAGGTGAACACCGTCATTGGTTTCAAAAGTCCAATCTTTCAATCCTGCTTGCTTGAACAGCATGGCCGCTTGGCCTTCATCCACCCATTCTCCCTGTGGGGGATTGAGGACGGCAAGACCGTTTTCAATACCTGCGCTGGCAAAAGCGACCAAAACCTCACCGAGGGTTGCGTCGATGGCAGTGACTTCTATGACTCCCACACGGGCGGTTGAAAGGGCGTTGAGAAAGGGTGGTAAACGCTCGGGATATTTTGCTGGGCGTATCAGTGAAAGAATGCGTGGACCATCTCCGCCCGCCTCCTTGTGAACGTAGGTGTGCACGTCCCTCTGGTCTGCTGCTTTTGCAATGCTCTTTGCGAGGTCATCGGAGCCGATGATGGCGATGTTGAGTACGACCATATCGAGACCCAACGGTCAGGGCTTCATGAAGGATAGGGTCGTTCATTGCTTGCGTTTTGCCTTCTGCGCCAACATGTTTTCACGGATGGCCTCGGCCTTTTCCCACTCTTCTTGTTCTTCATCTGTACTCGGTGAAAATTGGGGGACGGGTATGGGGCGCATCATGGAGTCAATGGCGACGAAAAAGAAGTAGCCTTCGCAAATAATGTTCTTTTCCCACGTTGCTTTGCTCATGGTATATGCGGTGACTTTGGTACAAGCAGTGTGGCTGCTGGTGTAGACCACTTGGCCAGTGACTTCCAACAAATCGCCCTGGCGAGCGGGCGCAATGAAGGTAAGCGTGTCAATGGAAATCGTGACAAATTCACGATGGGCGAACTTTGCACATGCAATGCCTCCCGCCTTGTCCATTAACGAAAGAAGGCGACCACCGAAGAGTGTATTGTAGGCATTGGTGTCCTGTGGAAAGACCTCTTCAATTAGCGTGACAGGCTCGGTTGAGTAGGGCTCCATGGACCGTCCACGGCCTTCTCCCTCATAATCCATCGTCCAAAATGAAGGTATTTGAAGTTGAATTCGTGCGAAACCGCAGAGCGACGAGATTTTAGGGGGTGCTCCCCTCCGTATTCCGTAGGTGACACCATGCAAACCAAATCACCCCGAAAAACCACGCCATTATTTCTCGTATTTTTGATGCTGCTCGCACCTCTTGCAGCGGCCAATGTGACGAATTTTGCCAATGGAACTGGAGAAGCAGAAATCGACATTCGTGACGGTAACCCCCTTGTAAATATCAACGACGGGGCCATCAATCTCCCCGACGGAGAAACCGTGACTGGCGCAACCATGACCATCTCGACCTCAATGGTTGAGCATGCTGCTCAATCTCGTATTGATTTGGAGAACGGAGCACAAGAAGGAAAGAACGTTTGGGACCCTGCCGACAACAATCAATTAACCGAATTCAGTGATATTTCACTGTTCCAAATAGAAGTGGATAACACGCCCACGCCCGTTTCGCTCAAAGCCGAAGGATTCCTTACTGACTTTGAGGGGACTGGAGCGAACTTCATGGACAGGACCGACCCGAGTACCATGCCTCTTTCTGGCATCGGTTGGGACCACGGCTCGTTGAGTTCGAGTGACACTCCTGCTGGATGCGCTTCAGGTAACGATTGCTGGGGAACAAATTTGGTTGATGACAACTACACCGATGATAACGGTGTTGCTGAATTCAAAGTATCATTGCATTCCGCAGAACTCTTCGTAGACCCTCTGCTGAAATCAAAGACTGTGACCTTTGACTCTTGGCACAACCTTGAAACAGCCGCAGGAACCCAAACGAACACATTTCGATTCCTGGACTGCGCATATGTTGAAATCCGCTCATCCCCCAATCCCGGTTTCCCACCCGATAACAGTGGATTCAGTCACATCAACTTTGACACATCAGCGAGCACTGGTATTCAATACGGAACCAATTACGCTCAAGGAGCATCAGGAAGTCAGAATGGCAAAATCCGATCTGCCTGCCAAGGTTTGCAAAACGGGTCTGATTGGGAATACGGGCTTGCTGGACAGTCCACAACTCCAACCAATCCAAGCGGATGGATGACGCTGGGCATTGATCTCACCGATTACATTGACGAGTATGTGCAACTGCGTTTCGTGATGCACCATACCGAAAGCACTCTAGCCAACATCGATGACAATATGTCTGGATGGTACATCGATAACTTCCTCTTGGGCGATGTTCTGCCCCAAAATGGAAGCATGATCGTCCGGGGCATGACCCCTTCGGTCATGGGTGGTGAAAACCATCCAAACGGTTACGGCGTGGTTTCAATTGAGTCAGAAACCTCCTCAAGTGCCACCTTGACCGTTGACGTCCTTGACACTTCAAACAACATCATCGCCGATAAGAACGGTAACATGATGGAAGGTCTCACCGGGGATATCATCGAACTTTGGGATATTGACTCTCAACTCAATCGTGCTGTCAACCTGCGATTTAATTTCAATTCAGGTCCCGACCGCCTTTCAACTCCAGTCCTGCACGGTTTCAGCATCGGAACTCGTGTCGGTACGGGCTTCAACTTCACATCCGTGGGGCCATCGGCTATTGACGATGGTGTATGGCAAACAATCGGTGGTGGCGAGCCGATGATGTACACTCCAGAACTCGTCAAGCATCAATTTTCACCAACACTTGAACGCAGCAAATTTAGTCATCCTATCACTTCCATCACGCCATATATCCAAGATGATTGCTCAGAAGACCCCAACATTCAGATCAATCCAACTGGAAGTACCACATCAGTCTCACTTGATGACGGTGTGAAAACAAACTTCCCCGCACCAATGTTTGGTTTCAGCGCAGTATTGTCCTATCAAGGTCCTTGTGACGTCGGTGGGATGTGGTTTGACCTTGAATTCGGACATCATGCAGATGATCTACGGATTGACATCGCCAACGATGGTGATGTTGACTACGGATTTACAGAACCTGCGTTCGATATGTTCGGCCGTCAAACTCAATTCATCTCAAGCACGGTTAACAACATCAACTACGGCAGTGACGAAGCATCCATGACATTAGGAGTCAATGGGGCAGCACAGGGTGCCTTCTTCCTCTTGCCAGTAGGTGCTGAGGTAGCAAGCGCAGAAATGAGTTTTGACCAAGTCAGCATCCGCTCGAACACCGATGATACCGAAGGGTTCACTCTATCGCTGATGGCAGGTTCTCAGTCTCAAGATTTAGGAGTCATGCCAAACGCGAGTCAAATCCTTCCCGAGATGTTGAGTCCTTCCATGCCCTTGAAAGACTCGCTCAACAATTTATTGACCAATCCTTCAGTGCCTGGAACTCACCAAGACGAATTCGGGCGCTACTGGGTGATGTTCCGACTCGGTGTTGATTCCCCCAATGCATCTTCTGGAACCAGTCTCAAGGTTGTCGACCTCGACATTGTTTACAATTATTCGACCACCTTAAACTCCAATGATGGGCTTGATATTGAATTGAACCAAGGCATCGCTTTGTGGACTGGAGGGGCAACGGCTACGGTCCCGATTGCCGTTCACACATCCAGCGGTGGTAGTGTCAAATTCTCAGACTTGTCGGTGTCCTCCAGCACGGGTTATACCAACACCATCTCGCTGACCAATAACCCAGTTGGCCTCTATCCGAGCGGGGACATCTACGAAGTCGTAACGACTCACGTGGTCGATGAACTGGTGACTGGAACGAGTCTCTCCGAAGCATGGCTCACCTTCGAAACACCAACCGACTACATCAAACTCGCTTATTCCGACTTCATGGCCTTCAGCGAAGCCAGTGATGTCAATAATTACATCACGCTTGAATCAACCTCATCAGCAAGTGACATCACCAACGGTAAGCAGGTCACTTGGCATTTCCGTGTCAACCCTAACTGGGACGACACTGAAGCTGTTCGTATGTATTCAGGGTTGACGACAACCAATAACGTCAACGGATTGCCAGATGCAGTATTGCTTGACCCTGCCGTTGGAAATGCGGTTGAAAACGATGCGGGGATCACCATGTTCACGCTCCAAAACAGCATCGGCATCACCCAATCCTTGACCGGGGCAGAATCCGGACAAGACATCAATCTCGTCGGACAAATCCGCCTCGAAGATTTGAACCAAGCTCCTGACCCATCTTCGTACTTTTTGGTCCTCGAAATCAAGCACGTCAATACCACAGACGGCAACATTACCATCGAATGGGAAGAAGTAGCCAACCGATCTGGCGTGATCGGCGGTGATTTCAACTGGAACGTCGATCTTGGAAGCGCTGCGGGAAGTGAAACCTACCGATTCGCAATCCGAGGCTATGAGGGAGGCGATTTGCTTTGTCCACCCGCTGAATACAATCCCGATGAAACCTGTGGTATTCCCTTTGATATTTCCATTGATACCTACGAGCCCAATCTCCTTGACATACAAGTGCTGAGCCCCGGTACCGATGCGAATGTCGAAGAAAATTGGAGAACATTGGTCGATGATACCTGGGTGGTTCCCCAACAAAGTCAGAAGATTCGAATGTCCAGTCAGGACCTCCCCAGTCCTCCTGCAAGCCTCGACTTGCACATTTGGGTTGAGCACGACCACGACGACAACGACAACGGCCAACCCGATGCTGACGAGTACATCACCGTCATCATGAACGGTGATGGAGCCGCTCCTACTGCCAACTATAGCGGCGAGTACAACGACGTTGCTAACGAAGGACTTGAAGGGAAAGTTTCGATGTGGATTGAGGGCTTTGACCTTGCAGGAAACCCGATTGACGGTGGTTCTTTTGGATTTGATGATGACAAAATTACCTATGTCTCCATGACTTCAAAGACACCTGTCATTCGTAATTTCTTCATCGAAGACTCTCAGGGCAATGGTTTCCTCAACTCCAATGCCAACCAGTGGGATGGCACATGGAATCAAACCATGTATGCTGGAAATACCTACCATCTCATCATGGAAGCCAGTGATGATAACGGATGGCGTGACGTAGATTTCTTCCAATTGAATCTTGACAAAACATCCGATGATATGATCATCTATTACTTCCCTCGGAATGAAACAGCATGGACTAACAGCCCTCACATCGAAATTGTGGATGACGGCACGACCTCTCCCTCTATGCTCAACATGGATGGCTTTGCCCTGATCGATCCGTTTGAATCTGATTTCATTCTCAACATTCCCATCCGCATCAATTGGGGTATCGTTGGTATGGACGGTAAGGACCTCGAGCCTCGTTTGCAAATGCAGGACCTTGACAATCCACTCTACACCATGCTTTCTGGTGTGCCGGGCCGATACATCCAAATTTGGAGGTATTACGACGGCATCCAACTTGATTTGCGAACGGATGAAGTCAATAATCTGATGATTACACCTACCTTTGAGGACATGAGTGAACCTACAACTCAAGATGTTCGCCAAGGATTTGTCTTTGCAGGAGATACCATTCGGTTCACCGGACAATACGCCTTCAGAGAAGGGATTTACAACAGTGTTTACATCAACCCTGAAGTTGAACTTACGATGGAAATCATCCGGAAAGATGCCTCAGAAGATTTCGGTAAGGGCTATATTTCAACACCAGGTGAAACCATCACGCATACCTTTACCGGTGGCGTCTTTGACTTCAACATCACAGCCCCAGTTTTCACAAATGAGTATGAATACGAATTCAAACTCATCAACCTACCAGATGGGGCAGAAGACTTCACCTCAGCCTTCTGTGCTACTTCCACATCCTTTGGGTGTCAATCCTTCACCCTCAAGGTCGACCGTACGCCACCTGAAGTCGTCTCGAATACGTGGCTCGCCCAAAAAGGTGCATTGGATGCCACTGCTCCTGACCGAATCATCAGCAACGTCCTTTCAACCGCAGTATACCATTGCGTTGACATGCAGGTTCAAATCAAGGAGCAAGAAGCGATGTTCCCCGGTGACTTACAGGTCAATTGGATGTTTTACCAAGACAACATCAACGATATCAAGTGGAATGAATATGTCAAGTACTTTGATGCAGAACCAGGTTCACAGACTCTTTCTTTGAGTACCATGGGCGGTGGCTACCTTGCCACAGCAGAGTGCGTTGACCTCTGGCCTATCACGAATGACGTCTACGAACCTGAAGGCGATTGGGACGGTGTAGAACTTATCTTCTGGGTCTCTGGTGCAGATTCCGCAGGTTCAACCGTCCGTTTGGGTGGCGGTCCTCAAGATGACGGCTCAGTGCTTCCCATCTTCTCTGGTCAACCTCAATACAAGTCAGAATACTCCTTCATTCGTGAAGAGGCCAAATTCGAAATCCAAGATGTTCTGATCGATTCAGAACCACGAGTCGGAGAGAGCATGGATTTGCGTATCAAGGTCAAGAACACTGGAAGCATGGCAGGTGTTGCTGAATTGGTGATTAAATCAGTCACCGACGGTGGGACGCCCGTCATTGAGCGCACCGTGGAATCAGATGAGTTAGATATTGCAGAAACGAGCGATTGGATTAAAGTCACACTCGAGCCTTTTGGTGCCCAAACAACAGGAATGTACTACGTTATCACCCTAAACGGGTCCAGTACGCCCCTCTACGATGGTTCAGCAGCAGGTGATGCATTCAACGTCAAGGTAGCACAAGAGGAAGACAGTTCTTCGATGCTCCTAATCGTCGTTCTTCTGGTCGTTGTCATCGGTGTTCTCGGAACATTGGTCTTCGTCTTTGCACGCCGAGGAGCAGGCTCAGGCGGCTCCATGTTCGATGATGAATACGAGGATGAAGACGATGATGCAGGCTACGGCGAACAAAAGGTTCTCGCACAGATTCCAGCAAATGTCGATCCTGAAATGGCACGAGCGATGGAAGCATTCCCTCAGTGGACTCAAGAAGAAATCCAAGGTTATTTCGACCAAGGATGGAACATAGAATCCCTGCACGATTGGGTCAACAACCAGTGAGGCATCTGCATGAATTCCCAGCACGACTGGGCCGACATGGTCTGGAAAGACCCCGAAGGCGGTCGGGTGATTCTTCACGGGACACTTCCTACCGTGGTTTTTCCCAACGCCATGCGCCCCAGAGATCAGTGGCATGGTTTGGCGTTGCTTGACGCACCGGATATCGTAGATTTGTGGATTCAAGAAGAGAAGGACGAGCTTGAATCACAAGGAATCAACCTCACTCACGGTCTTCTTTCAGGTGGTGCCTTTGGGAAGTACCTCGAAGGGATTAACGAACTTGATGACATCCAAGGAGGCAGATTTCCAGACCCCGAGCCACGTCGCCTGCAACGAAATGCAACACGCCACGAGCGCCCTGTTTTCTTCATTGAACCTCTTGCGGATGATGAAGATTGGAGCGATTATCTCACACAGGAGGCAAAAGCTGTATCTCATTGGCGAAAGTTGCTCGGCATGGTTCGGGTCACCAAACGATGGAAACGCTTTGTGAAGGCCCATCTCTTCCTTGCTCAGCCGCCCCCAAAGGGCCAGTCGACCGATTTGTCAAGTGCCAGTGTACTGGCAGGCGCTTGGTGGGATATGTGTGAATGGCTCAGTACTCCAGTCCTTCATCAGCGAAGAGATCAACGCTATGCATGCCGAATACGTGGGGCCTTAGCCTCCTTACGTGAAGATCTTGGAGATGATGCAACCCTTCTGGTAGCACTTCACATGCCTCAAAGACACAGTATCCTCGAAGCACTGAGCAGCCACCCTGCTCCTGAGGAGATTTCATCAACACCAACAGACCCCGTTGGCATGGAGGAGGAATGAGATGACAGCCGGTTCAATGGATGTTCGCGTTGAAAACCAACTCGTACGCTTCGTCTGCCCAACGCCCGTCAATCACGATCAAGTCGTGACAGAAGTTGGTGGGCAGCGGAACAGCGGTGTCGTCATCAAGGCGCTTGACCGCCCCCGTGCCACCTTGGTCATCGATGAAGAAGGCCGTATTGTTGTTCATGGGACGCACCGCATCGAAGCGGCCCGTGCAGCTGCGAAGGAATTGCTGCTTCGTTTGGGCATGGACGACAGTGGTCTGGTTGCTGAAATGGGGCCGGTTGTAGCCTCGTTCCAATTTGAACAGAACATCAACCTTCAGGCGATACCAGCACAATTAACCTCTGGTAAAGCAGAATACGACCAACGTCTCGGTTGCACCACGATTCACGATTCAAGGCATAATTTGACCGTTCAACTTTGGCCCAACGGGAAAGGGATTGTCGCAGATGCTCGTCACCCCAACATGGTCGCGATGGCAGCGGTATATTGGAAGTCAGTCCTCACCGACGGCGGATATTTTGTCGAGCGAATTTGAGGCGATGGCATGACCTACTACGGTCCGATTCTGGATAATCACTTCCATCTCAATCGAAATGGACGCTATTTGGATGCCGCTAAAGATTTCCAGCGTGCAGGTGGCACCGACATCGTGCTGGTTCACTGTCCCGATTTCCGACAACCTCCGGAGACGCTTCAAGGCCATACTGAATCCTATGCTGATACGCTTGGCATGGCTGAAGCAGTTCGCCACGAAGTGGGTTTGGGAGTGAGAGTCGTCTTGGGACCACATCCTGCAGCATTTGCCCATCAGTTCGAGCGCTGGGTGGAAGAAGAAGGCGATGCAGGTCAGGAACGGGCCATCGAGAATTATCGACATTCCATCGATGCTGCTCTTCATTTTGTTCACGAGGGTCAAGCCCATGCTATCGGAGAGGTGGGGCGTCCTCACTGGAAGGTTTCAGAACACATTTGGGATTTGTCCAACATGCTGCTCGATGAAACCATGCATCTTGCTGCACAGGAGGGTATTCCGTTGCAATTGCACGTCGAAGGCGAAAGCGATGCCACCTATCCAGACCTTGCTGCAAGAGCGACCAAACAAGGGATGGATTTGGTCAAATTGGTTCGTCACTACTCGCCTCCCGATGTTCGTGCGAGCCATACACACGGGTTAACCCCGAGCGTGTTAATTGGTAAAGGGGCACTTGATCGTTTGATTGAAACTCAGAGTGCCTCAAGTCATGGCTTTTTTTTGGAAACAGATTACATGGACGACCCCCGGAGACCAGGTGCCGTTTTGGGTCCAAAGACGGTGCCAAAGCGAACGAAACAACTTCTTGAAGCCGGTGTTGAGGAGGACGTTCTTTGGACGACACACCACGAGTTAGCGCTGAAAGTTTATGGGGAATCTCCTGCTTCTTCATGAATTTAGATTCACCCTTTAAGTCACCCAATCTCCCATCACATTGATGAAAGAGAATCCACACCCTTCTACTGTGGCCGCTATGCAACACGCGCGAAGTCTGGTTCTCGTCACCATCGCGCTGCTTCTTGCATCAATGCCGGTAAGCGCTCAGACTCCAACCGCGCCAGGGGTTGAAATCGAATGCGATGAAAAGCAACCTGAACTGGACGTACACCCACTCAATACCCCCTCAATTGAAATCACATGCACGGTCAAGAATCCCTCTTCCTTCCAAGAGTCGATCAGTGTTGAGAAGGAATGGGGCGGCATTGAAGTTGACATGATCTTGGAAGAAGACACCTTCGACCTGGGTCCTGACGAAGAAGAAGATTTCACTGTAACCTTCACTGGACAAAAACGCATGTCCTCGTCCATCTCTTACGAATTCACCTTGATTGCATCAGTCACCAATGTCGGTGTATTGGAGTGGCCAGAAGCACTCGCCTCCAATGCAAGCGTGAACGGTGATTTGAACATTGGAACTTATGGTATGGTTGACCTGGATGTCTCTGACAAGAGTACGAGGACCATGGGGGAGAGCGAGCAAGTCAAGGTCTCTTTCCAGTTCCAAAACAACGGTAATGATGACGACAGAATCAGCGTCAATATCGTCAATGTTGACGAACTTGAAGAACTTGGATTCACCTTCCCTGATGGAACATTCGTTGCTGAATCGGTCAGCGAAGACGGGGTTTCTACGGTCCGAGAACTCACTGTTCGAGCCCCTTCTAAAGTGGGTGAAGATTCACGGCACCAACTCATTTTCCAAGCAACAAGTGAAAACGACCCAGACGCTGCAGTAAGCGAAGTAACAATTTCGGTTCAATTGGAAGCAAGTGCGTCCGCAGGCGGATTGGGAGGCGGTCTTGAGGAAGTGAACAAAGACACCCTTGTTCTCTATGGCAGTATCGCAGGTGCTGCCATCTTTGGTTTGGTTCTCATCGTCGCTATGGCTCGCGCACTGCGACGTCGTGCCAACTCACAACCAATGTATGTGCCCACCGTTGATCTTGAGGATGAGCCTGATGAGCCTGATGAGGTTGACGATTTGGACCTTTCAGACCTTGATGATCTCTTCCTTGATGATGACGATGACGATGATCTTGACGCCGCCTTTGCCGACTTGTGAATACAACTTGCGGCATTTTCTCTAAGGTCATGAACTCGGCCGATGTACCTCGTTTGGAAGGGTAACACTCAAAGGCTTGGTGTAGCGCACTACACCTGTTATCTACGGAGTGTTTTTCATGATTGGATTAGAAGGAAAAACAGCCTTTGTTTTCGGGGTGGCCAGTGAGGACTCCATCGCTTGGGCCATTTGCAAACAATTAGCAGCGGCTGGAGTGACCCTCTATTTGGGATACCAGAAGCGATTCATGAGCAGAGTTTTCAAGCTCAAAGACGAGTTGCCCGCCATCGACGGATTCTATCCACTTGACGTCGCTGGGGATGAATCAACGGCTGAATTCTTCACGGCATTCGCAAAAGACCACCCCGGTAAAAAGGCGGATATCCTCATACACGCCATTGGTTTTGCACCTCGTGCTTGCTTTGACCGCCCCATTCTCTTCGTCGAAGACCAAGACATCAACACCGCCATGACCATCTCGGCGAATTCCCTTCAGCGTTGTCTTAAACACGCTTTGCCCTATCTCAACCCGGGCTCTTCAACGGTCACGCTTACCTATGCTGCATCTAACCGATACGTCCCTAATTACGGCATCATGTCCATGGCAAAGGCTGCCCTTGAATGCTGGACGCGAGAATTGGCATGCCACCTCGGCCCAGAAGGACATCGTATCAATGCCATTTCCTCGGGACCCATTCGTACCATCGCTGCGGGGGGCATTCCAGGCTTCGACCGTATTCTCGACCATGTTGAAGCCAATGCTCCTTTGCGACGAAATGTCAGCCAAGAAGATGTGGCAGGAGCTACGCTCTGGCTCTCGAGCCCGCTGTCCTCGGGCGTAACGGGGCAGTGCATTTACGTCGACGCTGGGTATTCGATTACGATGGTGCCCGAGAGCATCATGAATTGAGGTGAAATGATGTCATTGACCACAGAAGACGGCAAACCCTGCGAGGGTATTGATCAAGGTCCGTTCGAGCCAATCGCCGTTGTCGGTCTTGGTGCGTTGATGCCAGATGCTGATTCAATTGATGCATTCTGGCAGAACATCATCGAATCAAAGGTGAGCATAGCGCCACTTCCCGAAGGCCGTTGGCCAGGCCCTATCAATCACTTTTGGAAAGAAGGCGAACCAGGCAAGCATACTGAAGGGTTCACCTATTCTAAAATCGGCGCCTTGGTTCAAGAAGCCGAATTTGATTGGCGCCGCTGGCGTCAACCGCCCGGAACCTTGGGTCAAATCGACCCGTGCCAACTCTGGGCCGTTACCGTGGCTGCAGATGCAATCGAGCATGCTGGCTACGATGGTGAAGAAAGCGACATCGACCGGACTCGCACGGGTGTTGTCTTTGCCAATGCTTTGGGCGGTGAAAACAGAAACCTATCGAACATTCGAGTGTGGTCAAACCACACAGCAACAGTAGCTCAGCAGCACGGTCTGCCCACGACCAATGCCGATGCCTTTACCGAGCAAATTATCGAAGGAACACCTCGCATCAATGAAGATACCATGCCCGGTGAATTAGCCAACGTTGTTTCTGGACGCGTGGCGAACCTGCTTGATCTGCAAGGGCCTAATCACGCAATGGATGCGGCATGTGCCTCCTCAATGGCTGCGGTTTTGGACGCTTGCCGACTGCTTCAGATGCGTCAAGTCGACATCATGCTCGCAGGGGCTACCGACCGAACCATGGATCCTGCAACCTTCTCCAAATTTTCTGCAATCGGCGCTCTTTCGCCTACTCATTCTTCTCCTTTTGACGCACGTGCGAACGGATTCGTCATGGGGGAAGGTGCTGGCGTTCTTGTCCTCAAGCGATTGAGCGATGCGATTCGCGATGAGGATGAAATCTATTCCGTTATCCGAGGTATTGGTGGTTCGTCAGACGGCCGTGGAAAAGGCATTACGGCGCCCAGTCAACGAGGCCAAATTCAAGCGATAGCACGTGCGTACAGCCAAGCAGGCTATCCCGCATCAAGTGTTGAATTGGTTGAAGCCCACGGGACCTCAACCAAAGTAGGCGATGCGACTGAACTTTCAACGCTCTCACGTCTGTGGACCGGTGTTGAGGGAACTGGGAAAGTTGCCGTAGGTTCAATCAAATCTCAGATTGGTCATCTCAAGGCTGCTGCTGGTATTGCGGGCATCATGAAGACGGTCATGGCCCTTCATCACCGTACCATTCCTCCAAGTGCAAACTTCGAAACTCCGAACCCAACGGTTGACTGGTCCAACATCCCTTTCTTTGTCCCCACACAGCCTCTGGAGTGGCCTCGTCCTGAACATCACCCTCGTCGTGCAGGCGTCTCTGCCTTCGGATTTGGGGGCACAAATTTCCACGTTGCTTTGGAAGGATATGACCCCGATTACCATCTCCCCATGGCCTCTGATTGGGATGCACGCTGGAAGGCTTACAGCCGCCAAGAGCAGCCTCAGGCGGCCTCTATCTTGGATGAGGCTGCAACTCCCTCTCTCTCATACGATGCCATGAAAGCGATTGAAGGAGGCGTTCTCCTTCTTTCTGGTGATTCGGTTGCTTCTCTCAAAGAACAACTTGCATCCCTCTCTTTTAGCGGTCCTCTCTTCGATGACGACCCACGGGGGCGCCGTCTTTCAGAAGCGCTCCAAACTTCAAGTTCCGACTACGATGAAACCGCCGTGGCTCGCTTGGCCTTAGTAGCAACCTCATGGGCAGAATTCGCCAAGCGACAGAACTTAGCAATCAACGCACTTGATGACAAAGAAAAATGGGGTTTCCTCCAAGCCCAAGGTGTTCTTGTTAGCACGGATTCACCCGTACCAGCCAAGGCAAAAGTCGCCCACATGTATCCCGGTCAAGGGAGTCAATACGTTGGAATGACGCACGACCTTGTTCAGCGATTTTCCGCGCCCGGAAAAGTTTGGAAGCAAGCCGACGAGACCATGGTTGAGGTTTTGGACGGCGAAACTCTCTCCAGCTTCGTTTTGAGAAGCAGCCTGAATGCGGATGAACGAAAGGAAGCCGAGCACAAGTTGAAGCAAACAGAGTACACTCAGCCCGCCATGCTCACTGCGGATTTAGCGATTGAACGAACTCTCAACACCTATGGGCATCATCCTGACATGGTCGCAGGACACTCCCTCGGCGAATATGCTGCTCTGATGGCCTCTGGTATTCTTGACATGGACGGTGCATTGCGTGCTGCTGCCGCACGGGGTACCGAAATGGGCTCGGTTGAGATCGATGATAAAGGCCTCATGGCCAGCGTAACCGCACCCTATGGCGAGGTGGAAACTGTCCTCAATGAAGCCGAGGGATACGTCATCGCAGCCAATAAAAACTCTCCCAAAATGACGGTGATTGCTGGTGAAACAGCCCCCGTCCGAGCCGTGATGGCTTCCTTTGAGGCTAAGGGATTCAATTGTGTCCCACTCGCTACATCACACGCATTCCATTCCCGTATCGTTGCACCAGCAAATGAGCCATTGCGTCGCTTTTTGGAAAGCCTGAGTATTCGGTGGCCCACCATTCCCATTACCGCGAACGTGGACGGGAGCTTCTATCCTACAGAGGGGGCGGATGCTAAGATCGGTATTCTGGAAAAACTCGCTCCGCAAATGGCATCAGCAGTTGAATGGACCAAACAAATCGAGACCATGTATGAGGCAGGGGCTCGTATTTTCGTTGAAGTCGGGCCAAAACGAGCCCTGTCGATGTTCGCATCTCAAATTCTTGAGGGCCAACCCCACCTACCCATTATGTCCAATCATCCGAAACAAGGGGGCATTGCTACCTTTTTCACCGCCATTGGCGCTTTAGCATTGGCTGGACGAGCCCCCGAATGGCCTGCTTTGGATTCTGATGCCATACAGGAAGGATTCCGTGCTGGTCCACTTGAAGCCTACTTTGCAGCCCCGCTTCAAACAGCGTCATCCAGTTCAGAACTCGAATCCCTTCGTACTCGTGCACGCCCCTTGCCGAATTCTGGCGGTAGCGTTGCAATCGCCCCAACTGTTTCGGTGGTCCAAACTGGTCCACTTGATTCTGAGTATGCAAAGACAAAGGCGATTCAGGCCTATGTTGGCGACCGTATTGCGAAATTCAGTGGCTATCCCGCATCTTTCTGTCACGGCCACGTACTTCTCCAGCAAGGGCTTGGCCTTACTCCACACGAGGTACAAGATGTCATTTCTACGCTTGCTTCCGAGGCCGACACCGACTCTGAATTTGATACTTCAACCATCCAAACTGCGGGTGACCTCAACCGTTGGGTTCGAGCACCGCCCTCTTCGTGGTCGCCGATGGCAACCTTGACTGCTGCACCCGTCGCTGCGCAGATGCAGCGTGTGACAACGGCTACCGCTCTTCAGGCGCCAACTGTTTCACAACGAGACGTTGACCCCTACGTCGTCAGTGGTATTTCCTTGGGATTGCCCGGTATGGAGCGGGTTTTTTCAGAGGATACCTTTGAACAACTGGTGCGCGGTGATACCTGCATCAGCGAAGTTTCAGACGAATACAAGCAACGACTGCTCGACAAAAATATTGTACGTTTGATCAAAGGACGAGATGGCTCGGTGAACATGGACCAAGCCAAGGTCTTTGGAGACATTCCCCAACTGGCCGGTCTGAAAGGAGCCTTTGACCTTGCAGAAGAATTTGGTATTGATCCCAAGGCAGTTGTAGCCTGGGATATCAGCACGCAGCTTGCTGTTGCCGCTGGATTGTTGGCCCTTCGAGATGCGGGGATACCACTCACTCCCGTTGAGCAAGTAGGAAAGGGCGGGCTTCGACTGATACGTAATTGGCAGGTGCCTCAACTACAACGAGACCGTACTGGAATTGTCTTTTCCTCTTGCTTCCCTGGTTTGCAGATGGGAGTCAAGCACGCCAAGACAGACGGCGATGACGGCGAAGGTCGTTTTGACCGAAGGTATCTCTTCCAAACCCTCAACATGGGACATTCCCAATTCGCACAATATACGGGTATTCGAGGGCCAAATACCACCATCAACCTCGCTTGTGCATCTGCAACAGCAGCCTTCGGGGTGGCCGAGGATTGGTTGGATGCTGGACGGGTGGACCGTGTGGTCATCATCAGCGGAGAAGATGTCACTGGCGATGACTTGTGGGAATGGATTGCAGGTGGCTTTGCAGCTTCAGGTGCAGCAGCCACGGGGAATGTTGTGGAGGAAACAGCCTTGCCCTTTGACCGCAGGCGTAATGGATTGGTCTTGGGCATGGGTGCAGCAGCTTTCGTGGTTGAACGGCATTCTGAAGCAGAGCAACGAGGCGTTCAACCCATTGCTGAATTCCTTGGTTCAACAACTGCCAATTCAGCCTATCACGGTACCCGCCTCGATGTTGACCACGTCGGGCAAGTCGTCAACGGCTTCGTCAGTGAAATGGAACAACGATGGGGACTCAACCGCCATGAGATCGCTCCGAAGACGGTCTTCTTCTCTCATGAAACTTACACCCCTGCTCGCGGAGGCTCGGCGCAGTCCGAAGTCAGAGCCCTGAGGGATACATTTGGGGACTCCACCAATAAACTCGTCATCGCCAATACCAAAGGGTTCACCGGCCATCCAATGGCGGTCGGTATCGAGGACGCAAGCATGTTCTATGGCTTGCTCACCGGGCGTATCCCACCCATTGCGAATCACAAGGAGAAGGACCCTGAGTTGGGTGATTTGAATCTCTCCAAGGGTGGCGATTATCCTGAACTCCAATACGGTTTGCGCTTTGCTGCTGGATTCGGGTCACAAATCGCCCTTTCATTGATGCGTCGATGGCCCATTGAGGGCGACCGTATCAACGGTGCCAAACTCCTCGCCTGGACTCGGGGCCTTGCTGGAACTGACAAGGTTGTCATGCGCGTATTGCAGAATAAATTGGTCGCCTATGTAGATGGTGAAAACAACCTCCATGGAGGCATCCAAGGCGAGCCATGGCCCCCTACCGAAGCATGGGAAGGTCTGCCATCACCAAGCGAACCTTCGCTTCCTGCACCAACGCCGAAGGCCACGGCTCCGGTACCTGAACCATCTCCTGAACCAATGCCCGCGCCAGCACCTGCGATAACAGCAGCCCCTGTAAGTGATGAAGGCATGGTGAGCACCGTCATTGAGGTCGTGGTCAACCATACTGGCTATCCTGCAGACTTTGTGGAACTTGACCAAGACCTCGAAGGTGAATTGGGTATTGATACGGTCAAGCAGGCTGAAATCATGGCCGATATCCGAGATCGATTCAATTTGCCCATCGATGAAGACTTTGTTTTGTCCGATTACCCGACCCTGAATCACATGATTGGCTACATCCAGCAGATGCAAGGCGGTGCACCTGTGACTGCCCCGTCAGTCCCTGCACCAGTGACCCCAACACCTCCGCCCACGCCTTTGGCGGTGCCAGTGGCGGTAGAAACCCCAGCGGTCGTTGATGACGCAGACATGACGGCAACGGTCGTTGAAGTCGTGGTCGATCATACGGGCTATCCTGCTGATTTCATTGAACTTGACCAGGACCTTGAAGGTGAATTGGGAATTGACACCGTCAAACAGGCTGAGATCATGGCCGATATCCGAGATCGGTTCAATTTGCCCATCGATGAGGACTTTGTCCTGTCGGATTACCCGACGTTGAACCACATGATTGGATATATCCAACGCATGAGCGGGGCTTCCTCGCCATCAACGGTTTCAACACCGAGCCCAACACCGCCCGTGGTGAAATCAGAACTAACGCCAATCGTTGAACCTGTCAAGGCAGAAGTGATTCCTGCGGCATCAAATCCAGATATCGAAGCAGTGTTGATTGAGGTTGTCGTCAGTCATACTGGATATCCAGCTGATTTCATTGAACTTGACCAGGACCTCGAAGGGGAATTGGGGATTGACACGGTCAAACAGGCTGAGATTATGGCTGAGATTCGAGATCGCTTTGCCCTACCGGTGGACGAGGATTTTGTTCTCTCGGACCACCCCACCTTGAACCACTTCACTGCCTACATCACCAAGATGCAAGGTGGTGCATCGGTCTCCGTTCCCGCAGAGGTGGACGCACCAACAAGCCCAGCAAGCCCTCAACCAATAGCAAGTCAATCCACGGTTGAAGGCACCCGTCGCTGGCAAATTGAAGTTGAGGATTGTCCCGGAACACCTTCGCTGTTGGATGTCAGTGGAACGGTGCTCGTCACCGATGACGGGTGGGGCATTGCAGAAGCCTTCTGCCGTCGAATGGAAGAACGCGGTTTGAAGGCCATTCGTGTTGGCTTTGAAAGTCGAATACGTGACCCATCCGTCCTCGATGAAGGGGGCCGAACGGTCTACCGTGCCGACCCTGAGCAGCCAGAACACATTGCGTGGATCGCTCAACAACTTGCAGATACGCCCCTCGCTGGTTTGGTTCACATGGCCTCCATGAAATTAGCCTCTGAGCAGTGGGATGAGGACACCTATCCTTCTTCCCAAATAGCGCTATCAGGTCATGGCTGGTTCGGTCTTCTCAAAGAGTTGAACAGCCAATTGGCCGAAGGAAAACATGCATTCGTTGCTTCTGTTACCGCCATGGATGGGCGACATGGGAACCTCGGCGACCGCTTCAATTCCGTTCAGTGCGCAGCGTCAGGCGTAACGAAATCCTATGCTTTTGAGCGTCCCGATGTCCGATGCAGAGCGCTTGACCTTCACCCCGACCTCGTGTTCAATGAAGATCTTGCAGCCGCCCGTATCGAAAGCGACCTGTTCGAACTTGATGGCGAGGTTGAAATTGGCCTCGACCGAGACGGACGACGTTGGACGTTAGTTGCCTTTGCTGAAGATGTTGTAGATGAACTCACACCGCTCACATCCGCCGATACTTGGCTCGTTTCAGGCGGTGGCTCGGGAGTTACGGCGGCCTCCATCATCGGTGTCGCCACAGCAAGCCGTAATGCGGGTGCTCATTTCGAGTTACTCGGTAGGTCACGACTGATCGAGTCCACGAAAGACTGGATCGAATGGGATGCTGCCCAACTGGAAGAGGAAAAGAATGCCCTGCGGGAGCGAATGTTGGCAGCCAGTGAAACGGGGAAGGTCACCATGGTTGAATGGAATGCTTCTTGGCAATCATTCACCCGAAGCAGAGATGTTTACCTCACCCTTCATGCCATTGAACAAACAGGCAACAAAGCCACCTACCATTCCATTGACGTGATGGACAGCGAAGGTTTAGCTACTTTGGGCAGTGAACTTGGACGAACGATTACCGGTGTTGTCCACGGTGCAGGTTTGGAAGATTCGAAACTTGTTGAAGACAAGGCTTACTCAACCTTTGATCGGGTCGTTCGTGTCAAGGTCGACGGTTGGAGAGCCTTGCTTGGAGCGGTGAAGGCGTCAGGTTTGGACGCTCCTCACTTCGCCTGTTGCTTCACAAGTGTCGCTGGTCGTTTTGGTAACGGCGGGCAAACAGATTATGCTGCAGCGAACTCAGTCCTCGACGCTGAAATGGCTCGCATCACGGCTGCGGGTCAAGGAAGAGGCGTTGCCATTGGATGGACAGGCTGGAGAGACGTCGGGATGGCCACACGTGGGTCGATTGAAGCCGTCTTCGCTGCTGCTGGAATCGATACTCTCGCCGTTGAAGACGGAGTCAATATTTTCGTTGATGAGGCACTTCGAGGAGGAAAACGTCGCGTCATCGGTTGCGGTTCCTTGGGACTCATGGACCGCTTCAATTCATTCAGGGATGCACCTCTCAAACTCCCACCGGGAATGGCTGCTACGATTGCAGACCCTGCACGTTTCCCCTTCATTGACCGGGTATTAACGGTTGAAGAAGGGCAAAGCATCACCACGCAGACAACGCTCTCAACGCAAGACCACCCCTTCTTGATTGACCACGCCATCGATGATGTCCCCTACCATCCAGGCGTGATGGCTCTCGAGATGTTTGCGCAAAATGCATTGCTGTTGCGACCTTCTACGTGTCTGGCTGGATTTGAAGAGGTACGCTTTGGCTTGCCTGTCAAATTATTGAAAGGGCCGATGACGGTCCGTATCAAGGCTGAGGTTGAACGTCAAGAAGGAGATATGACCTGGGTTCGATGCCATTTGGTATCGGACTTGAGCAATTCAAAAGGTGAAGTCTTTGGTGAGCGTGAGCACCATGTTGCACTGGTACGTTTGGTTGAGAAATGTGACGACCTGTGTCCTTTCCTTCAGCGTGAAGTAGACGAACTGCCCACTATCGGCACTCCTGCACCGGGAGCCCTCATTCACAATCCAGACTTCATTTACAGCCGATACTTCCACGGTCCACGCTTCCAATCACACGGCGGTGTCATCCGTGGAGTTGGAGATGAGGAACTCATGGGCATTGACGGTGTGGCATTGATGCGACATCAACTCCCACAGATCGACCAGTTTGCAAGTGAGTCTGAAGGCGAAAAGGTTCTGCTTGAATCACTCCCAATGTTGATTGAATCGGGCTTCCAGAATGCTGGCCTCGTTGCCATGGAGACGCTTGGATTTAGCAGTCTGCCGGTCGGCATTATGTGGTCGACCATGTTACGCGTACCCGAGCAACATGAAACGCTGCGCTTGAGAAGCGTTCAGACCTCTGCAAAGGATGACGGTGTGACCGTTCACGACGTTCTCGTGGTCGGTGACGATGATGCCCCCGTGCTCGCCTTGAAGGGCTTGGAGCTCAAGGCAATGGCGCAGGTAGATGAGGGTCAGCGCTTCTCGCTTGACCGATGATCCGGTGAGGTTATGGATTCGAGTGTTGTCGAAATCCCTCTTGGCGCTACTCATCGGGCCTTCATGATGCCCTTGCTGGACCTTTCATTGGACATGGTGCCACTTGCAAACCCGAATGAAGTGGCTACCTTTGTGACAGAAAAAAGGAGGCGAGAACATCTCAGTGGCCGGTATTTACTGGGCTTAGCCCTCAAACAATGGGGTTGTGGAGATCTTTCGTATCTCGAAATACAGCGAGATGAGTTCCGAGCGCCACGATTGGCATACATCCAAGGTGTTTGGCAGCGTACACCCCTGCCCTCTGTGTCGATCGGCCATTCAGGGGGTCATGCATTTGTTGCTCTTGCACCTGCAGGGGTCAGTATTGGGATTGATGGTGAATTGCTTGAACGAAGGCTTGCGACGAATGCCTTTGACCTCATGGCCAAAGGAGACGAATTGGCCGAGTTGAAGTCTCTGCCTCAGCATGCAATGCGGATGTGGGTCAAGAAAGAAGCTGTGCAAAAATCAATGGGTTTGGGGATGCATCTCAATCCCAGGGATATTCAACTTTCAATTGAAAATGATAATCAAATTATTTCAATTGAAAATTCAAAAATTCAATTGGATTATTACGAATATAATGGGTACAGAATTGCCGTAGCAACGACTGGCCAAGAACACCGTCCTATGAATGCGGAAGAGTCCCTTTTGGAAGAAACTAAGGTTGCGATGGAGGACAATCCCGATTGGGGAGTGGGTTGCAAAACAAACCGTAACGCCCTCTGATTATTTCCAAAGACGACTGGATTCCCAGGGAAGGTCCAATGCGATTCCAATTTCTGTGAGGATGACGAAATTCAACAGGATATATGCCAAGACGCTCCCGATGGCAACGATCAGTGAAGTGTTGATCACACGTTGACGCTGGCGGCGGACCTCGTCAAGAGAGCAGATTCCGTCTCTCCTGAAATACAAGACCAAACCAGCGGTCACAAAGGTAATTGAAAGAATTGTGAGGGCTGGCCGAAACCACCAGTATCCGTTTTCTCCCCAGTACAAATTATTCGAGAGTGCTGTGGCAGTGGATACGCTGGCCAAGCCGAACATCACCAGCACCACGCTTGGAAAACAGCACATGGATGCGAGGAAAGCGGACCCACCGACGACCTTCCACAGCGACTTTACATCGCTTGTTGCAACCGGCTCGGTCATACACCCAAATACGTCGTGGGGTTTTTGAAAGATTGTTCTCAACTACAGTCGTCAAAGTCTGTACTTGTGTTCAGTGCATCGTGATAGAGTTTGAGTGGAAGGACGGGTGTTCCGTCCGACCACTTGCCCATTTGAGTCAGCATCGTTTCATCGGTCATGTACTGATATGCCCAGTCAGCGGTAAAGGTGTCCTGACGACTCTGTGCCACGATGAAGTCGGCTTGGGCATCGATTCGCCTGTAAAAACTCCAGTCAGAAAGGGAGTCATGGGCGGGGTCGGCTTGCAAATAATGACTCGCAATGAGTCGTGGGAAGCCATATTTGTCAGATTGGACCTCGATCAATTGGTTTCGCTCATTTGGCAGTTGAGAAAACATTTGTTGGAAAAATACTCCCGGGCAAACGCCCACAGACATGTCATCCTGCGATACGCCGATTTGAACCAACGTCTGCTCTGGGAGGTTGGTCAAATTTGGCTGAATACCTGCTTGAGCTGGCCGGCTTGCTGGGGCTTCGAGAGCCACCACCAAGGAATGGTTTGCCCATCCCCGAGAAAGAATATCATCCAGTGTGATGAAGGTATATCCTGCCCCAAGGCTATGACCGCCCACCCATAAGTCGCTGGGTTCAATGCTCATGTTACCCAAATGAGCGTTGACTTCGTCATGCCTTGGTTCTTCAATGGCCATTTGGTTGAGGTGTTCAATGGCTGCCCTGATGGCAACATCACGGTAGGTATGTTGCAAGAAATCACTTTCGCCTTCGATATCTGTGGCTTCAAAGTCTTCATACCCGTCAGGTCTGAGGTCGGATGGATACTGAAGAAGAGCAACGGCCATTCCTTTTGCCGCAAGATGCGTCATCCAGTCTTGATAGGCATCAGCGTCGGGGTAACCGAAGCCGTGAAGCAGGATTGCGAGGGGAATGGATTCAACTCCTTTGTCTTCCGCAATGAGGGGTAAGGTCAGGTAAACGCTGAAGACGATGTCGTCTTCAAGTCCTCCTTGGACGGCCCTGACCTCTTCAGGCATCTCGTAGGCTTCGCTGAACTGTACGGTGTCAAAGGGGCCAGGTGCCGCACCGTAGCCGATGGTTGGAGCATCGGGTGGTGATGGTGCAAAGCCGATGAGTGCGGGTACACCCGGGACGATGAGCCAAGCTGCGAAAAATACGCCGCAGAGATGAAGGATTCGAGTCCAAGCAATCCTACGTTGTCCCATTTCTCTGATGGTGGGCATTCCGCCCAGACTCAGCAGAAGGGAAATGAGGATCACTCCGAAGAGGGTTGGTAGGAGCAAGAATGCGCCTCGCAGGTAAAATACATCCATGAGCAAATGGATGGTGGTCAAACCGAGTGTCAAACCGAGGAGGCAATACAGGGCGAGGCGTAATCGTGGCGAATCCTCTTCGGCCAATCGCTTCCGTATGAAATAGGCTGATGAAACAAAGAATGCTACGAGGAACAACACGCTCTCCATCGACGAGCGAAGCGACATGGTCCAATCAAGAGACCGAACCGCATGAGGCCAAACGGCATCAACAATATCTTTGCCCTGAAGCATGCGAAGGATGACTTCTCCGTATGCGATTATGAAACCGAGCGTAAGGGCGAGGATGGCAGGCCTTGATGGTGAACGTGGAACGAGGGTGGTCTCTTCTGCCACCAAATCCGTCTCCATCTCTTCGCCATGAGTTCCTCGCCTTCAAGAAGATTCGTTTTGAGTTGCACCAAGATCGATATGATGGGTAGGGAGTTGTCAGAGTTTCCTAAGTCGAGATCAAGCTTCACCCTTGCGAAGACGGAGCCTTCTTGCAAGTGTCTGTGAGGCGATCAATACGGGACGTCTTTCCAGCCTATTTTGTAGCCAATGATGTTGAAGGTGCGGTGAAGTATCGGTGTAAAGAGGATCAGGCCAATCATAGGCAAGCGGAGTTCCTCTGCAGCCAAGACCGAGGTGCCCAGAAAGAGTTGTCCCCACAAAAATACCATGATTGCAAAGGGCAGCGTGTCGAGAAGCGGTGCCTTTGAGGAGATATCGCCTTCTCGCTTGAGTCCACGACGTCGCTTGAGGAAGGAGCCCGTACTATCGCCAACCAAACAAGCAAAACCGAGGAAGGTGCCGAGAATAAATGCCGTTCCTACCGTTCCTCCCACATCAAACCAAGTTTGCTCCGAACCGATGAGGGGGTTGGCAAACACGGTTGAACGGGCTGAAAAAACAGTTTCAATGGACCCATCTGCGAGTGTAGTGGCCATGATGACGCACAAGAGCCCGGAGGTGAGCGAACCCCCGATGAGGCCGTTCCATGTTTTGCCGTCACCAAGCATTCGATTCCCATCCTTCATGACACGTCCCCCATCAATGGGCCACGGTCCGTACCCTGTCTTGGGAAACCATTTCCCCCACATCATGGCAAAGGTATTGGCGAGAAAACCTGGCAGGTAGAGCCAGAGCGTAAGCAGACAAAGGAGAAAGAAATTCATGATAGGGGCACCTCAGGATGGCTTCTTCAAGAAAATGTCCACACTGCGAGCCTTTCATACTTCCGTGGTTCACATCACGGGTAGCGGGAATACTGACGTAACCCTGTGTTGAGAGGTGCGGATAGCGGGAGTCGAACCCACGACATAAGGTTGGAAACCTCAGATGATAACCACTTCACCATATCCGCAGTGTGGTGTGCCGACCCAGCAACCTCTCCTCTTTGAGTCAATCGGTTGACGAACTTCCCGTTCACTTTTTGCGGCGAAGGTCATCAAAGAGTGATGAGTTCACGCTTCGCTTGCGAACGGTAGGTGGCGCATTCTGCTGGCCGATCATGGAGCGAGAAGGACTTCGGTTGCTGATGCCCCGACTTTGCCTCAACTCTTCCGCTCTGGCAACGCGCATGGCGTCGCTTCGCACATTGCGGCTGTGCCCACGAATCATGAGCGCTCCCATC
The DNA here is from genome assembly GCA_030829545.1 of Candidatus Poseidonia sp. Lineage (GTDB taxonomy): Archaea > Thermoplasmatota > Poseidoniia > Poseidoniales > Poseidoniaceae > Poseidonia. The sequence continues at coordinate 12,497 of JAURAI010000001.1, read as the reverse complement.
AGGACAAAGAGCACTAAGGCACCAAGCGCTGCTTGCACCATTGGGTTCTCTGCCAGTTCGGTGAATGCTGAAGATTGCTCGCTGTCGTACACAGTTACCGGAGCGTTCGAGTCCTCTGTCCGTAATACGACGGTGACAGTGTCCATTGGAATTTCTGCACCCGGCTCATAGGCGGTCAGCAAAATTTGGTGGTTGCCTGTATCACGTGCGTTGCCCGAGAAGGTGACTGTTTGTGAATTTCCGGTCGCAGACGTGAACGTGAGGAAGTGACTCGATGATTCTCCCGAAACGCTGGAAGTCGCCAACCAGTCGATATTCGCAGCAAATGCCGAGGCCATCGGTGTGGTTAAGGTGCAAGTGAATGTGAAATATCCGCTTGCAGCAAGGTCCAATTCAATGGTCAACGGTGTGCATGAAAGACTTGCTTCGGCTGAATTCCGAGATGCATCGTTGGGCCAATGGTCCGGCTTGTGGGCTCCTAGAGATTGGTTGTCGCCCCATCCATCGCCATCGCTGTCGATGTATTGACTTCGTTCATCGGGGAACGCATCCGTGTCGTCTGACCATCCGTCACCGTCGGTATCCAAACATCCCTGTTCGTCACCCTGCGTCGATGTTCCTGCAACTTGCGGGCATGAATCCCCGTCGGTCCCAGTGGCCTCATCGCCATATCCGTCACCGTCTGAATCGTACCACTGTGACTTATCTGCGGGCCAAAGGTCGTTCGAGTCACTCACCTCATCTCCATCTGCGTCAACGCAACCGTACACGTCAAGGCTTGACGTACCGGCCGTGGCGTTGCAGGCATCAGGGGTGATTCCGTCGGCATTGTCACCGTATCCGTCGCCGTCAGCGTCAGCCCATTGCGTTGCTTCAGAGGGGAAGGCATCATTGACATCGGAGGTTCCGTCCCCGTCGCTGTCCACGCAACCAAAGCGATCCACGGTTGAAGAGCCCGATTCGCTCGGGCACACATCAGCCTCGTGACCGTTGATGTTGTCACCGAAACCGTCACCATCTGAATCCACAGATTGTGTAGGTTCATCAGGGAATGCGTCTGCACCATCGCTGGTATTCCAACCGCTCATGTTGCCAACTTGCAGGGTTGGGTCCGAGACACCATCGCCGTCGCTGTCAACACACCCGAGTCGGTCGGAGGTTGAATTTCCACTGACGAGCGGACAGAGGTCCTCGACATCATCGTAACCATCGCTGTCGCTGTCGGTCGTTCGTGTTGGGTCATTGGGGAAGGCGTCAGTTCCGTTGGATACACCGTCTCCGTCACTGTCGACACAGCCGAAGCGGTCGATGGTTGAGGTCCCTGCTTCTCCAGGGCAAGCATCGGGTTGGAGTCCACTCGCATTGTCTCCGTAGCCATCGCCGTCTTGGTCAAGCCATTGAGTTGCGAGGTTGGGCAAAGCGTCGATGACGTCATCCCAGCCATCTCCATCCGTATCGGGGCAACCCAAACGGTATCCTTCGGTTGAGTTTCCAGCCAAACTGGTGCATGAATCCGGTTCTACACCGCCGGGGTTGTCGCCGTAGCCATCGCCGTCAGCATCTGCCCATTGTGTAAATTCGTCGGGGTGAGTATCCTCTTGGTTCGCCCACCCGTCCGTATCATTATCGAGGCAACCATAGGTGCCGTTTTGCCATGATTCGCCGTATTGCGACGGGCATGCATCGGGTAAATTTCCTGCTGCATTATCGCCGTATCCGTCACCGTCGGTATCGTTCCACTGGGTGGAATCGGTCATGAAAGCATCGGCCCCGTCGTTGGTTGTCCACGAGGCGTCGGGATCTGAATAGCCATCACCGTCTTGGTCAGGGCATCCTTTTCTGTCGTGCATTGAAGTGCCAAAGAAGGCAGGACAGTCATCGTCCAATCCGTCGTCATAGCCGTCTGAGTCACTGTCGCCCCATCGCGTCGGATCGTTGGGGTAGGCATCAGCTCCGTCATCGATGGTCCACAGTGAATCTGGGTCTGAGTATCCGTCGCTGTCTGTATCGGGGCAGCCCAAGCGATCTTGTGTGGAATAGCCTGTGAGTGCTGGGCATTGGTCGCCGTTTGTTCCAGTCGGGTTGTCACCGTATCCGTCGCCGTCGGTATCGGCCCATTGGGTCGAATCGCTTGGATAAGCATCGGCTCCGTTACTGACCGTCCAGGAACTGTCGTTGTCCGAAGAGCCATCGCTGTCCGTATCGGGGCAACCGAAGCGGTCACGGGTCGAAGTACCGGACGCGGAAGGACATGCGTCCCCTTGGAAGCCAGTGGCTTCATCGCCGTATCCGTCACCATCGGTGTCGCTCCATTGCGTGGACTCGCTTGGGAAGGCATCATCGACGTCAGCGTAACCATCACTGTCGCTGTCTGCACAGCCGAGTCGACCGAGTTCTGTGGAGGTGCCCGCCGTTGAAGGGCACGCATCGGGATTGTTTCCAGTTGCGTTATCACCGTATCCATCGCCGTCTCCATCAGCCCACTGCGTGGCATCAGAAACAAAGGCATCTGCATTATTTGCAGCGACCGTCCATCCTGAATCGGGGTCAGAGTAACCATCGCCGTCTGTGTCAGCACAGCCGTATCGGTCTTGGTTGGACAACCCGCTGCTTGAGGGGCAAGCATCGCCCGTTGTTGCTGGAGGTGGGTTGTCGCCGTATCCGTCACCGTCGCTATCGACCCACTGTGTGGCATCGTTGGGATACGCGTCAGCGCCGAGCGCTACGCCCCACGAGCCGTCGGGGTCAGAATAACCGTCGTTGTCACTATCTGGGCATCCGTTTCGGTCTTGGTCTGATGGTCCAGCAACACTGGTACAGGCATCGGCCCCGTTTGAGGCAGTCCATCCGCTATCAGCATCTGAGAAGGAGTCCCCATCGGTGTCCGTACAACCGTAACGGTCGCCCGTGGAGTTGCCAGCGACTGAGCTACAAGCATCGGGCTCGTTACCAGCAGCGTTGTCTCCATATCCATCGTAATCGGTGTCGGCCCATTGAGTGACATCGGACGGGAAGGCATCTGCGCCGTCGTTAACGGTCCATCCGCTATCGGGATTGGAATATCCGTCCCCATCGGTGTCAGGACATCCATCACGGTCCTGGTTGGATGTTCCAGCAGTCGTGTTGCAGTCATCATCTTCGTCAATGTATCCGTCCAAATCAGCGTCTTGTGTGAGGTTGGTGAGGCTGTAATCGCCCGTAAGTGCGAGAGCAAAGAATTGTGGACCAGTAGGAATGCTGGTTCCCACGACATGAACTTCCCACGTACCTTGGGCAGGAGCAGTCAGTGTCATTCCGAGAAGATTGTCGAGATTGTTGCTCAGGTTGGTCCAAGTTCCGGTAGGGCTCTTGACCGCCAAGTCAACATCGTTGACCAAGTTCGTGGAAGCCGCAGGCGTTGAAGCTGGATCGGTCCAAGAGAGTGCGAAATGAATGTCTTCTGCATTCGCAGGCACGTTAAACGACCATCCACGGTCGTCATTGGTTGAAACCGATTGGTTTTGCAACCACGATGTATTGAGGGCTTGTGACATGTTGACCCGCCCCCATCCTTCGTGGTCGTTTGGTGCGGTTTCACCTGCGCCATTCGTGGACGAGCTGTATTGTCCAGTCATATCGTGAGCACTTGCGGTGAAGATTGCCTTCACGAGTGCAGAAGTTGGATTGCTTTCTCCCAAGTTTAGCATGAGATGTTCCAACAAAAGGGCCGTCGCTCCTGCCGTAAGTGGTGTTGCCATGCTCGTACCACCCATGTAGGTGTAACTTGCGTTATGACCCAACCATCCCACGTCAGAGGTACTGCGAGATTTTGCAGATAGAATCATCGTTCCCGGAGCAGAAATGTCAGGTTTAAGGCGGTCGTCATCGGTCGGTCCTCGGGAGGAAAATGCTGCCATTCCCTCTGGGTTATCGGCTAATTTATCCGATGAAATTGGTGAGCCGTATTTCGTACTGCCCCACGTCCAAGTCATGTTCGCACGTGCATTTTCACTGGCACCCACGGTGAGTACATTCTTGGCAGTTGCCGGTGAGCCCATCGAATCCAAATCGATTTCACCGTCACGTGGAGTGGTATCAACGCCCTCGTTAGCAGCGGCGAAGAGAATCACCAATTCATCGTATGTTCGTGCACTGCTGTCGGCTTGCATTGACGAGGTCGTGTATTGACCTGCGACACCTGAACCCCATGAATTCGTGTGAACTCGACTCCCGTTGGCCCATGCGAGTTTGAACAAATCATCGAGGTCGTTGGGTATTCCGAGCAACTCCTCAGCCCCGCTGCGGGTGGTTGCAATGGAATGGAAGAGAAGGTGTGCTTCGGGGGCCGCTCCGATAATGTCGCCGTTGCTGTGAGTCCCGTCACCGAGAACCGAACCCGCAACGTGCGTGCCGTGACCGTGTTTATCCTCAGCATCGTCACCACACGGGCTCATTCCGTAATAGGTGCAGGTTGAAGCGGGAGGGGGGAAGGAAAGGATGCCCGTTATGTGGTCGCGGAAATCGGGATGCATGTTCGAATTGTTGACACCGTTGTCAAGGCCCGTGTCGGCTACCGTGACGATGATGCCCGTCCCGTCCAGTCCATTCCAGCCGCTGTCGATGCTGGCCATGTTGGTATTGTCCCATAGGTCATCAACGTGCATGACCTCGATTCCTTTGCTGTTCAATATTTCAAAGAAGGGTTTTGCTTCAATCCATTCAATCTCGGGTTGGGCGGCAAGCCAAGCCAGGCCTTCAGCGTCAATCGCCATGGTGGCAAAACGCCCTGAATGCGCATCCAAGGCGATGCTGCTTCGTTCGTTGATTCCCTCTGGGAGTTCCTCTCCCGAAAGAACCACGTTGACAATGGCACCTTCTTGGTTGACGAAGGGGTTGGAAATGTCCATCTCCATGCCGAGCAAGCCACGAGCGAGGTCAGTACGAATTTTGTCGGTGGCGTCCATGACGGCCATCCCTTGAACGTCCAAGGACGCAAGTTGAGCGGGCGTTTTGCCGTTGACATCACAGTGAAAACCAGTCGGTGGAAGGAATGAATGGCACTTGATTCCTTCATCAGCGAGGTCGTAGAACCACTGTGAAGGGACTGGATATGCGTGACTGAGGATGTGGAAGCCCCTGACGGTTTCCTCGCCCGTTTGTTGCGTCCATTCCGTAGGGGAGAGCAACGAAACATCGCGGTAAAGCAGGTGTGTTGTATCCGTGGCATCTTCGCTCGACGACCAACCGTGTTCACTGTCCGCTCTTGGTTGAATATTCAGCATGGAGAGCAGTTCCAAATCTGCATCGGTTTCCATCTCAATATCAGTTGATTGCCCTCCATTCGCCATGGCGATAGGAGCCATGAGTTGGAGCAGCATCAAACCGATGAGGAGGATGGAACTGGGGCGGCGACTGGTCAGCATGTCCTCCTCTACACAGACTTACCTCATGAAAGATTGCCTGTTCGGTCAGGCTGCTTGCATGTAACTGCATTCTTAGCGAGGGTTCAAGAATAGCAAGCATGGCCATGATTTCATGACGCGAGGACATGCATCTAAAACCGGTAAGGATGCAATGAGCCCTGAGGACCTCAACGAGGGCGCTCCAGTGCTCGGTCGTCAAATTTGGCGTGTCGTTCCCTATGCCAAAAAATATCCAAAACGGGTTGCGACAGGTATTTTTGCCAATGCAGCCGCCCGATTTTTTGACCTCATGCCATTTGTTGCAATCGGTTTGGCGGTCGATTACTTCACAACAGATGTTCTCTCAGGGCCTCAAATCGTTCAAGATTTAGTGACGACCATTCACAGCGACCCGGCCTACGGCTACGGCATCCTAATTTTCCTTGGCTTCCTCTGTTTAGCTGTCTTCCAGGGGATTTCCGAATACGCCTGGCAAACGCTCGGATACAACATTCAACACGATCTGCGAATGGACGCCACCCGCTCGCTCATCGCTATGGAAGCCTCTTACTACGACCTCAGGCAGACGGGTCAAATCATGTCCGTCCTTTCAAGTGACGTGAACCAACTGGAGGACGTTGTATCGGATTCTTCAACTTCGATTATTCGGATCGTCATCACCTTCGCAACCGCCTTCGTCATTCTGTCTCTGATGTCGTTGAAATTGGCCGCCGTTCTTTTTGGTCCCCTCTTGTTCATCGTGCCTGCAGTGTACTGGTTCTCAACCCGTGTGCAGCGAAAATACCGCAAACAACGAGAGTCTACGGGGGACATTCATGCCGTCCTTGAAAACTTGATTTCAGGCATTGCAGTCGTGCAAGCCTACAACGCACAGAATTGGGAAGCACGTCGCGTTGCAGACCAGTCGGGTGAATATCGTGACCAAGCCATGGGTGCCAGCAAAGATCGGAATCGCTTCATTCCAATGATTTACGCCATTGCTGGGGTAGCATTCGGGCTCTTGGTGACCGCAGGCGGATATCTTGCCAGTCAAGATGAAATCACGACGGGCCAACTCGTGACCTTCCTTCTTATCAGCACACGAATGACCATGCCGATGTTCATCTTCGGCATCCTCGTCAATCAACTTCAACGCGGTGAGGCAGCAGCCCAACGTGTATTTGCTGTCGTTGACCTCGAACCCACCATCGTTGACAATGAAGGTTCCAAGGACCTCGAAGGCGGCATTCAATCCGTTGAATTCAACGATGTTTACTTCACCTATCCCAATACCACCATCAAAGTCCTCAACGGCATCACCTTCAAGGTGGAGGCAGGGGATTTTCTCGGCGTCATGGGACACACAGGGGCGGGAAAAACAACCATTCTCAAATTATTGATGCGCTACTACACACCCGATAGCGGTGAAGTGCTGATCAACGGCGAACCGATCACCGACTTTACGCTGCATTCGCTTCGAGAAGCCATAGGCTTCGTCAGTCAAGACCCCTTCCTCTTCTACGGTAGCGTGCGTGACAACGTCATCTACAACCAAGAATCCACAGAAGAGATGCTCAAGGATGCACTTGCGATGGCAGGTGCATGGGATTTCGTCCAAGAATTGGAAGACGGTTTGGATACGATGGTCGGCGACCGTGGAGCAATGTTGAGCGGTGGGCAACGAGCCCGAATCTCACTGGCAAGAGCCATTTTGAGGGCGCCAAGTTTGTTGATTCTCGATGAGGCCAGCAGTGCATTGGATGCTGAAACAGAGCGACGAATCCAGGAAAACCTGCTCTCCTCTGGAAAGAACCGTGCAACGATTGCCGTTGCTCACCGATTGAGTACCATTCGCAATGCCAATGAAATCCTTTCCATGGTCGACGGTGCCATCGTTGAGCGTGGCATCCACGATGATTTGGTTGCCTCAGGTGGCGTGTACGCCAGCCAGTGGACGATTCAAACAGGCGATATGGCCGGCCTTTGAGTCTCAAGCAGATGCTTGGCGGCCCGTGACCATGTTGGCCAGGCCTGCAAGAAGAACAAGTCCCGACAGCCACAACGGCATCAGTGGTACGAAGTCGTAGGGCAAGTGCAGCATGTCCAGCAGTGATTCCCCTCGAGAAAAGGTCCCTCCCAAGGAGGCAGTTGTCAAGATCAGTCCGGATGCCGCCATGCCGCCGAGCATCTGCCAACGCTTGCCCCATTCTTCCGCCCAGATTGTGGAGCCTTGTTGCCATCGTACGCTCAGCACGCCCAAGGCAAGGCCGAGAGAAGCGCATGAAATGAACATTTTGTTGATGAGCAACGGATGGTCAATACCGTCTCCGGGGCTTGAAGCAATACCCGTAGCAATCGCCATGGGCATCGCCAACAAACCAAATGCGAGGGCGAAATGTGCTACATGGTCAAACAGGTTGAGATGACGCTGCATTCCGAGCCGATGATGGCTAGCAAGTCCTGCGCAGAGGAAGGCTGCTCCAGCCATTGCGAAGGACCCAACGGTGAGTTCAGTGCTGACGACGTGAAGCGTGTTTGAGCTGACCATCAGAGGTCACCTCCATCAAATTCTTCATCCGTAAGTTCCGTCTTTTGCATGTGGCTTGTGCGGCGTTTTTGGAGCGCCATGAAACCCGCCATGGAAACGATGATGAGGGCAAGTGACTGCACGTATGCTGCTGTTTCATCGACCGTCCAAGGTGCCTCATCGCTTCGCAATTGGAACCATGGCGTCGTTTGTGACGGTCCTTCACCTTCGAGGAGGGCGCGCCATTCAACCACGGTCGGCTGAAGTGAGGCCGGTAGGTCAAAGGACCATGCTCCATCGTTCAAGGCCACGACTTCCGCCGTCTGCACTTCGCCTCCAGTAACCCTCCATTCGACCACGACGGATTCAACCGAAGCGGTCTTCAGTTCCATTGTTGTGCTTTCACCAAGAAGGCGCTGAGTGGTGGGTGCATAGTCCGATGCCAAACGGGGCAGGTCTTCAGGAACGACCACGACGTCAACGACCACGGGGGTATTACTCTGTCCAAAGAAGGGGGCTTCACTGCCGTCTTCAGTTCCATGATGAACGGCCCCGTGCAACTCGTATTGACCGATGGTTGGAGCCCGCAGGGTCCAGGTGACGTTGCGTTGTTCTTGAGACGGAAGTACGGTGATTTCAACATAATTTTCAGTCCCCCCTTCGCTGTTCGAGATGATGGTCCATCCGTCATCGGAGGGTAAGTCCCCTGCACCCGAAAGGCTGCTGAGAAGAAAGACGCCGAGGAGTCCTTGTTGTGTTGTTTCAATGTTGTCAATGCTGACGGTAACGCTGGTCAGCAAACCTTCGTATGCCACTGATTCACTGTGTAGCGTGACGATCGAAGAAGACGAGCGATTCATGTCGGCGTCGCCGTGACACGCACCGCCGCATTGAGCATCAAAAGCGCCTTCTCCAACTCCGCTTGGGTTCGCTGAACCAAGACTGGGTGCGAATAACAAGAGCGTGGCCAGAACGACCCAGAAGTTACGACGCATCATTGTTCACCTCCTCTGTTGAGATTACGCTGCATCAGCAGGAGAGAGCCGAGCAGGAGGAGGATGCCAAGGCCGTAGCCCCCCGTGGCAGACGGCGCAGGTGGTTCCACAGCAGGTGATTCAATGCTGAGGCTGATGGTGTCCATGGCGTTTCGATAGATTCGGTTTTGGTCCACTGGTTGAATGGTGTATTCATTCAAACCGCTCATTGGAGGATTGTCTGAGAACGATGCTTCGTTGACCGTGGCAATAAGTTGACTGCCTCTCAGGATATTGAAAGCGGCTTCGTCACCGTTCCACGACCATGAAAGTTCTACCCTTCCTTGGCCGTCGTGAACAATCATGAGGTTTTGCACCTGTGGTCCAACTGTCGGCTGCAGCGTCTGTGTGGTGCTGTTGGTAGCTCCGAATTCATCGCTCACGGTGAGGGTCAAGTCCACGCCTCCCTTTGGCACCAGCGTCAGCATCTGTCCCGATGCGCTACCCATCGCCCATGACCAGGCATAGGTGAGGTCTTTTCCGTCAAGGTCACTTGATGCTTCCGCCGACAGAATCACTTCTTCACCGAACCAAACATCCGTTGAAAGGACTGCAAAAGCAGCGGTAGGGGGGAGATTCGCAATGACGAGGGTGTGTTCGGCTCGTTCACCCAAGGTTTCACCGTCCCAAGGGGTCGCGTGCAGTGTCCAGGTTTGACCGGGTGCCAATTTTTCGACGGGAACGACGCTTGAATTTTCAAGGCCAGCATCTCGAAAACCGTTTTTGTACCAGTTGGTCCACATTTCAACAGCATCTCCGTCTCTATCACTGGCAGATAATTGGGGCGCGAGTTCACTAAGTGATGTGACCTCATCAGGCCACTGCATCTCCACCGAAGGGGCCGCATTGAGGACGGTCACCCCTTCGCTTGTGCTGCTTACTTCTGATTCTCCATCGCTTACGGTAACAAGCACCGTCCACACATCTCCTTTGGTGAGGGCGGACGACGGAAGGCTTGCATCGGTAAAGGCGAGGTCTTCTTGTCCTTGATTGAACCATCGGGTCGATGTAATACTGACGGTATCGCCGTCCACATCTTCAAGTTCAAGATTGACAATGAGGTCGTGCATGACCGTCATGCTGCTCGAATTCAGGGAGAGGCTGATGATGACCGGAGCGGCGTTGACGATGGCGACCGTGTCGCTTTCTTCCCACGACGACCAACCAATGCCGTCTGAAGCGCGCACGCTTGCTTTCCAAACCTCTCCTTTCGACGTCATCGATGCAGGGAGGGGGTTCATGCCGTTAGCAGTCTCAATGGTTTGGCCGTTGACCGTCCAGGTAATTTCGTGGCCAACAATGGCATCACCGTCTCCATCAATCTCATTCCATTGAACCAATATGTCCGAGGTTGTGTTTGTCGGTGAAGGTGCGGCAAGACTGACTTGGCTGACAACGGGGGGCGTGTTGCCACTCGCGATGGTCACGTTGGTAGATGGCGTCCAGTCACCAAAACCCTCGCCATCGTGTCCACGAACTTCAACGGACCAAACATCGTTGCTGCGTGTGGCAATCGCTGGCAGGGTCGTAGCATTGTCAAGTTCAGGTACGATTTGCCCGTTAAGTCTCCATTGAATCTGTACGTCGACGGCATCATCGTCAGCATCCTCTGAAAGGTATTGGAAGGTCAGCTCAGTGCTGGAAGTTGGTGCTGTATCGCTCAGTAGAACGTTGGTGATCTTTGGTGGCGAATTCACGATGGTGAGCGTGGGGGACATGACGGCTGTCCCAACATCAATTCCGTCAGATGGCGTGACTTCAACGGTCCAAGATTGATGCTTCGCCGTGGCTGATGAAGGAAGGGTCGCAGTAGCGTGGGAGGGCATGAGGGTGTTGTTGAGGTACCAAGCAAAACTCGATCCTGACTCGGAGTCACCGTCAGCATCGCTGAAGGTGTAGGTCACGAAGACGTCATCTTCTGTTGTCGGGCTGGCGGGCTCGATGATGAGCGAAGTTACCGAGGGTGCGTTATTGGCCGTGATGGCTTCACTCAGTGAAGTACTCATGGTGGCATAATCGTCTCCAGCCGTATTTTGCTGGCCGTTTCCAGAGAGTACGGCGAGATTAAACTGCACCGAACCTGAACCGCTTGCTGGTGAAGTCCAATCAACGGTCCATGAGGTGCTGGTCCACGTGTTGTGGGTTGCTTGAAGACCGTTAGGGCTCACTTTAGCGGCTGAACTTGGATTTGAGAGGCTGCCTTGGCTGACCTCTAAGTTGAAACCTCCGCTTGAAGGACTGGTGGACATGCCGATATTCAGTGAATAGGTTGTCGATGCATCGTAGGCTGAGGGAAGGCCACTCAGGGCCGGGGATACGCTGCCGGTTGCGCCAGAATGGCAGCCACAACCGGACGCTGCATGGTTGAATCGACCGTCTTTTTTGGCGTCAACAACGCTGCTTTGACTCATCAAGAGCAGCAGCAGCGTCACGAACAGAACCTGCGGCCTCATGAACGAAACTTAATCGAATCCTTATTTGATTGTTCGTCATTCTTTCACGCGGGTGGCTCAGGTTTTTCTTGGTTCATGCCCGTTTTCTGGTCGAGGTATACGATCAGCATTGAAACGAGCAAAAAGAGCGGGATGCCAGCAATCAATGCCCAGACGCCAATGCTCAAGCCTTGTATTCGGAGGTCGTCAAAAATCTCCCCAATCAAAATAGCGGCGACGACAAGAAGAACTCGTAGCAACAACATCACTGGTCGGACTGAAAACCAAATGGCTTCGGCCTCACTGCGCTGATCTGGTTGGTCAAGAGCGACCAACCGTTGCGCCAATGAGCGACCCGCCATGTCTCTGTTTTATGCGTCTGCAGTCATAGAGATTGGCCCGTTTGGCCAAGCGAACAGGTGGGTTTTCACGCAGTACGAATGCGGTCGTCAATTTGAGCACCTTCGCCAGCACGACCTCCGGTACGACGGACTTCTCGCCAGGCTTTGATGACGCCTTGGCCGTATGCCCACTGGGCTAGGAAGACGAAGAGCGGTGCCAAAAATACCGTGCCTATGGAGCGGTGTGGTGATGTTCCAATCGCTGCCCCAAGCCACGAGAGTGCGATGTAGAAACTCACGAGTCCCAAGGGGATGTGGAATGCAACACGGGCGAGGTCCCATTCGCCTGAAAGGCTGAACCACAAGTCGGCCTCAGCACCACCTGAAAGTGCTCCGTAGAGCATGGCGGCGAGAGCGATTACAACAAGTGGCGGGAAGAAACCGATGGCCGTGTGCGACCAAGTGGCGATTTCAGGCCAGCGCTTGTTAGCGACCATCCGAGTATAGCCATAATTTCTCATTTGCTTCATGTAGGGCTTGAACGGGCGTCGTCGTCGGTGAGGCATAACGTTGGATGGGTCGATGAAGAGTTTGTGACCGGCACGTTGAATCTTGGCGTCGAGCACCACATCTTCAGCCCCAATGCAGCCTTCCTCAAAGAATCCCACTTCTCGCAAATTGGCCATGCGATGGGCGCAATTAACGCCAGGATTGTGCGTGATGGGCACGAGTTCTCCCTTGGGTTGGGCTCCATACCGCGTGCCTGCTGTCATGAACTTCGT
>JAURAI010000009.1 GCA_030829545.1 Candidatus Poseidonia sp. | reverse complement strand
CTTATCGGGATGACCGACGCCCTCGACTACAGTTGCGAGAACATCTACGATCCCTTCTTGCCCATTGCGAACTCAAACGACCCCTACATCTACGTCGACCCGTGGACCAGCCGCATCATGAAATTCGACATGCATGCACTTCTCGGCATGACCGTTGAATGGTCCGATGACGAAGGGTCTTCGTGGAACGGACCGAGTGTGGCGACACAGATTTATTCGGTTCAAGACCATCAAACCATTGCAAGCAGCAACATGCCAGCCTTGGCTTACCCAACCACTTGGATGTTCTGCATCAACGGAAATGCACCGCACCCGCTTTGCTCTTCGAGCCAAGACGGTGGTGCTACTTGGGGTCCAGAAACATCTGGGGCACCAGTGACCTGCTCATCGGGCGGTCTTTCTGCTCACCTCGTGGGCAGCGTGGATGGAAATTTCTACAGAGGCAACAAAGGTTGCACGGGCGAGGGCTACTCCATCTTCAGGACAACCAACGCTGGCATCTCATGGACCGAGCATGCCCTTCCAACAAGCGTGACGGGTACTGCTGATACCTGGAACGCTGAAGAGGCGCAAGTTGAAGTCGATTCAGAAGGCAACGTTCACGCCATGTGGATGGGCCTTGATGACATGCCCTACTGGTCCTATTCCCGCGACCAAGGCGACACGTGGTCCAATGCCACCATGATCGCTCCACCCATTAACCTCTCTGGAACGGGTTTCCCTGTCGTTGTAGCGGGCGACGCAGGCACCGTAGCATTTGGCTACGTCGGTGAAGCAGGTGAAGAGGACGAAACTTGGAATGCCTATCTTACCTATGCCACCGATGCCTTCAACGAAACACCGCTGCTAACCACCGTACAACTCAACGGCGTGGACGACCCGATTGATACTGAACCCGATTGCGGTTACAATCGATGCGGTGGATTGGGCGACTTCCTCGACATTCGCGTTGATGCATACGGACGCACCTGGTTTTCTCTTTCTCACAATCTTGCCGACATTGGCATCTTTGGGACCTTCGACATCGGGCCGAGTCTCCGTGGCGAATCCGTGACGATGCTCGCCACCATGCCCGCAGGCGGTCCAACGACCCTGTGAATTCATCTGCAAAGGTCTTCGAAGAAATGAGGTTTGACGATGATGACTCCTCAACGCTGGAAATCATTGGGACTCGTAGCATTGCTTCTCAGCGCCCCTTGGCTCTTTGTTCAGGGATGGATCCTCGTGGGTGCCCCAACCCCCGAACACTCCACGCTGCCGTTTTGTCCCGAAGGCACTCAAAATTGTGCATCGATTGGTGAAGGCGGATTGGTGCGAATGGAAGCGAGTTTCTCGGCGACGATGGATGCCAATGTTTCCGAATTGTGGGCTGCCTTTGAATCGTGGTCGAGCGATGAACAATTGGAGGTTGAATACGACCGGATTGGAGAAGACGGTGAACACTTTTCTCATCGAGTTGCCATTACTCCATTCTGGCGTTTTCCAGATGATGTCGTTGTCAAATTCACTCCTCTTGACCAGCAGTCAACCAGCGTCTCGCTGTACTCCTCGTCGCGTCTTGGAGTGAGTGATTTGGGCGTCAACCCCGACCGCCTCAGCGATTTGTATGAAGCATTGATGCAGGCTTAGGCCATTCTGTTTTGTTCTTCATCCCAACCGTATGGTAGGCCAGCATCATCAACAAAAATGACGTTCACGCCGACACCGGATTTGTGGAATCCAATCAACTGGATTTCATGAATTGAGTGACCGCTGGGAGCTTTTCCGAGAACGGGCAGGGCGTTTCTTGCAAAGAACGAGCGCTTACGAGGTTTCTTTTCCTTCTCTGGAGCCTTCATGCTTCGGCGAGTCCCTTCAACACCATCGAACCAAGGCAAGAACCCCTCCGGAGAAAAGCGCAGGCCAAGAATCATGTCAATGCCAGTGGTTTCCTGCGCAGCGTCAGCATCCGGCCCGCTTGGTATGGCCGGAGCATTGGGGTGAGTGTGCAACCAGTGGGTGAAGCGACCCGCCCGTGACCCTCGGTCTGCGGAGAACATGTCGTCGGTCCAATCCTCAGGGAGGTGGTGAACGGAGTATGAGTCTCCTCTGTTCACAATATGAGCCTCTTTGATTGTGTAGCCTTGGCCTTGGAAGAGTTGGTTATGGACCTCATCACCCGAAAAATAGTGCTCTACCTCAACTCGATGCGGGCGGTCTGCGTCGATATCGATGCCCACGAGAATTTCATCAGGAAGGGATTGCAATGCCCACCAAATCAAGGATTGAAAGACGTGACCAGGCATGTGGACTTGGGCGAGATAACCCGCTCGCTGCTCGTAAGATTCACGGTTGTAGCCCTGCATGAGCGTGACCAACCATGCCTCCACCATGCTCTTGGCAGGCAGAGGTCCATCAAAAGGTTCCGCCGAGGACAATCTTTGAAGAAGTGTAAAGTCGTGGCTCGTTCATGGCGAAGAAGAAAAGTGGCTTTGGTCGCTTCCTTGGAGCCATCACTGGCAGTCCTTACGAACGCCTCTTGAAACAGATTGACAAGATGGTCGACCAGTTTGAAGACGACCAAGAAGAATTGGCTGCACAACTTGAAGCCTTGGTGGACCAAGCAGGTGATGCTTTCGAGGAAGAAAACATCGATGAGGAAGAGCATGACTTGATCATCGAAGCGATTGAAGAAGCCGACCCCGAAGGGCGTGTCTTCAGCAAGTTAAATTCCGAAGAAGACGCCTTTTACGGGGGCGACATCCCCGATGCACCTGAACTCAAGCGCGAGAAGCGAATTGACCTCGATGACTTGATGAAGGCCAAGGGTGACGAATTTACCGGTAGTTTTGGCCGTGATGAGTTCGAAGAATTCCGTGACCGAATGACCGATGAATTCTATGAAGAATCAGACAATGCCATTCGTCAAGGTGACCATCAGGCCGAGATTCGTACGACCAACCGTGTCTTCGGTGGTGCAGAAACCGACGTTGATGACGCCAAGCGTCGTATTTCCGAAGAATCCGGACTTGTTGACCCCAAGGCCGCTGAAGCAGCGCGACTTGAAGCAGAGGCAGAAGCCGATGATGAGGAATACGAGGACGAGAATTACTCCATTGACGAAAATGGCGTTGAGTGGTTTGAGGACGAAGACGGTTACTGGTGGTATCGTGAGGAAGGCCAAGATGATTGGCAGCCGTACGACGAGGACTGAATCAGTCCCAAATTGACAACGTCGCAATATCAAATTTGATCACACCGTCATCTGCTCCAGCCTGAAGCATTGCTTCATTCATTGAAGGTTCACTTGACATTGCGATGATGGTTCCGGGTCGTCCAGTTGCCGAAGCCAACAACCGCTTGAGGACCTCAAGACCGTTCATTGGGGGCATGAAGTGGTCGAGAAGCAGAACATCTGGCTTGAACGACCGAATGTGCCGCAGAGCATCATTGGAATTCCAACGTTGTTGGAGCGTCATGGTCTCAACATCCACTCCACCTGCGACGAGCATCGCTTCAATGTCGTAGGTGTCCTCAAAAGCCAACACGCGCACGTGGGCCCCTCAGGATGGAATTGGTTGTTGTTCCCACCAAGGAGGGGCCAAGAACCAGCGTTCGTCGTCAGCGGGCCGGTCGATGAGCGGAAGGCTCAGCGTCGAGGAGGCGTCAAGATTGACGTTGAGGCCAATGGCTGCGCAGGGACTTGGGAGGTAATCTTCTCCAGATTCTGTGAGGACGACTTCGATTTCCGCACCAGCTTGCAAGTTGACGTCCATCGGGTTGAATTCCATCAACATCAGGTAACTCGAAAGCGGGAAGGTGGTCTTTGCTTCATGGCCACCGTCTCGGTAGCGAACATCCATGGTTGCATGTCCGATTCGCAGTCCATCAGCGTACATGGTGGCAAAAATTTGACCGCCCTGACATGTCAAGGTATCAACCGAAAGATGCAAGGTTGGCATGCCAGAAATGTGAGCAGGTTCTTCGAGTGCAGCCAGCCGGAATGAGCGCTGATTGTTGGCGTTGACCGTACCACCATCCCCTTCTGCGGCATCGAGGGCGACGGGCAACCAACTCATGTCGGCAGGAGGCCAGGTCTCTTCCACGTGCCACTGACCGTCGTGGGTTTGAATTTGCACCATTGACTCAGGCTCCTCTCCAATGTCTTTGAGGTAGTAGTTGAACCACTGATAGAGT
The DNA here is from genome assembly GCA_030829545.1 of Candidatus Poseidonia sp. Lineage (GTDB taxonomy): Archaea > Thermoplasmatota > Poseidoniia > Poseidoniales > Poseidoniaceae > Poseidonia. Next base: position 61,537 of record JAURAI010000009.1, on the reverse strand, counting down.
TCGACAGCCCAATCCATTCGGCTCATGTTGGGGTAGGCTTCTTGACCGTAACCGCTGCCTAATTCGCTGTGACGGTCAGGTTGGTCAGGATAGTTGTGCGCCCACTGTCCGGCGATGGCTCGGGCGTTGATGCCCGCATCGCGCATCATCTGGTAGGTCGGGAAGGCGTGATAGGGGTCAACGTTCCAATCTTGCAGACCCCATACGAGGTATACTGAGCCGCGATAATTCTCAAGAACATCTGGCAAATGACGGCGCTCATCCCAGTAATCGTTCCATTGCGCACCGCCAAACTCAGCGCCTGCCCACGTTGTGAACGGATTAAGCGGTCCGATGGCGTCGTCTGCGCACATTCGCATGTCGTCAGTTCCCGCATCCGTCGTAGCGCCTTCGTAAAGCGCATCATACAGCATGGCTCTGCTTTCTGACGAACCGTTTCGATAGAACATTTCCTGCACACCAATGGAGCCTGAAATCGGGACGATTGTTTTGAGGTAAGGTGAGGGTTGTTGAGCGGCTTCCCAATTGGTTGTTCCAGCGTAGGATTTACCCATCAGGCCAACGTTGCCATTGGACCAACTCTGTTCGCCTAACCAATCAACCACTGCTTGAATACCCGTCTGTTCACCAAGACCTTTCACGTCCTGACAGTGGGTTGATTGGCCGGTGCCAAAGGTAGAGGCTTGAGCGAGTGCATAGCCGTGGGGGACAAAGGTATCGTAGACCCATTGGCCGACACCGCCGTCTGGCACGGTATTGGGTGATGAATCGTCACCGACAATCCCCTCTCCTCCGAAGTCGTAGTAGGGATGAATGGTCATGATCACGGGTATCTTGGTGCCTTCCGGGACGTCAGGCAACCAGAGAGCAACATGCATCAGGGCGTCACCGGGGACTCCCGCATCTTGTTCACTGGCAGGCAAGTCGACTTCAACGAAATGCTCCTCATAGGGCAATACCTCGTAGGTTCCGTTGACGGGAAGTTGTGCTCGAAGGGTGTCCATCGGTAGGTCCATGGTATGACGTTCTCGAAGCGGCGTTTCCCACCACTCACCGCTGAAGTTTGCATTCTTATCCATGGCTTCTTGAACCGACGGACCGATGGTCATTGCCAGCAATAGAAAGACGATTGAAACCGCAATGGTCGCCCCAGCAGAGAAATTCAACTGCCTCTGGGTGCGACCTTCAACCGACTTGTCCTCGGTTTCGGCAGCAGGTTCGCCTTCGGCCATGGTGTTGGGAAGGTTCTCACCGTCAAGAGGCTGACGCTTCTCTGGCCTTTCGAGCCGCAATGAATGAGCGAACGCACAGGAAGGTATAGCCCGAGCCCGTCAAGAGCAACATGAGCATCGATCCTGAGGCGTAATCAAGTCCGTCACCCATCACCATGAAGAAACGTGTTCCACCCAAGGCACACAACAATCCAACGACCACAGCGACGTGCATCCAGTCTTTCCGACGGTCAGGATTGGACTTTGCCATCCATCCGGAAACAGCGATGGGTGCTCCTAGGAAACTCGGGAAATAGGATGTAACCGAGTCCGATTCAGAGAGAACCGATACGGCCACGCCCCAAAGGATGAGGAACATTCCGTAGCCGAGCGTCAAATTGGGCATGAAGTCTGATTGTTCTTCCATGCGTGAACCACCCTCCTCCTCCTTTTTCTTCTTGATGGTGAATAGAACCAGCAGCCGTATCTTTCATGGTGGTGGTGCCAATCCCCCACCATGACTCGCACCGCAGGGATGGCCCCAATGCTGGTGCTTCTTTTGCTTCTCCCGCTGCTTATTCCTGGGGTAAGCGGTGCTCAAGACCAAGAACCACTCTGGCGCAGCAACGGGCTCGACCCTGCTGAATGGACCGACCGCCCTGAAACCGAAGATTCTCCAATGATGGAATCTTACACCGGCAACGCAGTAATTTCCATGAGTGTTTCGTATCAAGAAAGTCATTTCAGCGGGCGCGTTGACGGAACGGTCATCATCGAATTGTTTGAACAATGGGCGCCAATTACGACCAGCAACATGATTGCACATGTCGAATCGGGACTCTATGACGGTGTTTTCTTTCACCGCGTCATTGACGATTTCGTCACACAATCAGGCGATCCAACCTGCAAGGCCTTGGGAGCCTACCCATTGACCAGCCCGAATTGCGGAAGTGGTGGAACGGGCGAAACCATCCCCTTGGAGCACGATGAAAATCTTTCACACGTGGACGGTGCTCTTGGGATGGCCCGCAGTGCTGATCCAGATTCCGCAGATGCCCAGTGGTACATTGCAGAAACTGAGGCCCACAATTTAGACCCAGAGAATCGTGACGATGAAGGCTATGCAACCTTTGGTATCGTGCGTGACGGCATGACTCATATCCGGGCCATTGCTGTGACTCCTACCAGTGACGATCCGACCGGAATCGAAGAAATCCAAAATCCAGCCTCTTCAGCCGGGAGGCCAATTTACCAGGTTGAGATCCTTTCCATGGAAATGGTTGGCGTTGCTGACCCGGACGGGTTGATTCGCAATCCACCAGAACCGGTTGAGACACAATCCTCTTTCATGGAATCCTTTGTCCGTGTCGTCACCTTTCCGTTGGTCATCCTCCTCATCGTCACTGCAGTGGTAGGGATTGTCCGTGCACGTACGGAGATTCCTGTGCTCATGGAACAAGAGGATGGTATCCTCGTGGCTGAGTTGGTAATCGACGGTCAAAAGACCGAATGACATGAGTTAGACTCGTCGGCATTCGAGGTCAAGTACAACATGTCTAACGAAGGGTGCAAACCATTTGACCCGCTCAAGATGCCTGTTGTGGACTTCAAAACCAAGGTCGTGTTGGTCTGCCCATGCTTGAAAGCGATTCCTTGTTGCTTCCATCCATGACGGAATGCGCTCTTCTTCGACATTCATGTGAACGTGAAGCCATCCTCCTTGTGATTTCAGGGCCTTGATGGCTAATTCCCAGACGGGTTCAGATGATGGAAGCAAGCCGAGATGGCAACGGTCTGCCATGCCAACAAGGCTGGCAAGGCTGACTTGATTGTCGCCTTCGTGCACCGTTAAGCACTCACGAACCTTGTTGGCTGCTGCCCCTGCTTGCAAACCTGCGATGGATGCAGGATTGATTTCGCACGCATGGACGTGGGCAGCTTGGCTGTGAACCAGCATGGGTAGGGTGTAGTAGCCCACGCCAGCGTAGGCATCAATCACCGTTTCCCCTTCCATGCTGATGGCTCCAATTCGCCGTCGTTCAGTGACGTTTCCCGAAGAGAACATCACCTTTGCTGCATCGAAGATGTAGGTGATGCCGTGGTCCAGAAAACGGACCTCGGAGGAGCCGTAAAGCATGTTCACTTGAGATGAGCGAAAGGTATCGTTCGCAATTGGCGCCTGAATACCGAGGGAATCGCCCTTCAGGGCATCGAGGATACCCAACCACATATCTTCGCATTGCGGGTGATTCATCACTTCAAGCCAGGATGGTTGTTCGCTGAGGTCGGCTGGAAGGAGAATGAGTCCGCCAAGACGCTCCCATTTGGACGGTACTGAGGAGAGCAGGTCGGCATGTGTCGCTGCTGCGTGGTGATTAGCCCAAGATTCCACCGCCTTTGCCAACCGTCGGTGAGGGTCGACCAGTGGTTGGATGCTTGCTTCTAGAGTGTAAAAAATTGGACTCATGTCAACCGATTGCAGACATGCCTCAACGGCGTCTTGAGTCGCAGTTTCAATGAGAGGAAAGGCGACCTTACCGTTCTCGACTTCCTGTGGAGAAAGGTCGGAATTGAGCATCAGATGCTGTTTGAGAAGAGCATGAGCAATCTCGCCTTCATGGCGATGAACGGCCACAAAAGGATGAAGATTTCGAGGTTGCTCCATGAGGGTCCCACAAGCGGAACTCCTTTCAAGTTCCCGACCCCAGCATGAATTATGACGCACGAGCCCGAATCACGCTCATTTCAATTCGGTATTCTACCATTTCTCATCACGTCGCTCTTCTGCCTACAGATGTGGGCGCCCCTTGTGAGTGCTGCAGGTATGCAGTCCTGCAGTGCTACCGGTGGGACATGTGATGAATACGACCATGCCGAAGATCTCACGCCCCACCGTCAGGATTGGGTAGAGGGCACCTATGTCTTTGACCTGGTTTCAACCTCCTCCATCAACCTCGAATTGACATGGGCGGTCCGTGAGTTTGAGCGAGACTCTCTTGGATTGGGTTCAGGAACCATCATTGGCGATGCGCTCGAAGATACCGACGGTCTCGATGCTAACGATGGAGCGCCAGCCGATTTGATTCGTGAAACCTTCAATCAACCCACGGCGGGAGCGGGCTCTCCAACGGTTGGGCAGAAATTGAAATCCGAAGTCAACGATGCGGTTCAAAGTGCTCTTGAATCTGGATTTGGTACCGTTACAAGCATTTCCACAGATTATGTGAACTCCTTCACCAACGCCGGTATAACCACTGCATGCTCGACCGACGAGGCCACAGATTCACTCGCTGAAGGTGCGAGTGTTGACAATGTGTTTGAACCACCCTTGTGCTTCACCGCCGTCGCTTCGGTCGACTTAGCAGCGGGTAATTTCAATCTCAACGCCACCTCGGAGCTTGACTTGGAGCGGACCTACCAAGGTTTGTTGACCATGGGCGCTGAGATCAATACCAGTTTTCAATTGACGACTCAACCGGGTCACAAATCAGATTTCGTCATCAATCCACCAAGTTACTCCACCGTCATGGGTGTTGATGATAACGGGTCCGTGGTCGCTCGGGTCGGCCCACCAAGTTACTGGGCAGCTCAATGGTCAATGGACCACCTCGATGCTCAAGAAGTCGACACCGACCTTCTTCAATCGGTCAATTTACAAATGGCCCATCGTAACTCAAGCCAAACGCCAACGGTGTGGATTGAACCTGACTCGAAAGCCCTGGACATCAAACTCGTTCTTGACCTTCGAGACGATACGGCAGCCACCATTGATTTTGCAGCAGGCTTGTACTATCTTGACGATGCAACGCTTTCGAGTTGGGGTATTGACATGTTCTCAGTCTCTTCCGCAGCATACGTCCCCGTCATTACTTCCGATGGAATTCGCTTGGCCTATCACAACGGAATTGTTGATTTGACTCAATTCACCAATCAATTCCCGTTGGGAGATATCGTTGAAGGTCTGGGAGATACGGTTGCGGGCGTTGGTGATATCGAAATGAGTGAACTTGAATGGGTCTCACAAACCGAAGCAAACGGTATCTTTGATCAAGCCGGTGGGCTGAATTATTCACACTCGACGGGTTGTACTGAACCTGTTGCAGCAGGCGTGAGTCTTTACTATTGTTTACAAGGTGACGTAGCAATGGATGCGAGTTATCCAATTTACTTGCAAACGACCAGTCAACCCTTCTCAATGAGTCTTGTTGACATTCTCAAGGCTTACAACACCAATCAAATGGTGGATGACTTCCTCAATGGCGTTCAACAAAACGATCTCGAACGGGTCATGAATTCAGGCATTGCGCTCGACACAATCATTGACTCGAGTTACCTTGATACGATCATCCCCAACAACCTTCCACCTTCAGAACTTACCGTTGAAATCCTTGTACCATCCTGGATTTCGACCCTTGATGGCACATCGAAAATCGTCCTCAACAAAACCATTGAAGGCACCCAAGAAACAGAAATTTCCCTCACTGGAACCAATCCTTATGATTGGGAACATGAAATCCGTGACGAAAACGACGTCGTGATTTGTCATGCCAATCAGTCCACATGCGTTGTAAGTTCAATAAATTTTGATTGGGAGAAGTTCAATCTCAATGAATGGTCTCAATCCCTGAGTTTTACCTTCGCCCTCGATGTTGAATTCAGCGTTTACCGAATTGGCATCCCCGGCGGAAGTATTGAGAGTGGAGGGACGGGTGTGACGATGGAGGCAATTCCATCCGACCTCATCCGTTTGCTCATCGACATCTCAAGCCGGATGGACGAACCCCTTTCGCATGATTTTGGGACGATAGGGGATACGGACCTCAAGGTGACAGGCACGCGTCAAGGGATGAAGGATTTCACCGAGGACATCGGCGAGGTTGTGACCAGTGTCATTCATACCGCAGGAGATGAGGCTGAGATGGAGTTTGATCAGGTCCAAACCATGGACTTGTCTTCCTTCATCATCCAAACCTCAATTTCAGGTATTGAGGCTCCAGACCAAGATGTTACTGATGATGAGCCGCTTACATTCAAGGTTAGCATTCCCGAAGTATCCTTCACCATCGGAGTGGATGCAAATGTCGCTGAGTTGCAAGAAGGGGATACCGATGGCCTGCGAATCAATGTCGTCACCGATACATTGCAATCGGTGTTCTTAGAGCCAATGCGGTTGGCCTCAAATCTCTTTACTCAAGGGTTGTACAATTCACTCGTAGGAACGAACGGTGTGACCTATCCCCCTGAGGGAGAGGATAGGGAGGAAGTTACAATCAGTCTTGGTGCTGGTGAACCCGAACTAATTGGCGAAGTGGGTGGCGTAGAATTGGATACGTCCATGTTCTCAGAAAACTTGACCGGTCCGATTTCGTTCACCCTCCCGAGGGGTGTTCAATTTGTTGACGTGTCATCAACTTCCGGCGAGCTCATTCTATCCAAAGATGGAGGCCGTCAAACGTTGACCTATTACGTTCCTGCCGGTGATGTTGAGGACAAAATTTTCTTTAGAATTCAAGTTGGTTGGATGTACTTTTTGATTCAATTTTGGATCTATCCGACCATCGTTATACTGCTCCTGGTATTGGTGGTTCGCAAGTGGCGAAAACGACGAAAGCGAAAGAAACGGGCCTTGGCCAATCGAGCAGATAACATCAACAAAGCGCAACTTGGCGATCATGAATTCGCAGACCTTGCTGGTTTCTCAAGCCCTGCACTTCGCCGAGGTGAGTCCATAGAGGAAATGGCTGAAATTGACGATTACTAGTCTTCAGTGAAGCGTGCTATAGATTCGCTCAGCCAAGGCAGGACCGATGCCAGGTACGGTCATCAACGCATTGACCGTAGCGTGTTCGATGCCTTTGCGACCACCGAAATGACGCAGAAGCGCTTGGAGTTTTTTGGCCCCCAATCCCTCAACGACCTCTAGTGGGTCGGCAAGACGTTGCCGACTGCGGCGGCGGCGGTGAAAGGTATTCACGAAACGGTGGGCTTCATCACGAGCGTGGACGAGAACACGACCTTGACGGTCCAAGACAAGGGGTTCGTGCCCCTCGCGATGGATTGTCTCTTCACGCTTGGCAAGAGCCGCTAAGGAAAAGCGTCCACTCCATCCGTGTTCCTCAAGCGCAGTACGAATCGTATTGAGATGAGTTTCTCCACCATCAATCAACAACAAGTCCGGCCATTCCTCCTGACGTTTCGCCCAGCGAACAACGACTTCTTTCATCATTCGTAAATCATCAAGAGCGTCACCTTTGACAACGTATTTTCGATATTCGTCCTTGGCCGGACGGCCATGACGCATGACGACGCTGGCACCAACACGTTCGTCTCCCTGAAGTTGCGCCATGTCAAAGCACACGACGTGGTTGAGTTGTTCCATGCCCAGCGCCGTTGCTCCTTCATCGGCAGCACGTTGTTCCAACGAACCACTGGATTTGCTGGCCAATCGGTGCAGTTGTATCGTGGCGTTTTGGCGAGCGAGTGTAGCGAGGTTTTCGAGGTCGCCGCGCTGCGGTGTTCTCACTTCCACTCGACTTCCTCGCCGTTCATCAAGCCACGACTGAAGCCCATCGAAGAGCGGAACGGGTGAAAGCAAGAGTCGGGGTGGGCGACGATGAGCGTAATGTTCAGCGATGAACATTGAGATTGATTCCCCAATATCGCCCCGGTAAACGACTGGCCACGCCTCTTGACCCTGAACCATTCCCTCATCAGCATGCAGCACGACAATAGCAGCGAGGTCTCCCTCAGCATCGATGCCAAGGGCGTCACAATCGCGGTAGACTTTGCTCGACACAACGTGTTGACTGGTGGTGGCTCTGACCGCTCGTATCATGTCACGATGATGTGCTGCTTGTTCGAAAGCTTCGGCTTTTGAATCTGCTTCCATCTGACTTACTAATTCAGCCAACAGAGGGGCTGCATCTCCATTGAGGATGCGTCGGACGGTTTTGACTCGGTCGCCGTAGCCTGTTCCATCAATGCACGGCCCAGCACACAAACCGATGTGCATGGACAGACAACCTTGTGGGAGCAATTCTTTGCAGTCGCGAATCCCAAACTGCCGTCGGAGCAATTGCATGACCTGCTTTGCAGCGCCCGCATTGGGGAAGGGCCCCCATTGTTCGCTTGATGCTGGGGGGTGACGGGTGTACATGATTAGGGGGTATTCATCGTTGGTGAGTACGAGATAGGGGAAGGATTTGCCATCCTTCAGCATGGAATTGAAGCGCGGCATGTGTTCTCGGATCAATTGGCGTTCCAGCACCAAGGCAGCCTGAGGAGTTTGAGTCACAATGCACTCGATTGTATCGGCTCTGCGCACCAATTCTGGTATCATGACACGGTCTGGATTTGAAGCAAAATAGGAGCGAATACGTTCGTTGAGGCGCGTGGCTTTTCCAACATAGAGAACGCGACCTTCGTTGGTTTTGAACAGGTAGACGCCCGCTTCTTTGGGGAGGTCGGCTGACGCCAAGTCCACGGGCATATATTCACCACATCCGAGGTCGCTCAAAAGGCCAACCCCTCATGGGAGTGTGCAAACGCGGGCAGGGATGTTTCATGAAGGAGGTTCACAACCAATCCATTGAGTCAGTGCATGTTCAGCCGTCCCCAAGAAAAATTATTGCGTTACCTCGGGCGCTTTCCAGAATCTCTCGAGAAGGCGTGGGATGTTCCGCGAGAGCTCTCTTTACCCGGGCTCTCAGAAGCCATGGGCGTGGTGCGTTCTGGTCTCAATCAACCGCTGAATTTTCTTGAGTCAAAGGGTTTCATTTTGGTGCGCGTAGCCCACGTCATTGGTGGCGGGACTCGCCGTCGTCAGGTCTACCACATCACCCAACAAGGCAGGGCATGGTTGTCAGAGCACCCGGCTGAGGAAGTTCTTGGAGGCGAGGCAGTCATCGCTTCAACCAAGATCATCGGGCGCGAAGATGAACTGATGAATCTCGAACGCGCATTGCTGGACGAACACACCATGATTGTCGGCGGTCTTTCCGGGATTGGAAAAACGACGCTCGTTCGTGCTCTTATGGAGCGTCCGCCCTTTGCATCCCGCCCCCTTCACTGGGCAGATGTCAATGAATTGAGTGATGTGAAAAGCATTCTTGCTGCTTGGTTTCCCGAGGACAAGGATCGTTTGAGTGACCGAGAAGCACAACGTGAACGGGCGAATTACGGCGATGCTTGTTTTGTCCTTGACGACCTCCATACACTTTCCTCACGACATAGTGATGATGTCCTCTCCTTGCTATCCTATCTCAAAGAACACAAGCGAACAGTGGTTGTTATCGGCAGATATCCGCTCACGTTGGAACTTGATTGGAAGAAAACCCAACTAACAAGTCTCGAGCCAGAAGAAGCCATGCACATGCTTGGCGAACACTTGGGAGACAAGGAACGTTTGTCCATTTCTCAAGCCCTCGGAGGACACCCAATGGCGCTTAAACTGTACAGTGAAGGTGACCCCTTGCCCGAAGCGGGCAGCGATATCCAGACCTTTGTACAGGAAACCATGCTCAATCCTCTTGATTCCGAAGAAGTTTCAACGCTTGACCATTTGATTTTGAATCCAAGCCCCTTGCCGGTTGATGACTTGCCCCGATCAGCGATGATTGGAGCCTTGGATGACCACGCTCTCCTGCGATGGGCGTCACAGCAGGAAAAGGTCGAAGTTCAACATCTCGTACGAAATGTTCGACGAGCCATGTTGAGTGATGATGAACTCAACCTTCTCCATGAAGCATCCATTGAACATTGGAATTCCTATGAGGACATCCCTAAGTATGCTGTGCTGAGCCTCTATCATCAATTGGCCCTTGACCGCGACAACATGGTGGCTTCAATGGACACTCAATTTGAACGCCTTGTTCCGACACAAGACGGTGCGATGGCGGTAATTTTCAATCGGGCGATTGAGCAAAAACCAGGCGATGAGGAACTGCATTATTGGGCTGGAAAAATAGCACTTCACCGCAACGAGAAAGAGCGTGTCAAAAGCCATGCTGAAGCGGTCACATCCTTGCCATTGCGTCATGATTTATTGTACCAGTTAGCCCTGCTCGAGGGGAATGAGGCAGAGGCTCAACGCCTTCTTGAAGCGCAATTGAATGATGGCTCCGAAATCGGTTCGTCCCGCTTGCTCCTTTCTGCAGCAGTTCAACACCTTGATGACAGAGTATTCGACCAGCCATCCTCCGACCAATCCGATGACATCGAGTCGCTTTTGGCTCGAATTGAACTTCCCGAAGACCCTCGGTTTCGTTCACCCATGACCGTAAGCATCACGATGATTCAGCACGGTTTGGCCTTATTGACGGGAAACCACCAACAAGCAAATGAATTGATTGAGGTGCTTGAATCCTTGAGCAGTATTCAAGACCCTCTTCTTCTTCAACTCAATTTCAAGACCTATCTTGCCTTCAATCCAGACGCCACCATCGAGGACCTTCATGAACGGGCTCAACGAGCGATGGAAGCACAAACTTCTCCTTTTCATCGGGCAATCATCGGCCTGGCATTAACAGAGCGCCTCTTCCCTCGAGATACGCTTGAAGCCCGCACGTGCTTTGACGGATTGCCTCATCCTGACTCCCTGATGGTTTCAGGTGCAACAGCACATCGGTATGCTGCTCGCTGGTGGTACCTTCGTGGCCAACTCTATGCTGAAGAGGCAAGGATGGCCATGCGAGAATCAGCTCACAGATTCCGACAGGCTGGATGCCACAAAGCGGCTCGCGCTGTCGCTCAGCGATTGCACCGTTTGCTTTGATCAGAGTTCGGCACCGATGAGTGTTTTTGTCTCTCGAATGCCGGGCAACTGGCGGATTTCTTCAACGATGCATCGGGTGAGTGCGTATTCTTCATCCGCCTGAACGCGAGCGATGAGGTCGTATTCTCCGAAGAGCATCCAATGTCCCGTGACCAGTTCAATGGATTTGAGTGCCTCTCGGACGCTTTCTTCTTGACCTGGTTGTGTGGTCATTAAAACAAAACCAATGGCCATTTCATTCACCCCCCACTGCGATCAAGGTCTGGGTTTCTTTGACACCGGGAATTTGACGAAAGGTATTCATTAACAATCCCGAAAGGCCTTTTGAATCCTGTGAAGATATGCGTACAAGAAGGTCAAATTCGCCGTAGAGGGCGTGTACTTCACCCACATCTGGGTGTCCACTGAGCGTCAAGTAAACTTCTCGCTCATGGGTGGGTTCAGTCTTGAACAAAACGAATGCTTCAGGCATGATTTCCCTATGCCTACTCGGGTTTTATGGCTTCCTCCATGCGAGGGACGGCATCACACGGGAGGGAATGCTTGAAGTGTGACAAGGACGGGTAGCAGAGCATGAACCGGTACCAATCCTCCCGATGGGCTGCTATTCTCGCCGTTTCATTTTTCATTCTTCCAATGCTTCAGGCATTTATTCCCGTCCATGTAGAAAGCTTTGAAGAATCCACAGATACCATCCTGGAAGCATCCGGTCGCGCACAAACGACGTGGTCGGGAACACAATCGCTCTCTTCTACCTATACGGTGGCGATCTCGGATGAATTGATCATTCAGTCCTGTACCGTAGTCCAAATGTCAGGAGCAGCCCGCATCATCGTTGAAGGACGGCTGACAGTTTTGGGTACCCAAACCTGCCCCGTCACGCTTGAAGCGAGCGGTCTGCAGGACCACGAAGGTATCCAATTCAACTCATCTTCAAACGGGCGTGGTTCCGTTCTGCAGAACCTCACCATCACCGACTCACTTTACGGGATAACCATTTACGGCTCAAACCCAGTTGTTGAGAACCTGACCGTTGTGAATCCTGACCGTGTTGCCGTTGATATGTTCAACAATGCAGCACCGCGTATTACCGACTTGTATGTCAATCAGGCAGGGCGCGATTTGCCTTTCCAAGGTGATTGGCGTTACGGTATTGGCCTCTCGATTGGTGCGGGTTCCACCCCCATTGTGACCCGTGCAGTCTTTTCCGATATTCTTACGCGTGCCGTCAATATTTGGGGAGGCTCAGGTGGTTTGATTCAAGGAATTACGGTGGACAATTGTTCGGGGTCCACGTATGCCATGGTCGCAGGGATTTGGGTTGAAGACAGTCAACCTCTTCTGACCAACATCAGTATTGATAAATCCGACACAGGAATAGTGGTTCGTCACATCGACGATGGAGGATATACCCACGCAGTCATTCGTCATGCCTCGATCAGCAATTCGATGTACAGAGGCGTATATGTGGACAAGAACAACCATACGAATTACACCAATTATGAAACAGCTGACTTCACAAATTTGACCATTACCGGTACGGGGGCTTCGGGTGCTAAAACTGCGAATATTGGCTATGCAGCGCTTGAAGTCAACGCCACAGGTGCGTGGTTTGATGATACGTTGATTGAAGACTCAACCACCGTTGGTGTTCGCTTGTATTTTGTAGATGACACGACGACGTTCCGAAATTTGACCATACGCAATTCAGGCGATCCAGGTCAGGGGCCTCATGAAGCTGGATTGGCGATACGCTCATCCTTCTTTGCTCCGCGCCTTGAGGGAGTCGAAATCAGCGGCTCGGTAGGCCCTGGTATTTCTTCCACTTCCGGCGGTGCCATGCAAGGCTCAGACTGGAGCCTTCACAACAACACGGAACACGGTCTCTACATTGACAGGGCAACCGTGGTCGTCAACGGAATGAACCTCTCCAACAATCAGCAATCCGGCGCTCAGGTTTGGGATGCACGGTATGTGACGTTTGAGAACCTCAGTGCCCACAACAATGGCGGGGTCGCCTCCAGCAACCCTCTCGCTCAAAATCAGGCTGGGTTGTATTATGAAGATTCAAACGACATTGAATCTGGTTCGGCCGATGTCCGCTGTCGCAACTGCCTCGTAACAGGCTCAACAGGCGCTGGCATTCTTGCAGTCAACTCTGTGGACCTTTGGTTGGAGAACATCACCTTGGAGCAGAACAGCGGTGATGTGCCAGCACTCGAAATTGACAACACCGATACCATGCCAGCGGGTGCATTGGGGCGCGTGACCATCGCTCAAGCAAGCATTACAAGCGAAAGCCCAACACAACCCGCTGTTGAGTTGAAGCGAACCGCAGCAAGCATCACCGGTCTGGCCACCTTCGGAAACAATACAGGATTCATTTGGCAGGGCGAGAACAACGGTAATTTCCCCTCAACCCTTTCGCACAGCACCTTCTCAGGAACACACTGTCTCCATCTGGTCGACCATCCTGATTTGAACGGTACCGGCAATACCATCGCCTCAAGTTGTACGGGCAACCTTGAGTTTGAAAACAGCCAGGTCAACTGGTCAAATCTTCAGGACGCAGACGGTCAAACCGCCTCGCCTCACCTCCTTACCCTCGATGCTACCTCGAACCTCCATCTTCACCAGCCTCAAGCCATCGATGTTGCCGGAGCATCCCTGGCATCAGGAGCCACCATTGATGTGGCCTGGGACTTGACGGTTTGGGCCGTGAATAATTTCTCCAATGGAATTCCGATGGCCAGTATTAACGTGTCATTCACCGATTTTGAGCCTGCACTTCAATTGTATACCAACGACCTCGGCTACGTTCTTCTTCCGGACTTTATCGGGCAACGTTGGACTTCAAGCGGTCCCACATCCTACAATACCGTCACCAGTTCTTGCGGCTATGACAGCCAATCCAACTCGACCTCGACCGTGCTTGACCAGGACCGCGTAGTGTATTGCCTCCTGCCGTTGGACAACCAAGCGCCGTTCATTCACTGGACCACGCCCGAAGACGGGAGTATTTTCCCCTCACAGTCAGAGGTCGAATTCAACGCCTCGGATTCTTGGGACCTCGATAACGACGTGTTGACTTTCGAATGGTCGTCCTCCATTGACGGTGTCTTTGCCACCCAAACCGACCTCTTTGTCGTCAACGACCTTGGCTCGGGCATCGTGCTCAGCGACGGCATCCATCAAATCACACTGGAAATTTGTGATCCGAGCCATTGTGTTTCAGAAACTCGTACCATTGAACTGGTCAATTTTGCACCCGTGCTGGTTGTTGATTTCGAACCTGCTCTCAACCCGTGGAGCGAACTCATCATGCCGCAAACGGGCACGGTTACCGTCAACACCACGGGCACCTACGATCCTGAAGGTGATGATTTTGCCTGTCTCATCACCTTTAGAGGCTACAACCGCCAAGGTTCGGGCTGGGGTAACGTGTGGGGATGTCCCGAGGAACTCACCTACACCTTCGACCATGTGGACGATGATCCTCCCGCTTCCTTCACCATGACCGTATTAGCTTGGGACGACGTTGGTAACAACGCATCGTACACCGTACCCGTGATGCTCTACAACGAAATTCCCGACCCTGTTTTTACCGTTGAGCGTGCCAGCAACGACAGCGCTTCCAGTGTATTGCTGAACGGGAGCGGAGTGACTGACCCAGAAGGCGACGGGCTGACCGTCACGTATACCTCGTCGCTCGACGGTGTGTTGAGTCTCGGCCCCTTATCGTGGGAGGGTTACCTCTCTCGAGGTGTTCACACCATCACGATGGAAGTAACCGACGACCGTGCCGAACATGCGAACCAATCAAAGTCCACTTCCGTACTCATCACGGTGGACAATTCTGTCCCCCATGCGGTCATTGACACCCCGCTGTCTCAAACCTTTGAGAGCGCAGAGTTGATCTCCTTCTCTGCCAATGGCTCGGGCGACTTTGATGCCGCTTGCAGCTCCTTCCCGACCGATGGTGATTGGGTGTGTGCACCCTTTGAACCGTCGGGAGGAACAGAATATCTCGTCGTGACATGGACCAGTGATTTGGACGGCCGATTGACACCTGAAGGCCAAGACTGGTTGCTCTTTGAGGAGCGCTTGAGTGCAGGTACCCACACCATCACCCTCAGCGTAGACGACGGCATTCACGAGCCCGTCCTCGCACAACGGGCGGTGACCATCATCGCGTCTGCCCCAGTCCTGGGTTTGGTCAGTCCCCTCAACGGCAGTCAATCACTCTCCTCCCAGACCTTGATGTTCGATGCCTCGCAAAGCGTGGACTACGACGATGATGCCTTCACAGTCACCCTCCGCTCTTCACTTCACACCGAGCCTCTTCTCGTCGATGTTGACCCGTTCAATTCTCACGCCTTCAACCTCAAAGCGGGCCAACACACGCTCACAGTGACCTTAACGGATGAGAATGGGGATTCTCGTGATGAAACCTTCGTCCTGACCGTGGTTGAATCCGAGCCCACTCTCGTGTTGATTTCCCCTGAGAACAGGGCCTCGATCGAACCGGGTGGCGTGCTGCGATTGGAGGAAGCTTCCTTCGATGCTGACAATGACCTCACCGTTCGTGAATGGCGAATGTGGTCACCGCAAACGAGCTTCCCCGAAGTACTCTCGACGAGTTCCATCGAGGAATTATCAGGTTTTGCACCTGGCGAATACCATCTTTCTCTTTATGTTGAAGACGCACGAGGAAAATGGGCGGAAGAACACATCAACATCACGATTCAATCCAGTTTACCATCGCTGGACCGTGATTCTCTCAGTTTGAGTGGGACGACCTTTACCCAAGATGAATTGCATCGTTTAACCATCAGCATTCGGCTCGATGACGCTGACGGCACCACGCAAGATGTTCGTGCAAACTTGACACTCAACATCCAGCAGTGGGAGGTCAATCTCACTGACGAAGACGGTGATGGTATTTGGGAAGGCGTTCTTGAATGGCGACCCGAAAGCACCGGTCGGCCGAGTTTGAAAATCATCGCCAAAGATGGACAAGGGGAAACAGCCAACGTCGATGTAGTAACCCGCAGTCTGGTCGTAGAGGCGAAAGAAACCGACCAACGTGCGTTGATTCTTGGCGCATCAATTGCTGGTTTGGTAGCATTTGTTGCCTTGCTTGCCTTCGTTCTCGCTCGTCGAAAGCGGGCCATTGAGGACATTGATTTGTTGACCTCATGGGACGCCTTCAGAGCCCCCGCAAGCGATGCAAAGACTGATGGAAAGGACGTTCCGTCGCTTGAAGAGAACATCATGGATGGAACTGAAGAAGTTCAAGCAACGCTTGAGGAATTGGACTGATTCATCATTCCGAGGGACTCAGCGTCGAATGAGCTTGTAGACCGAAGAGTACGAAGATGAAAAGCCACGGTCTCGCTCATCGTCAAGCGTGATTTGCTCAAGGCATTGAAGTTCAAAGTGCTGTGAAAACAAGGCAGCGACCTCCTCATCTGGCAGCGAGAACGGGGGGCCTCCCATTTCGTGTTGAGGGTAGGAGAAGGTGATCAACAACCCAACTGCTCCTGGCATTGTAAGCGCTCGAAGTTGGTCAACGTACGCCTCTCGCATCGCAGACGGTAAGGCAACCATGGCTGCGCGGTCGTACCAAGCATCGGCTTGGACCAATGAGGGTTGCACGTCGAATAAATCCCCTTGTATCATGACAAAAGGTGCACTTGAATAGCGAACCAGTTTACCAATTTCCTGTTGCTGAGGCGTCAGTCCACGTTCTTCAAAAAAATCTTTGATAGGTCGACTCACAAGTTCCAATCCAGTCACAGTATGTCCTTGTTGTGCCAACCATTCCATGTCAAGGCTTTTACCACATAGAGGTACGAGAACATTGCTTGATTCAGCAGCCTGGACGGTCGGCCAGTGCTTGAGCAAGAGGTCGTTGTAAACGGCTCTATGCCAACCTGTTTGCTGGCTCATCCAGCGTTCATGCCAATTTGTCATCGCCAATCGTCTCACGCTTGTTCAGGAAGGTCGCCCTTCGTTGAATCGGGATTGGTATCTCGGCCACCCCATGGAGTCAGGGTCTTATGGAGTCGAAGGCGGCGGGCGAAGAGGAATTTCAGATTCTTCCATCCATCTCCCCATGTATGGATTTCAGCCTCGCCGACACGAGGCCGATACGGGACTGAAATTTCAACGGCTTTTTGCTTTCCAAGGGTGCGACGTGCAAGGATTTTCATTTCCTCACTGAGCGGCATACCATCGTTGGTAGGGCGCATCTTTTCATCATCAAAAATGGATTTATTGAACACCCACATGCCAGATTGAGAATCCTTGACCCCGTAGCCAAAGAGCAAGCGGGCGGTAAAAGAAAGCATCCAGTTGCCAAAACCGTGAAGCCCTGACATCGAACCGTCTTCTGCCAGTGAAAGGCGATCACAGGTGATGAATTCCAAATCATCGTCAATCAGGCGCTTGACGAGGTCGGGAACAAGTTCAGCAGGATAGGTGCAGTCTGCATCCATGGTGACAATAATGTCGTTTTTAGCGACGTCAAAACCTGTTCGGTATGCACGTCCGTAGCCCTTGCGGTCTTCGAGGTGAACTCGTATTCCTTTCTCAAGAGCAATCTCCCGAGTTCTGTCTGAGGAGTTACCGTCGACGATCATAATTTCAAGGTCTTTACACCATCCTCGCGGGATGGCATCAATGGTTGGCCCAAGGGCCTCTTCCTCGTTTCGTGTAGGAAGGATGACCGTCACGGTTACGGGTAACACATCGCCCATGATGAGGCGAACCGATGATTGACCTTCAAAGGTTTGGCTCAAAGCGTGCGTAGATATAGGCCCTGAATCAATGACATTCAAATGGTGTCTCACCTTGGTCAACATGATGCACATCGCCATGGTCTCAGGCGAATATCCACCTCGCTGGGGTGGAATTGGCTCGGTAGTCTACCATTTGGCTGGCTACCTCGCACAACGAGGTCACGATGTCACCATCATCACTCGTAGTCACAAGCAACGGACGCCTCAGCAACCCGGTGTCAGCGTATTACAGGTACCCTGGCTAAAGGCTCCGATGGCGTTCACTCGCTCCTATGGGAAGCATGCACTAACAGAATTACGCCGTCTTCATCAAGTAAAACCAGTTGACGTCGTTCACGCCCTGCTTCCCTTGGTGAGTTGGACAAAGAAAGAATTTCGTTGGGTTGAGCAGAACGTTGCTCCGGTCGTCTCCGCCCTCAACGGTAGCTGGGTTGGCGAACGAGAAGGCATGAAACTCGCAGCCCGTCACAAAGAGGCGGCGACCTGGAAGAACCCCAATGATCTCGCTATCCTCCTCACAGGTGGATGGTATGCTCGTTACGAGCAGGCTGCCATTGAGACTACATCGGTGTGCGTTGCTATTTCTGAGTCGACCAAAGAAGAATTTCAACGATGGTATCTACCACCTGAAGATTGGTGGTGTGAAACCGTTCTCTACGGAGTAGACCACAAGGTGTTCCGCCCTGTGAATCACGACCATGAAGAGGATCAATTAGCCTACGAAGAAGTAAGGAAAACCTACGATGCAGCCGATGATGCTGCCCTCATGGGTGAACCGGACACCTCCACGCCACTTCTGTTGGCCGTTGGCCGATTGGTCGCGAGGAAAGGCCACCGAACACTGCTTCGTTCCATGCCAAGCATTCTCAAAGCCCATCCCGGAGCAAAATTGGTGATCATCGGCCGAGGTCACATGCGCAAGACCCTGATGCGACAGGCCAAACGAATGGGTATCGCGGACGCTGTTGTGATCAAAGGTGGCATGAGTTTTGAAGACCTTGCACTCCATTTCCGAAGTGCAGATCTTGTGGTTTACCCGTCCTATTACGAAGGGCAGGGACTTATCCCGCTCGAGGCTTTGGCCAGCGGGACGCCTGTGGTGACCGTTGACCAAGCACCGCTTACAGAAATGATCGACGAAACAGTAGGAGGCCTGTTTGCCTGTGGCGATTCAGAGGATTTGGCTCGTGCCGTCATCGAATCTCTTGACCGACCTAAAGAGCGTCGTGAACAGGCGGCCCGAGGTCGTGAGCGCGTTTTGAATCAATACACCTACGAGCACAATGCAGAGGCGTACGAACGTATCTATGTTGACGCTGCTGATTCCTAAACTCAAAAGCATCTTCATCATTGCCAAGCGGAAGGTCATTATTGGACTGACCGTTCGGTCAGGCATGCAAGGCCGCGCTCTGCTTCTCACCCTCATGGTTGCCTCACTCTCCCTGTCCGGGTGCTTTGCTGAACCTGAGCCGGTATCCATGCCTGAAGAAAGAGAGGTTGAGAACCCTCGAATCTTCGTTACCGATAAGACCGGAGCATCCATTGGCGAATCTCCAATGAACATCTCATTCCAATTCAGTGATGTCGGTGAAACAGGCAAAGAAC
Source organism: Candidatus Poseidonia sp. (assembly GCA_030829545.1). Lineage (GTDB taxonomy): Archaea > Thermoplasmatota > Poseidoniia > Poseidoniales > Poseidoniaceae > Poseidonia. The sequence goes on along the minus strand of JAURAI010000009.1, from coordinate 42,146 downwards.
CGAGCATAGGCATCACTTCGAGCGGTTGTATTTTCTTCATCGCTATGGAGAAGGTGATGCGCTCGTGCGACTACGGTGAGTCTTGGATTGAATCCCAAGACCCCGTGATGTGTTCGCCTACCACAAGCGACCCCTACGGTTGGGTTGACCCGATCACCGATCGTGTCTTTGGCGTCCAAATGATCGGCCTCGAAACATCATGGATTTGCTGGAGCGATGATGACGGCGAGACATGGCTTGGGAATCCTCACGATTCAGGAACAACTCCCATCAACGACCACATCAAGTTGGCCAGTGGTCCGTGGACGACGGCTGGATACGGGGCTTTGGGCCAAATTACAGGAAGTACAATCTATGAAACAGCCGTGTATTATTGCTACAACAAACTTGCTGGAATCTTTTGCTTCACCAGTTTTGACGGAGGTGCAAGCTTCGAAGCCGGCGGGCAGATTGTTGGCCTTGCTACCACTAACGGCGGTCTCCACGGAGCGATTTCAACCGCAGCAGACGGAACCGTGTACGTCACCCCTCGGGTCGAAACCCCCTCAGTCATCGTTTCCAAAGACAACGGCTTCACGTGGTTTGACCGAACCATGGGAGAAGATGTAGGAACGCCGTACCCTCGTAAGAATTCAGAAATATCAACGGATACCGACTCAAATGCCTATCATGTCTGGACGGGTGGTGATGAAGGAATCTACATGTCGAGGTCGACCGATTCCGGTGAGACTTGGGAACAAGAAAGCATTCGAATTTCTCCTGTAGAAGTCATCTCATCCGTATTCCCGCAAACCGATGCAGGAGACCCCGGAAGGATCGCAGTTACCTATTTGGGGAGTGAGAATTCAGAAATGCTCAATCAATCGAATATTGACGGTAGTCCTTGGGATGGAAATGCCCACTATGCGCCCAACAATGCAACCTACCACCTCTACATCACCATCAGTTTGAATGCCCTTGATGCCAATCCAACCTTCCATACCTACCGGGTGACTGACGACCCGGTCCAAATTGGCTCAATTTGCCTTAATTCAGGCGACTGCCGTGACATTGGAGGCTCAAATCGCAACCTTTTGGATTTCAATGACCTGCATATTGACAGAGAAGGGCGTGTCTACGTGGCCTATGCTGACGGTTGCACGGGTGATTGTGCGACCAATGATAATGCAACCGCTGAGGATTCACGGGACGGGAGAGGTTCTGTCTACTATCTTGCAGATGGCCCGTCTCTCTATGCCGACTTCGGTGAATTGTACGCATTGCTTTGAGCCATCGTGGATCAAGGCCCGTGTTGGGGTCTCTCTCAAAACATGCGTGCCTTGATTTTGCGAAGGTTCAATCGAATTCCGAGTAGGACCTTGCGTGTGAATGAAAGGCGAACAGGCTGGGTGAACACATCGCCTGAGCGTCGCACGATTTCGCTCAGGATTGATGCGTAAGCATCAGCCATAATTTCGGGCTGGACGCGTGCTCGAGTATCGAGATAGCCGAAGAGGTGATTCGCTGATTCTTGATGTCGCTTGATCATGTCCACATATTCAATGATGAATCCTCTCCATGCCGGTGTTTGAGCGATTCCAGGCGACCGTAGTTGCTCAAGGGTCATATCGTGAGATGCGAGGATGTCCAGAGGGAGGTAGACACGTCCACGTTCCATGTCTTCGTTAATGTCGCGCAGGACATTGATCAATTGCATTTGGATGCCCAAATCAATGGCGTGCAGGCGGGCAGCACGGTCCTCATATCCGTAGATTTCAATCAGGATGAGGCCCACTGCTGATGCAACTTTGTAACAGTAAGAACGCAATTCATCCCAGGTGCGATTTTTCACCGGGTAGAGATCATCTTCCATTCCTTCAAGGACGGTTTCAAAATCGCTGAGTTTGATGGCATACCGAGTAAAAACATCTTGCAGGGCAATGAAAATCGGGTGGTCATCCTCCTTGATGTCCTGTCTATGTGCCCGGTGAAGTTTCAAACGAATGTCTACCAAGGCCATGAGGCGACGACGGTGTTCATCCTTAGGCAAGGAGGGGGTTTTCCCTTCGTGGATTTCATTGATCACTTGTTGGCGTTCATCGGTTTCTTGGCGAAGTTCATTGGTTTCAAGAATGCTTGGTTCTTCATCTCCATCGACAATATCGTCAACCCAGCGGCAAAGAGCATAGACTGCATGAACCGCCTTGCGCTTCTGCAGTGAAAGTGCTGAAAACGATGAATAGAACGTTGTTGAAGCTGTTCTGCAAACCGCTTCGCAATACGCATAAGCCTGGTTGATGGTGCTTTGTTCCATGTTCAACCCTCAAGCCGATGTAGGTGTGCCTGTTGACGAATCCTTGGATGATTTATCCAAGGCTACACGTCCTTGCTTGCTTCGCTTCCGGCTTTCAAACCAAGTATCAACGCCGTTCCAGTCTGGAATGATTCCCAGACTGTCAAGCAGTAATTTGCTGCTGATTCGTGCTGATTCGTAGATGACAGGCAATCCACTTCCTGGATGGGTGCCTCCTCCAACGAGGTACAGGTTGTTGATTTCGTCAAACTGATTCTTTGGTCGGCGCCAAAGCATCTGGTCCAAGCCGTGAGCCAAGTTGAACACGGCGCCTCGATAGCAGTGGTCTCCCCAATCTTCGGGGGTGATAACCATTTCCGTCACGATGTTATCTCGGAGGTTTTCAAAGCCGAGTTTGGACTCAATTTGGTCAATGATTCTGTCGCGGTACGCATCCTTTTCTTTGTTCCAATCAATGTTCTCATGGATGTGGGAAACAGGGACGAGGGCGTAGACAGTTGAGCAACCTTCGGGTGCCAAACCTGGGTCGGTAATGCACGCGTTTTGGACGTAGATGGAAGGGTCGTCCCATGTGATTCGGTGGTGTTTTTCAATGTCCTCTAGATTGTTTTCATAATTCGATGAAGCGTATATTTGGTGATGTGGGAGGTTATCATAGGTTCTGTCAACGCCAAGGTAGAGCATGAATGTTGAACAGGAATATTTCTTGTTGTCCAATTTCTTGTTGCTCCACTTCTTACGTACCTTGTCAGGGAATAGCTGGGTCATTCCGTTCGCAAAATCGGCGTTCATAATCACCTTTTCAGCCAAGAACTCTTCCTTTGCAGTTCTTACCCCTTTGATGGTCTTGCCGTCCATGATGACGCCCTCAACCGCTTCGTTGAGGCGGAATTTCACGCCGAGGTCTTCTGCAATTTTGGCCATGCGTGCACTGACGCTTCCCAGCCCGCCAATCGGGTGGAAAATACCGTATTCATACTCGAGGAAAGCAAGCATGGTAAACAGGCTGGGGCAATTGAAGGGGGACATGCCGAGATACTTCGTCTGGAAGGACATTGCCAGCATAAGGCGGTCATCGTCGAAGAGTTTCATGAGGTCCTTGGCTACGGAGCGTTGGGGTCGGAGCACGCTGGCAACTCGCATGGCTCGCTTAGAGAGGAGGTCAGTTGGCCCGTACCATGGTTCTTGAAGGCAGGCCTTTGATTTCTCCAGTTTGAGGCGGTTGTCAACGACATAGCGCTTGAATGCCTCGGCATTGAAATCGCCGGAAAGGCCTCGGATACGCTCGGTCATGACGTCCAAATCGCTCGTGCAGTCCAGTTGTCCACCCTGTCCAAAGATGAGCCGATAATTCATGTCCAGACGGTGAAGTTTGAGTTCTTCATGAGCGTCCATTCCGATGGCTTTGAAGATGTCTTCAATCACTTCAGGGTAGTGGAAAAATGTGGGGCCAAGGTCGAATTTGAAACCATCTCGTTCGAAAACTTTGTTTCGACCACCAACACTTCCTGACCGTTCAAAGACCGTTACATCGACCCCTGATTTTGCAAGCAGGAGCGCAGAGGCCAAACCTCCGGGACCAGCACCAATGATTGCGACTTTCGGTTGAGCGGTGGCTGCCATGCCTTCCGCTCAAATAACGACCATATAAAGGGGGGTTTTTGACCTTAAAAAATGCTTTAAAAATAACATCTTTATTTTTCATCTGAAATAATGGAATAGGGGTCAATGAGCACAGAAAATTCGTCGAGATAGGGACCCATTGAACTGATCAGATCCACTTCAGGATGTCCTTTGAGCACCATTCCGTCCATGTACATCAAGGAACGAATGATCGGGAAGGCTTCTTCACCGAATGCACAACCCGCTAACACCGCTGCTTTGACGGTCTTCATCATTTGCTCCGTGAGGGAAACTTCGCTCACTGAGGTTCCAACAAATCCAGCGTAAAGCTCGTTCATCGAGTCATAATACGTTTGCAGTGTTTTACCCGTGGGCTGAACAGCGGCCATCGTGAGCATAGCATCAAATGCATGCTTGAGTTCACCTTTGGCGAGGAAGTAAAAGAAGCCAAACAAGGCATTACGTACGTGAGGCGGTGCGTTGCAAATCGCACCGGTATCGATGAAGAAAAAGTCGCCTTCATCGTTCATCATGGCGTTTCCTGGATGCAGGTCTCCGTGGAATGTACCGATTCCAAACATGAAGGCACCGTGAATGCGAAACAATTCCAACATATTTGCCCAGTTGAGCGTTTTTTCTTCCAGACGAGCCTCAAGCGTGGGGTGCGTGATTTCTTCCATGACCAGCACGTGTTGATTGGACAATTCATCCCACATCCGAGGGAATTTCAGTTTCGGCATGGGGAAATGTTGCTCAATTTCTTTTGCCTTTTCGATGAGTTGGTTTTGCCCCTCAATCTCATTGGTGAGATTCAATTCGCGAAGGGTATAATCTTCGATGTGGGCGAGCAGTCCGATGGGGTTCCCGACCTTTCGCAAGCGTGGGTTGAACAACAGACCGGTGCGGATCCATCGCTTCATACGCCGAACATCTCGCTTGAACGAGGCCTCGAAATCTGCTTTGATAATTTTGACAACCACGCGAGTTCCATCGTTGAGGACGGCCCGATGGATTTGACCGATGCTTGCAGCAGCAAATGGAACGGGTTCAATCGATTGGAAATGACTTCGGAAATTGGGTGGAGCAAATCGGTCGAGAAGGCGTTGTGAATCTTCGGTTGGAATGGTTGCTCCGCGACTGTACAAGCGTTGCAGTTCAATGCATCGCTCTGGCTCAATGAGGTCGGGTCGAAGAGCAAAGATTTGTCCAAGTTTGACAGCAAGGAGCCCCATGGATTGAATCTTGTCAATATCGATTGGTTTTTTCCCTTTCAGTTGACGGAAAAAACTGAGAAATGTACGCAACTTCATGAGTATGCCCACCTAGTCGCCTAACTCGATCATTTTCATTTCGTGGCGATGAATGATGTACCGCCACAAATCACTTGCATCGCCTTCACCCTCAGTTCGTTGAATCACAACGTTGACTTCCTTAGCGAAGCGGGTCGAAAGAGCCCCTTCGATGATTCCATCATCCATTTCCCACATTGGTAGCGCATCAATGTCTTCCACTGGAGGGTGGTTAAGGCCTACTCGGACATGGAATTGTGGGTCAACATCGTATTGGAGCAAACCCAAACCGGCATGCTCCCACCAATCCATCATTTCGTCGAGGAACTCGATATCGTTTTCTATAGAACGAAGCGAGAAGGCTATTTCTTGTCCAACACGATTTCCAATTTGACGAAGCATTCGCCCGATATCAATTCCCAGAACTTTGAGATTGGAGAGTTTACCCTCTGTCAAACGCATCCGAGCTTCGTTGACTTCATGTCCCGCAGCGAAGAAGGCATCGGGGTCAAAGGGAGTATCCTCGTCGGGCAGCTCCCCGTCAAAGCCAAGAGCAACTGAGACGTTCTTCAGGAAGGAACCCTCGCCGATGGTCAAGCGCAACGGGTCGTTGATTTGATTTTCAGTAAAGCGGGCACGGGCCGTTGCAAGTGGTACGGCTCCCTCCCAAATGGCATCGATTAGGTGGAGGTGAGCCTGAGAGAAAGGCCCAGATTCGATGATGAGTGCAGCGTCTTCTTTTCCTCGTCCGACAGGATTGTCTTCGATATTGAGGTATTGAATCACTTCAGCCTGGTCTTGTACGAAGCCGAGGGAGTCGAGTTCATCCGAGTGACGAACTTCGATGCTTCCGTTCAATTGGTCAAAGAACCGCAGGGTCCGGCCGTCAAGATGCGTGATGATTTGTACGACGACACCACGTACCGCAGCGGTATTGACCGCTTCAAGAGCGTCGGGGTTGCGGCAGAGGTGGAGGATTCCGAATTGGCCGAGCAATAAGATCAGGCGCTCTTCGGATTCAGCAGCCATCTTTTGGAGCCGATTGTAGATGTGGGTTCGTTCTTTCAGCACAGCGAATCGTGGGTCATCGATATCCCGTCGTTGTTTCTCGTAGGACGCGTCTGTCTCAGTAATTCCTTTGGAGAGATCGTCAAATCCGTGGATGAGACGATCAAGCTGCTGTTTTCTGGAGTTGATAATGTGCTCCATTGCTTCGTTGATTCGGAGGCTTGAAAATAACATTGGGCGGTCTGCTGTCGCCGTGACAATACCCATTTCTTGCAGCCTCGACAGGCTGTTGTACGCATCGAGTCTGGTCGTGTTCAATTCCTTGGCGAGTTCAGAGGCTTTCATGCGTGGCCTTGAGCCAAGAATCATGATCGAGCGGACTTCACGTTCGTTGAGTCCTGCCTCAAGTAATAATTCGTCCCACATTCAATTGTCCCCCGTAACCTTAGAAATGTCTGCTAGAATCTTTGCGACGTGTCGTCGTGGTCTGAAAAGCCAGTCATAGACGTAGTGAATGGTGTTGTCTGGGCCGATCAGGAAGGATGATTTGGCCGGGAATTGGCCAAGGTGTACGGGCACACCGAATGCTTTGCCAACCAAACGTTCAGGGTCAGCAAGTAGCGGGAAGGGCAAATCTCCCAATGAGGCTTTGTGAACTGCCTGTTCTTCAACTGTTCCCGGTCCGATTCCGATGATGGAGCATCCCGCAGAAGCGAAAAGATCGTGTTGTTCTTTGAAGGTGAGGCAGCCTCGCTTGCACGTTGGTGAGTTATTTCTCGAGTAGAAAAAGATGACGCGCCATGTTCCGTTCAGCGAGGCGCTTTCAAAGACCGCACCGTCATCAGTTTCAAGAGAAAATTGAGGGACATTTTGGCCGATAAGGTGCGTTGACATGGTAAGGCCTCAGATAGGTAGCATATGGCCCATTCGGACTGCCTTGGTCTGCAAGTAGGAGCTGTTTTGGGCACAACGACCGACGATGAGAGGGATGCGGTTGGCAACACGAATGCCGTTATCGAGCAGTTGTTGCCGCTTTTCTGGGTTATTGGTCATCAATTCAACGCCCTCCACGCCCATGGCATAGAGCATTTCAGCTGCGACATCGTAGCGGCGAGCATCCGCTGGAAGTCCGAGAGCCAGGTTGGCATCAAGAGTATCGTATCCAATATCCTGCAGGGCGTAGGCCTGCATTTTCGCATAGAGGCCGATACCGCGGCCTTCCTGGCGCAGGTAGACGATAGCGCCCTTGCCCGCCTCTTGGATCGCTTTCATCGATGCCTGAAGCTGGGGGCCACAGTCGCAGCGAAGTGATCCAAAAGCGTCACCAGTTAGGCACTCCGAATGAATCCTAACGAGAGGGTGTCCTTCTGTTATGTCGCCTACATAGAGTACGGAGTGCTCTTTCCCGTTGGATGGATCTCTGAACGCACGGATGCGGAAATCTCCGAATTGAGTAGGTAGTGCTGCGTCGGACTCGGGAAGTGTATCGAGGGTTTTTTGGTTGCTGCTGAGCATGTTAGGAAATCTCTAGATTTCTTATATAAACACTCGTCTTTTCCCTTCACTGGACTTAAACCGTTCTTGATATAGTGAAAGAAAATTTTACGAATCTGATGGCGACCATTTCATGTGACCTCGGAGTTGCAGCACGGGTTGTTGCAGATGGTGGAATTCTCCTCGTACAAGAGGGGCAGGGCCGTCACCAAGGCTGTTGGGGATTGCCCAAAGGTCACGTTGAGGAAGGCGAAAGCCCAGAAGAAGCAACGCTGCGGGAACTCGCAGAGGAATCAGGCTTCGACGGACGCATACTCGGCCTCGCTGGGGTTCGCACAGCGCTGCGCAAAGATCATCCCGCAGTCTTCCTGTGCTACGACGTCGCCATCCATGCCGGTCAAATTCAAGATAGCAGCGAAGAAATCTCTTCATCAGGATGGTTCTCGCTTAGCGACCTTCAGTCTCTCAAGTGGGTCTCAGAAACCATGCAACAGCTTGCCATCGACGGATTGACCCAACCTGCGAACCTTGGAGGACAATCAGGATTGACACGTCGTGACCGCCCGTACTCTGTGTACCGCGCAGCGGTCTCTTCAACGCCCTCTGGAGGTCGCCAATCATGATTGCCTCAACTCGTATCCAAATCCACGGCACCACCAACCCGTCGGGTGAATACATTCTGTACTGGATGACTGCGGCTCGCCGTCCACATTGGAACCACGCCCTCGAACACAGTATCGAAATTGCCAAAGATCACAACCTGCCCTTGGTGGTCATTGAAAGTTTGGCACTTCAGCACAAATGGGCCAACGACCGCATCTCTACCTTTGTCCTCCAGGGCATGCTTGACAATCGAGACACTTTTGCTAAAACAGGCGTCACTTACATCCCCTACATTGAAACCAAGCGGAAAGAAGCATCTGGCCTGCTCAAGGCGTGGCTTCAGCGTGCCAAAATCTGTATCATTGATGATTATCCTACCTACTACCCCAAGCACGTACTCAATACTGCATTGAATGTCAAGCCCTGTGAAATCCGAGTGGTTGACTCCAGCGGGTTCATGGCGATGCGTGCACAAGGGAGGGCGTTCTCAACGGCCTACTCACTGCGACGGCATCTCCACAAGACCATCCGTGAGCACATGCATGACTTTCCGAGTGCACGACCTCTTGAGCAGGCAACGGACCTCCCCTGGCTTTCGGAACACATCGTCAGTGAAATATTCGATCAATCCGAAACACCACAAACACCCTATGAATTCCTGTGGCGGGTATCTGAAGGCGGAGATGTCGGACGACAAGCGCTTTCGACGCTGAGCATCGACCACAATGTTTCTCCGGTCCTCAGTAAGAAAGGCGGCTGGATTGAAGCACGACGGCGTTGGAGAGAATTCTACAACGAGCGTCTCGAAAACTACCATGAGAAGCGAAACCACCCGAATGAAAAAGGGGCGAGCGGCATCTCTCCCTGGCTCCACTTCGGACACATCAGCGTTCATCAAATCCTTCATGAGATTTTCACTCAAAGTCGTTGGGATGTGTCCCTCGTCAACCTTCCCAACGACGGACGTCGTCGTGGCTGGTGGGGCCTGTCTGAACCGGTTGAAGCCTTCCTTGACCAGGTCATCACTTGGCGCGATATCGGATTCATCCACTGCGCCATGGTTGAGGACCACATGGAATACAGTTCCCTGCCCGAATGGGCCAAGATTACGCTCGCAGAGCACGCCAATGACCAACGCCCCTACATCTACACGCTGGAAGAATTTGAAGCCGCTGCAACCCACGACCCACTTTGGAATGCAGCCCAAAACCAGCTTCGTCAGGAAGGAATCATTCACAATTATCTTCGGATGCTATGGGGAAAGAAAATACTCGAATGGTCTCCAACCCCCGAATTGGCCATGGAATGGATGATTGCCATCAACGACCGATGGGCTCTTGACGGCCGTGACCCCAACTCCTACACGGGCATTGGTTGGGTGATGGGTAAATTCGACCGAGGCTGGACCGAACGAGCTGTTTTCGGAAAGATCCGATGCATGACCTCCGACTCAACCAAACGAAAATTCAACACCAAAGCCTACATGGAGAAGTACAACAACCCAAGGTCGGTTCAAACAGCACTCGGCTCTGGACCATCTCTGTATTCAGCCCACCAATGAGGACGAACCATGCCAACCTACGAACATCTCGCCACCTACGATGCCCCGGTTGAAGACGTGTGGGACTGGTACAACAGCCCGGGGGCTTTTCGTCGTATCATGCCCGAATGGGAAGGTATTGCACCGATTGAAGCAGGAGCCTTGGTCAACGGGGCCACCACCCGTTTCAAAGTCAGTCTCGGGCCAGTCAAAATGATGTGGGTTGCCCGTCATTATGACGTTGTGAGCGGTGAGGTATTCAACGATGTCATGGAAAAAGGACCCTTCGGCAAATGGGATCATGAACACCGCTTCATCGGTGTCGACGCACAATCCAGCCAAATTCGAGACACAGTTCAGTGGAAACTTCCCTTTCATCCGCTGACATTTTGGTCAGCACCGTTCACCGTGAAGGGACGGATGAACCAAATGTTCGCCTATCGGACGCTTCGTGTACAGAACGACTTGAAGCGAATTTCGCAATTTGCAGATAAAGGGCGACATAACATCCTCGTCAGCGGGTCTACAGGACTGATTGGCTTGCAATTGTGTGCCTTCCTTTCCGCTGCCGGGCATCGAGTCACTCGTCTGGTTCGTCCAACAACGGTGTTGCCACCCGATGCGAACAACGACGACGTCATTCGATGGAACGACCAAACTGGAGAGGTTCTTGAAGGAGACTTAAACGGTTTTGACACGGTTATACACCTCGCTGGAGCGGGAATCGGTGACAAGCGATGGAGCAAGAAGCGAAAGGAACTCGTCGTCAACTCCCGGACCACGCCAACCGCCAATCTCGCAACTATCCTCAGCAAATTAGAACATCCTCCATCCAACTTTCTATGTGGCTCAGCAATTGGCTTCTATGGCAATCGAAAGGATGAGGTGTTGACCGAGGATTCACCCCCGGGCGATAATTTCCTCGCAGAATTCTGTCAGGAATGGGAGGCAGCAGCACAACCTGCTGTTGATGCAGGCATTCGAACGGTGTGGTTGAGAACAGGCCTCGTTCTCACGCCGATGGGTGGTGTTCTCAAGAAACTCCTTCTCCCAACTCAACTCGGTGGAGGGGGGCCTGTCGGTGGAGGACGGCAATATTATTCCTGGATTTCACTCGACGACCAAATCTACGCCATCCACCACCTGATGATGACACCCTCTTGCGAGGGTGCTTACAATCTAACAGCGCCCGAGCCCGCACAGCAAAAGGCCTTTGCAAAATCCCTTGGGAAAGTGATGCTGCGCCCCTGGTTCATTCCTGTCCCGGGCTTCGCTATACGAACCCTATTCGGAGAAATGGGAAAGGCTTTGGTGCTTGATGGTCAACGAGTCACACCCCATCGTTTGCTCGAAAGCGGGTATGAATTCCAACACACGGACCTCACCGATTGCTTCCGTCAATGCCTTGGAAAACAGCGACTTTGAATCTCCAAACGCCGAGCCTCCGTAGGAGTTCGTTTGATAATCCATAGACCTATCCCGATTCATGGGAGGCAGGTGGTGGCTGGTAGTCTTCCTTTCCATCACCCTGCTTCATCTGCCCGTTGCATCAGCCGATGACACCGCTACAAGCGCTAACGGTCTCACTGATGGAGTCTCTTCTAGCGGCTATGTTTGTGACCCAGACGGCTGTTCTCCCAACGACAAGCGTGACTATTGGAAAATTCAAGGGAAAAAGGGCGACATCGTGCAAGTAACATTCTCGGGAAGCATGAGCAATCCCGCATGGTGGTGCCTAAACGATGGATGGGAAGGCACCTTCACGATGGGGTCTGTTACTCAAAATGTGGACGATGGTTCACCGACCTCAACACTTTCGTCCACGCTTTCCACAGCCGGAGAAATCATCCTGAAAGTCGAAGGAAAAGACTCGTGGTGTAATGATGGCTTTGATTATACCATTACCCCGTCCATTGACAAAACCAATCGTGACAGCGATGAAGATGGTTTTGTTGATACCGAAGACGACTGCACCTTCTTGGTAGGTACCTCGACCAACGACCGAAAAGGTTGCACGGATTCAGACGGTGATGGATGGTCCGATCCCGATACAGGGTGGGGCGTTCAAAACGGTGCAGACGCCTTTGCAAGTGAATCCTCACAATGGCTTGACTCAGATAACGACGGCTACGGAGACAACCTCGAGGGCTACCAAGGCGACCACTGTCAATACAGCCGAGGCTACTCTTCCTCTGACCGATACGGATGCATTGATTCCGATGGGGACTCCTATTCTGACCCAGACCCTGGCGGCCTCAACGGCTATGAGGCATGGTTTGCACATCCCGTAGGAAAAGCCGATGCATTTGTTTCTGAAAGCAGCCAATGGAACGACACCGATAACGATGGATACGGCGATAATTGGGCTGACGCTTCACTCAACGATAGCCGTGCAGTGTGGGGAATCGGTCAATATGTCGGCAATGCCTCGCAACCTGACGCCTGTCCTTTCCTTACGGGCACGTCCTTCTCAGATCGGTTTGGCTGCCCTGATTCAGACGCAGATACCTTTTCTGACGGCGATGAAAACTGGACCATTGAAAACGGTTCAGATGCCTTCCCTGCAGAACCGACCCAATGGGAAGATTCTGACCGAGACGGATGGGGCGACAACCAAACAATGGGCGCTCAACTCATCGATGATTTCCCGTTCAACCCAACCCAGTGGCAGGATACCGATGATGACGGGTGGGGTGATAACCAAACCTACGGTGCCACTCAAATCGATGACTTCCCATTCGTCCCATCTCAATTCCGAGACAGTGACGGGGATGGCTATGGTGATAACCTGACTGGATTCGAGGGAGATGTGTGTGTCGCCTCAACCGCCGAGGAAGTCGACAACGATTGGATTTCCCGTTTCGACCGGTTGGGTTGCCGAGACACGGACAAGGACGGCTATTCAGATCCAACTGAATTGTGGACTGCTCATCCATTTGGTTTTGCAGATGCTTTCCCTGATGATGCCTCACAATGGCACGACACCGATGATGATTCCTACGGGGATAATCTCGAGTATTTTGACGGCCAAACATGGAGGACATCCTACCGGCCCGACAGCTGCCGAACGACCGAGGGTAATTCGACCTTCGACCGCTGGGGTTGCCCGGACGGTGACGGTGATGGCTGGTCTGATCCGACCTCCTACTGGCTTGCTAGCCCGGGCGGTTCTGGTGATGCATGGCCACAAGACCCAACGCAGTGGCATGACAGCGACGGCGATGGACGTGGCGATAACCCAATGGGCACAACTGCGGATGTCTGTCCCGACGTAGCAGGTACTTCGGTCGGTCCTTCATCCGGCGGCGACCGATGGGGTTGCCAGGATACCGACGGTGACGGCTGGTCAAATTTGGGTGACGCCTTTATTCACGAACCCTCTCAATGGAGGGACAGTGATGGTGATGGCTACGGCGATCGAATGACTGGACATCAAGGAGACGCCTGTCCAGAAACACGTGGTACCTCAATTCTCGACCGTCTTGGCTGCCGTGATACCGACGGCGATGGTTGGTCGGACCCTACGGAAAATTGGCCAGCTCATCCATTTGGAATGGGCGATGCCTTCCCAACCGAAGCACTGCAATGGGCCGATACCGACAGGGACGGCTTTGGTGACCTTCCTTTGGGTGCGTTCAGGGACGACTGCCCCGATGTGGCAGGTGAGTCCAAGCGCGACCTTCAGGGGTGCCCTGACGAAAATGGAGACGGATGGTCAAATGATTATGGCGAATTAGCAGCCGCCATCGCCATTATGGGAGAAGACCCAGCCGCTTCGTGGTTGACCTACCTCATCATTGGACTCGGCTTCCTGATCGGGGGCGCAGGAGCACTCATCGTCCGAATGTCTCGCAGCAGGGCTACCATGATGGAACAACTTGCTTTTGATGCAGAGATGAAACTCATGGCAGCACCTGGAATTGGCACCACTGTTCCGCAATTGATTCCCCTAGAAGACCTACCACCGCTCCCGGAGATGCAAGGAGGTGAGATCGATGCTCAGTAATCCCCGCATGACGGCGTACACCATCACTCTCTTGCTGATGCTTTTGCTCGTACCAATGCCCCAGGCATCAGCCGATATGACTGCTGAGGAACGCCTTGCAGAGCGCGGTTTGACTCTGCTGGCTTTGAGAAACGATACCATTGACACCAATCAAGACAGTGACATTGACGCGGTTCGTGTTGTGATTGTTTTGAATTCAACCTCGGCCGAAAACGACCTCATAATCAAATTGAGGGGGTTGCATAAGGAACGAGATGTTCTTGAAACCATCGAAGTGTCCTTTGAAGGTCAAACCAATGTGAGTCTGATCTACGATGCTTGGTCAGCGGGCGAACACGATTTGAGGCTTGATTTCTTTGATGATGACGGCGATTCCATCGCTTCATATCCGCTTCCAACCTTCCTTCTCAAACCTGCATTACAAATCCCATTGGTTGACCTTCAACTGAATGCTGCAAGTTCCATCAGGACGGGGGAAGTGTGTGAAATCCACCGGCATTTTGGTGATGAAACAGGACCACGCTATGGAGAGACCGGTGTTCGTACCTTCACCGGAGCACCATTCAGCGTCCTTGATTCGGACGAAACACTGGATTGTTCATCATGGCCAGCAGGCGATTACAAACTTAAGGAGACCTACCGAAACGGGTTGGGGCAAACAGCAGAATCCACGCTGAATTTCACCATCAACAATCGCCCTCCTCCTGAATTTTCACTCGTCGCAAGTGGCCATCAAAATACCACAGAAACACCTTGCAAAATCGCTGTGAAAACAACACAGAACATGGATTATGACGGGTTGATGAAGGTTTGGCGCATCAAGGGGAAGGTCGTTGAAGGCGCCAACAGTACCTCTTTGGACTGCAGTGAACTTCCTGCAGGGGCCTACTTGATATCCCTTGAAATTGTGACTGAAAAAATGATTTCTTCTACACAGGGTATGAATCTTATTCGTTTGCCACAACCGGACCTCAGCGAAAATGAAAGCGCAGCTTTGCCATCGACCTCACTCGGGCCCGAGACGCCAACCGAATCAGTTGGATGGTTCTCCATTGGTGCACTTGCGTTGATTGTCACCTTGCTCGTGTTCATTTTGTTGATCCGTAACAGAGAGCCAGAGCCCCTGCAACTTCCTTCTCTTGGCCCAACACCGCAAGTCCTTGAAGACGGCTCTCCAGATGCCCAAGGATTGCCTACCACACTTGATGACCAAGGTGTTCTTTGGCGTCAACACGCCGATGGGACGTTGGATTGGTGGGATGATGAATGGCAAATTTGGCATGGGTGGGAATGAGATGACTTGGCTTGAGAGAATTGGAATCGTCTTGCTCGGACTCATCGTGCTCGTCATCTTGCGCTCCTTCTACCTGTGGTGGACTCGAATACGCCCCCTGCAACCTTCACTTGACCTCCATTGGGAAAACGATTGTGAACATGCGACCACTGCCACCATCGATGGAAACGAAATCACCTTCCACATGGTTCGAGATTTTGTATGGCGTACAACACGAGACCGTGATGAGCATTGGGCAGAAGAGGTCAAAGTTCGCCTTGATGAACTCAAGGACGTATGGTTCATGGTTGACCACTTTCATTCAATTCATGGAATGGCACACACCTATCTTACCTTTGAATTTGAAGACGGAACATGCCTCTCCTTTTCCTTTGAAGCTCGCCGAGAAAAAAGCGAACGTTATCATCCCTGGAAGGGGTTCTGGAGAGCCTATGAGCTCTATCTCTTGGTGGGCTTTGAACGAGATGTCACTGGATTACGAACTCACGGGCGGGGCAATCGAGATTACATGTTCAGGGCCATCACACCGCCTGGGAAAGACAAAGATCTGTTGATGGGGCTTATCGGGAAATTGAATTCCCTTGCGGTGTCTCCAGAATGGTACCATTCCCTTTTGACAACATGCAATACATCCATCGTTCGGATTGTGAACAAAGTAACTCCAGGACGAATCCCCTTCCTTTGGAGAAATTTCTTTCCAGGCTATACACCTCGTGCGGCCCACAAACTCAAATTGATTGAGGACTGGGGGGGCTTTGAGAAAACACTCGAGCATGCTCGAATCGATGAGAAATCACAATCGTGGGATGGCGTTGAAGACTATTCGGCTATGCTTCGTTCCCATCTTCCAAAGGGGCCTCTTCCTGAAGAGCCCTGATCATCATCAGATTGCCTGCTTCGTAGGCCAAGTCAATCCTCATAGTCGTCGCTTGATTGTGCAATCCTCTTGAGCCGCGCATCAAGGGCTCATCCTCGAGAGGAAAGCGAGCCCCTTTGAGCGTGACTCCGGTGGCCCTCTCCAATGCGAAAAGTGAGAATTCTTGCCCCGCCTCAAAATCTATAGAATATGGCGCTCCGGGATTGAAAAAGAGATATTCGTGAGTCTGAGTTTGCCATCGAGTTTCAAGCGGTAGGGTGCTGCAGGTCAAAAGGTTGGCAACTTCATGAGCAGGGTCGCCACCTGTTGCTCCCAAAATAAGACATGAAAGTGCTCCGATGGAGTGGATGTGAGCCAGGGCTTTGTGCAAGTCGTTGGTCTCTTGATTATCGATTTTTAACAACTGGCTACCTTTGGCTTCCCATTCTGCAAGGAAGGAGGGTTCGACTGAATCAAAATCACCGATTACGATCGTGGGTGCCTTGAGGTCCCCACTCCAGCGGTTTAATGCGCCGTCACAGACAATCAGTTGATGCGATTTTTGGACAAGGGCCTTCACAGTCTCACGGTTAGGCCATGTTCCATTGGCTACCACCAACCACGTACCCTCAGCCATGGAGAGCCTAGGTTTAGCTCCTTTCTCAAGTCAGCGGTTGTTCTCCTTCGCCGATGGGATTGACCCCCATAGGGGGTCAGGATTTCTTGAACAATGATTTTCTAGGTCGGCATATGTGTATAGGCTATGTCCGACGCCTTTTCTCGAAGAACATTTGGAAAAAGCGTCCTTGTTGTCCTTACGTTCCTTCTGGCCTCATGGTCACCGATGTTGGCTCTACCCGACGAAATATCGGTGCTTGAAGAGGCAAATGATTCACCTCGCCAAAGCAGTCTGTATACCACCACCTCCGGGTACGGGCACGACTTTGCAGGCACGACCATCACCTTTGATGGTATGGAAAATGCCGTGGTGAAGGAAGAATCAATGTTTGATTATTGGCACAGTCAAGAGTTGAACAATTCAAGCACCGAAAACCACGGTACTCCGGACCTCAAATTGACTCGTCACGACAAGGAGCATTACTGTTGGAGTACAGAAGAAGGACCCGTTCGAACAGCGGTTCATCGCCCCTCTGGAACGTGGACCTCCAGCCTTGTGGATACCGTTGCGGCCACCAATACAACAAACCTGGTGGATTGCGCAATTGGAATCACCGCCAATGAGTTGCCCCGTGTCCTTTACGCTGATGGTCCAGACTTGAAAATGGGGCGATATGCTCGGGAGAGTGCGACATATTTCGACGGCCCTCGCTGGCACACGCGGACCATCATGGAAGATGTGAATGCAACCCACCTTGCCTTGGACATCACCTCGGAAGGACTTGAATGGGGATTGATGCGGACAGAATCTGGTGCCCTTCATCAAGTGAATTTTAGTGGAGCATATTGGACGGATTATCTCTTGGATGCAGGGCCTGTCGGTGAAGATTTCGAACTTGACATTGACGACCAAGGTCTGATTCATATCCTCTACACCCGTTCATCTTCTGGAGAGGTGGTCCTGCTACGTATTGATGGTGCGGAGCACGACCTGCGTATTCTGGCCACAGATAGCACGATTGTTGACGGAGTTGGGATGGGTTTGGATGACCAAAACATTGAGCAAGTCGCTACCATGACGCAATCTGAAAATGCCTTTTCAATCAATCTCATCCGTTCCTTAGCGGGTCAAGATTCTGGCCGGGTGAATCCAACGCCAACCCAAATTGTGGCAGGTGAAGAGGACGCCTCTGAGGGAGCAATCAAATTTGCCGACCTCAACAACGATGGCTTTGATGACCTGATCATCGCTACACCAGAGGCCAGTTTACTGACCTATGTTGAGAACGGTCGCGTCGACATCTATTACGGGTCTTCAAGTGGTGTCGCTGAGGTTCCCGATATGATTCTAGCAGGTGAGGCTAATGGAACTCATTTCGGTGCTGGTTTGGATACAGGTGATTTCAACCATGATGGAATTCAAGATCTTGCAGTTGGCCTCCCCGGATGGAATCCAACCAACGATTCCAACCTCACTCACGGGCAGGTTCATGTTTATCTCGGCAATTCATCGGGAATTTCAGCCATGCCATGGTGGTCTGTTTCTGGCTTGAATGGAGAGCGTTTGGGCAGTTATCTTTCCACCCTTGTCCACGACGGGCAAGCAGACATGCTTGCAGCAGCAGCGTACGGGCACGTTTTCGGTTCCGGGGCATCAATGCTCACTGGAAAAGTCAATCTCTATGACGGTGGTGAATTCAACCTTTCCAGTCAACGTAACTTGACGGCCTCAAAGAATGGCAACATGTTTGGTCGCTCAGTTGAGGGCTGTGACATGAACGGGGATGGTCATCAAGAATTGATCATTAGCAACGTAGGAACATACTCGTCTTCGCCGGATTACTCATCTGTTGAATATTTCAGTGGCTCGGCCACGGGATACAATGGCACCCCCGACCATACCCTCGAGACTAACATCCAAGGACGTCTCTTCGGCCATCTTGTACGCTGTGTTGACGATATCCATGCCGATGGATTTGACGACCATATCATCACCGAACCCTACAACGGCACAGAAACCTTCGGCGGTGGTAAATTATGGATGTACGACGGAAGCGACAGCGGCTACCAAAACGAACCGGATTGGACGCTTGTTCCGAGCGTGCAGAATTCACGCATTGGTGAAGCGATCGCTTCAGCGGGCGATATTAACGAGGACGGCTATGATGATGTCTACATCTCAAGCTTGAACGGCGATCAATCGGGGAAGGTTGAGATCTATCTCGGTAGTGCCGCTGGATTGCAGTCAGAACCTCAATTGCTCGCACAGGGCACAAGCAACCAACTGATTGGACAGAGCATGGTCGCCATGGGTGACATCAATGGGGATGGTTTGGGTGAAATGATCTTTTCAGCACGAAATAGCCTACAAGGAGCAGCATACGGCCTTGAATATCATGTACTAAGTGAACGTGACTGGGAATCGATTTCCTTCCCATATTCAGGTACGGCCCAAGGACTCGACCTTGCCACTGCGCATCGTGGTGAAACGAGCATTGTTTTCACGTACACCGATAATACAGGAATGCACCTCATCAAACTTGAGCACATGAAAGACCAGACTCCTTCGGGGCAATGGGTCCATCAATCCGTCACCAATGATGCAAATACCAACACGACCTTCATTTTCAAGGCGCGTTCAACAGGACAACCCGTAGTGGTCACTCAAGACGAGAATGCCATCAATCTTCACACAACCCGTTCGATGACGGCCGTTCAACAAAATGTGGCTTCTACGGGTACGGTTGGACAATATCTCGGGTCATCAATTGACCAGCATGGCATACAAGCAATTGCTTACACTACGGGGGCTGGCCAGCAAATATTCTATTCAGCCTACGATGGAACGAATGGATGGACCTCAGAAATGGTGCGTAACAGTGTCGTTCTCGGGGGCAATATTTCCGTTCAAGTCAACAGTACCGATGTGCCGCACCTCATCTATCGACACAGCGACACCGATCAACTTGCGCTGGCCGTTCGCGACAGTTCGTGGACGCTAAGCACCCTGGGTGAAGAAGGCGAAGCAGTATCCTCTCAACACCCGACGATGCTGTTAGCGAACGATGAACTCGCCGTCGCATTGGTCACCCAAGACGACGGAGCGAGTGAATCAAATCTTTCACTTTGGACCTATGACGGTGCCTCACTTAGCAAAAGTATCATCGCCAACGGAACCGATTCTGATGTTCACATTGACATGGCGAAATTGAATAACGGGTCAATTCTCGTCGCAACCTTGTCCAATGATGGAACGTTGAGCGTCTACGAACAGTGGCCAGGTGATGCGAATTGGACTCAACATACCATAACTCAACCAAGTGGTATCACAGGCGAGTTCCGCTTGGACCTCGAGGGAGGAGCTTTCCCCATTCTCGCCGTACGAGGGAATGCAGTTTCCTCCTTGATGACGATGAACAGTACGGGTCATTGGGTGGCCATCCAGGAACGTCCTGCTGCTGCTGTTGACGGGGCTTGGGATGTCCTTCACACAGGGACGCATATCTTGATGTTGACCAGCGACCCTGTGACTCAACACCTTATCGTCAATACTGCAGAATTGAGCGGCGTTCATTCGGGCTTTGCACCGTGGATGTCTGTCCAATTTGGTGATGTCGTGGTCAGTGAAGAATTGAACGCGATGGTTGACGCAAACGGGACGGTCCATATGGCCTACTGGGACACTGTGAATGATGATGTCATCATTCTGCGACTCTATCAAGACCAAGACCGGGATTTGGTCTTTGATTTGGTGGATGCTATGCCTTCGGTTGGAGACCAGTGGATGAATTCGGATGGGGACAACTACGGGGACAACGCCCTTGGCCCCCTTCCTGACGCTTGTCCAACCACCAATGGTCCATCTTCATACCTCATTTTCGGATGTGAGGATTACGACCTTGACGGCTACAAAGATTCCATCGATGGATGTGATGACGTCGGTGGTACATCATGGATTGACCGCTATGGATGCGGAGATCTCGACCAAGACGGTTGGTCTGACAACGATGCCTCGTATTACGATGGTGACCAGTTCAAAGGCAATTGGAAACAAGCCTTGGACACTGACGGTGACGGCTTTGGGGATAACCACGGTGTTGATTGCTGTTCAGTGCCGCTTGACCCAAACGCAGGGGCAGGAGATCTATTCCCTTACCTCGCATCACAATATGAGGATTATGACGGTGACGGTTACGGTAATAACGATACAGATACGGTTCACGGCGACTATTGTCCATGGAATTACGGAGAATCTTGGCGAGACAGAAACGGCTGCTTGGATTCGGACAATGACGGTTCAAGCGATACCTCCGACGTGGGGACGATCTTCGAATGGAACATCACACATGGGGCGGACGTTTGGCCTTTTGACCCAACTCAATGGGTGGACAGCGATGGTGATGGATTCGGCGATAACGACTCCGAAAACGCAACCAACCCGGACCAGTTCAAATTTTATCCAGCCGCTGCAAACGATACTGATGGCGATGGCTTCCCCGATAATTGGACTGCGCTCTACAATGGCTCCAATGCAATGGGGCTCAAATTGGACGGATGCTCAGACATCTGGGGCAATTCAACACGTCCAGTAGTTGGCTGTTTGGACAGTGACGGTGACAGTTACACGAACATCTATTCCTACGACCTGAATACAACATCTGGACTTCGAGAAAATCAACAGGGTGACGCCTTCCCCTACCTTGACAGCCAGTGGTCAGACGCCGACGGCGATGGATTTGGCGACCAATTGGCAGGATTCGAGGGCGACCAATGCCCCACCGAGGCTGGCGTACTCAACGGCACCGACGGAATTGGCTGTCGTCTCATTGATATCGCTGACAGTGATGGTGACGGCGTCATCAACGATTTGGATACCTTGTGTCCCACGACGCCTGTGGGTGAACCAGTCAATGCAGAAGGCTGTGCACAATCAGAACTCGATGATGATAACGATGGAGTGAAAAACAATTTGGATCTTTGCGCTTCGACTCCCACAGGTGTGTCTGTTGACACGGAGGGATGCAGCATTGAACAGCGGACCTCTGATACCGACGGTGACGGAGTCAACGACCCTGAAGACGCCTGTGCCGCAACCCCAAGTGGCGAAACGGTTGACACAAACGGTTGTGCTGAAAGTCAACGAGACAGCGACGGCGATGGCTTGTCGGATTTGGATGATGCCTGTGACGATACACCAGTTGGTTTCCCTATCCTCGACAATGGTTGCACCGATGAAAGCGCCTTGGACACTGATTTGGATGGAGATGGCTATTCTGGCATGTACACCTACGATGTGGACAATGAAACGGGTCTTCATACCAATCAAACCGGTGACGCCTTCCCATCAGATCCAACCCAGTGGTTTGATTCCGACGGAGATGGCTACGGCGATAATCCAGACCCAGCGTCCAATGCAGATGATTGCCCCGATGAAGCAGGGACCTCATTTAGAGACTTCCAAGGCTGTTACGACGACGGTGATGGATGGCGCGATGAGATGGAACCATCCTCAACCCGTGAAGACCCTACTCAATGGCAAGATACTGATTTTGATAGTTTTGGTGATAATTGGGGAGACGCTTCTTGGAACGCAACACGCGATGCCTATTACCAGCGCTTGAATCTCAACGACCCTGGACAATTCATCGAAGGTGCTGGATTCCCGGACCGTTGCCCAAATACACCGTTCGGCTTAACAAATCAGGTGGATGAATTCGGATGCCATATCTCCGAACGGGACACGGACGGTGACGGCGTTCTCGATGACGAGGACAATTGTGTAGACCAACCAAAAGGGATTGATGGCTACGATGACGGTTGCCCTTATGTTCCGCTAGCGGGTGATGGTGAAGCGGGTCTCTTTGGCCTTGATGCTGGCACCTTGATGGTCATCATCGGCGGTGGCGGGCTCGGTCTTGTTCTCGTTGGCCTCATCATCGCACGAATGCTACGAGAAGACGATGATGAGGATGAAGATGATGATGACTACTTTTTCGATGACGATGATGACGAGGAAGAAAATGTACTTGATGCGCTCGATCGCAAAGGAGTTTCCCCGATGGCATCTCGCCCTCGCCAAGCAAGTCAACCACGTTCCACGCCTGCACCAAAGGCAGGACCAAAATCACCTCCGGGTCGACAGAAGTCCTCTGGTCCTCCAGGCCGTCAACCACCTGCGCGGGGCCCACCTGCGCGGGGCGCACCTGCTCAAAAGGTCGCAAAGAAAAAATCAGTCTCATCAGAACCAGAACCTTCTGCGAAGGTTCGAAAGGCACGTATTCAAGTTGATCTCAGTATCTTTGAGGACTGGCAAGAAGACGATCGAGAATCTGCTGTTGACTGGGTTGTTGGCGCGATCTCGGAAGGTGAGGATGAACGAAGTGTTTTGATGCAACTCCAAGAAACCGGGTGGTCTGCTGAACAATCACGAGCGATTTGCAATCTCGCAAAGAATCGCTCGGCGTAATGATGTTCATGAGGGCTTAAATGGGGAACATAAGTGCGGTTGATAGGAGGGTGCGACGGTGACGGATAACGACGCAACCAACAACCTCGAAATTGAGGTTGATGATGCTGCGGCTTACTTTGGTGTAACTGCATCATCAGACATGCTCCATAGCATGATGGGAATGGCTCGTAACGAGGCCATGATTCAATTTTTTGAATTCCTCTCCGATATTGTTCTTCAACCAGGTGACTTTGATTTTGAGGCTGCTAGCGAACGCATGGCGTGTGAGGGTGGCGAAATCTACTACCTCGTGGCCGGCCATCTCGGATTGATGAGCCTGCCAGACCCCTTGTTGAACGCTCTTGGTGAGCCTGGCTCAACAGGTGAAATTCAGGGTCAGAAGGTGACGGGAATGACCGCCCAACAGGAACAGCATCTTTCCAGCCTTGCCGACCCGATGCGAATGATGAAACTCTTTGCAGTCGCTCATCAAACTGGAAAAGGCGAGGAGGTCATCAAGTATCTCAGTGCTCTTGAAGGCCATCTCAGTCAAGTTGAGGCGTCCATCGATGCCCTTGTGAGCATTGACCAGGAACTCAATGCGGCTCTGGATGTGGCAGGCCATGTTCTTCCTGTTCCAACACTTGCTAGCGGAACTGCTTCTGCCGCTACGATTGCCCTCCCACCTTCACCGCCAAAACCAGCGGTTCAGGAAGTGGCTTCTGCCCCAGAAGTCGTCCATGAAGCAAAGGATGTTTCACCGATACCTTTGCCTAAGGTGGACAATGTTGAACCAACATCAGTTGTTCCACTCCCCGATACTTCCGTTGCGCTTCCCGATGTAGAACCCGTTGAGGCTCCGCCCGAAGTTGTGAATGTGGAGAGTGAAAAGCAGGTTGCTCGAGCCACCCAAGATGCTTTTGCTGGGGCTTTTGATCTCGAATTAGCTGCAGAGGAACCAGCTCCTGTAGAGATGCCAACCCAAGAGGTTACAGAACTCCAGCCCAGCGTGCCAGAAGTCGTTGATGATGCCCCTCAGCATGAAGAAGAGCCAGAGGAAGAATTTGTCAGTGCAGCCGAACACTTCATCGCCGCTGATGAAGACAGCAGCGGTGCCCTTTCTGTTGAAGAATTAGCCCAGGCTACAGGAAGTACACTTGAGGAAGCAAAAGAACTTCACTTAGAGGCTGACACTGACGGCGACGGTGTCGTTTCATTGTCAGAATTTATTGCCTCTCCTGCCGCTGAAAAAACCGCTGTTTTACCAAAACCCATCGCCCCAGTACGAAAGCCACTTGCACCTGCCCAAAAACCAGTGGCGCAACCTCAACAACCGGTCAATCAACGACCGCAACCCTTGCCGAATCAACAGAATTGGCAACAACCCCCTGCTCAACAACCCGTTCCGCAGCAGAATTGGCAGCAACCTCCGCCTCAACAACCCGCTCAACAAGGTTGGCCCCGCCAACAAGCCCCATTGGTTCAACCCACCATACGCTCCGGTATTCATTGCCGTGGGTGTGGCATTGGGCTTGACCCATACTGGCGCTTCTGCCCCGTTTGTGGCCAGCAAAATTTAGGCTATTGATCAGTCGATGAGAAAGGTTCCATCTTCTACAATCGGCGTTTCATCCAGCCAAATGCTTGGTGTTTCAAGCACACCTGATATGTGGATCCCTACAACAGCAGTCCCGCCAAGTCTCGTGTTATCACCGATTGAAAAATAAGCGGTTCCAAGGCGCTTTTCGTCCTCTAAGACATTGCCCATAAGCCGGGCATTTGGATTCATTCCAAAACCGAATTCAGCTACGGTCCAAACGTTTTCTTGTTCTTTGCTACGAAGGCGTTTTGCGGCTTCACCGAAGGCCTGCCGAATTTGTGCTGCCGCCGTTCCACCCTTGACGTCAATGACCAAACCATCCTCAATTTGGAGTACAACTGGTTCATCAACAATGGCTGAATCCCACGACCCATCGATCACGATGGTTCCGTTCATCGTACCCTCACGAGGCAAGGTGAAAATTTTTCCAGCTGGTAGGTTGGTCAGCATGCGTGGGCGATTGCAAATGCCGTTATCGTCGAGTTTCCATTCACGCCAATTCACTTCAAAGGTGACATTCGTACCCGATGTTGATTTGACATTAACAATTCGTTTGCGACGCATGACTGGAGCCATTTCACCCATTTTCTTCTTGATCGCTATGAAGTCAGCAGACATGCCTCCTTGCGTGAACATTTCATTGCTCATCCCAGGCATGGTTGCAACTCGTGCGCCATCCTTGATCGCTTGGCGTACTGCACGTGTGTGAGTTAAGGAATAGCGGGTTGGTGCAATGACCACTTGTTGCTGTCGCATCAGGTTCACAACGGGTGCGGGAGGTTCTTCTCCATGATGTCGCCCTTTGGGCATGACGATGAGGAGGACACGGTCCGAACGCTGGCTTGCGGCTTCGTGCAGCGCCTGTCCAATCTCCGTTGTTGTCGGGTCGCAGATGACCAAGATGTTCTCGCCTCGTCTCAAATCCATGCAGGTGTCAATGACGGTTCGTGCGCTCTTGGCCATGAGGTCAATGACTTGAGAATCGTCCTCGGAAGGAGATTCAACGATTGGCTCCTCGGCTATAATCGGCTCTGGAAACCCTTCCTCAGCGTCGATGAGGTCCGCAATGTCGATGTCAATTGCACCCTCGTCTCCCCCCCCTTTTCCTTTTCGGCGAAAGGGAGAGGCCATGGTGAGTGTAGGTCACAACTCTTCTTCAATGTGTGCTTCTATGGTGCATTTATTCCGGTGTCTTTTCCACAATCAAGGAAAGGGGAGTGTTCAAGAAGAACCCCTTCGTGTCATTTTCATGGACCTCTACGTTGAGTTTTTGAATCGGGTGAAAGATATCCACAGGCTGAGTGCTCTTCAAGGGCATTTGGGTTGGGACCAAGAGGTCCTTATGCCAGCCAAAGGAGCTGCCTCACGCGGGGAAATGATGGCTTGGTTGGCAGGACAACGACACCAACGGCTCGTCGATCCTCGAATGGGAGAACTGCTCCAGGGACTCTCATCTATAGAATTGGATGACGACCAAAAAGCCAATGTTCGAGAAATGAACCGCAGTCACCAACAGGCTGTTTGCTTGCCTCAATCATTTGTTGAATCATTTGCCCAAGCACGTTCAGAAGCCTTGGTAGCATGGCAACAAGCCCGTGAGCAATCAGATTTTCAAGCCTTCAAACCTGCTCTAGAACACCTCATCAGTCTCACACGCCAAAAAATCGACTTTCTCGGAGTCGAAACGACTCCCTACGACGTCTTGCTCGATGAATACGAAGTCGGAATGAAGGTTACAGATTACGACCCGCTCTTTGCAGGACTGAAGGCCAGATTGGTGCCACTTCTCCAATCGATTACCGCCGCACAATCCAAGCAAGAAGAACCCACTCTACCGGCTGAAATGCGCTTCCCAATTGAATCTCAGAAAGCATTCTGCCACGATGTTTCAGCTGCAATGGGCTTTGATTTTGAAGCAGGTCGAATGGACGCTTCCACCCACCCTTTCTCGGCGGGTTTGTGGCCGGGAGATACTCGCTTTACGACACGCTTTGATGAAAAAGACCCTTTTTCCTGCCTTTATGCTGTAATGCATGAAACGGGGCATGCGCTCTATGAACAAGGGCTCGACCACGAACATCGCTACACGCCACGTGGTGCAGCAGTATCGCTTGGCGTTCATGAGTCACAAAGCAGATTTTGGGAAAATCAGATCGGCAGAACTCCGTCCTTTTGGAAGGTAGCTCTCCCTTGGTTTAAGCGGGCCTTTCCCGATGCACCTGATTGGGATGAGCACACTCTCAACCGTATCGCCAATCGGGTTGAAAAAGGCTTTATCCGAGTGGAAGCCGACGAAGTTACTTACAACTTACATGTGATGATACGCTATGAGATTGAGAAACAACTCTTCAATGGTGACCTGAGTGTTGACGACTTGCCCACTGCATGGAATACCATGTTCAAGGAATGGTTTGGTCTCGATGTACCTGAAGACCGAATTGGATGCCTCCAAGACATTCACTGGTCCATGGGGGCGTTTGGCTACTTCCCAACCTACACACTTGGCAATCTCTATGCCGCTCAACTTCTCGAGGCAATGGGTGAAGAATTCGGTAATATCGACGATATGATAGCGACCGGTGATTGGTCACCCATGCTTGATTGGTTAGGCCCTAAAATCCACCAACGAGGCAGCCAAGTGAGCCCTGCAGAACTCATCACAGACGCTACGGGATCTCCTCCGAGTCCTGAACCATTCCTGCGCTACGTTGAGCGAAAATACAGCCAACTCTACAATCTGTCTTGAGAACTAACGCCAAGGCGTCATCACGATCGGTGTTCCCACTGCACCGGGTTCGACCAGAAGTTTCCCTTTCTGACCGGTTTCTTTGGTGCGTTCAAAGACAGGAGTCCCTGCAACAATGGTCACTTGAGCCCACCCTACCAGAGGCCGGCCTCTGAATGGACTCCATCCCACTCTTGTCCATGTCAACTCGTCCTCAACAACGACTTCGTTGTTCATATCGACCAGTACAAGGTCACCATCTGCTCCTTCTTCCAATCGACCTTTTCCGATCATATTGTAGCAATCAGCAACGTTGGTTGACATCCATTGAACCACGTTTTCAATGCTGCAAATCCCATCCTTTGCATGGGTGAGCATCACGGCAAGTGAAGTTTCAACGCCAGGCATACCGCTTGGAGCATCTGGGAACCCGAGCGCCTTTGCCTCGAGGGTATGAGGTGCATGGTCGGTTGCGATGCACTGAATCGTTCCTGCTTTGAGTTCATCCCAAAGTTGCGTTTTGTCCTTAGCATAGCGAATCGGCGGGTTCATCTTCAAACGCGTGCCTTCTCGCTCCACATCTGTTTCATCAAATGTCAGGTGTTGAGGCAATGTCTCGGTTGTGATGATCGCTTTTTCACTGTCACTTTCTGAAGGAAGTGAGGTGATTCCATTGAGCCATTCAGCTTCAATTCCACTTGTAAGGTGCAGCACATGGAGGCGACGCCCGTGCTCTTGGGCGAGTTCTACTGCAAGTTGTGTGGCCAAAAGAGCCGTCACATCATCGCGCCATTCAGCGTGAGCAGCCATGTCAGTGCGTGAGTTGTAGGTTTCAAATCGCTCAATCAAGCGCTTTTCATCTTCCGCATGAACGGCGATGAGGCCACCTGTTTTGGAGAAAATTTCGTTCAAAGCACTGCGTTCGTTGACGAGGAGGGTTCCTGTAGAGGAGCCCATGAAGACCTTGGTTCCGCAAATTCCGGGGATGCTCACCGCTTCTTCGGCCGTACCAACCGCTTCTTGAAGGTCTTCAACATTATTCGGAGTAGCACCGATGAAAAAGCCGTAATTATTCACGCATTTCGCAGCGGCAGTGTCCAGTTTCATCTGCATACCTGCTAAATTTGTGATTGAGGGTTTGTTATTGGGCATGTCGAGGAAGGAGGTGATGCCGCCACTTACAGCGGCTGCGGACCCAGACCCCAAATCTTCCTTCCCGGGTTGTCCTGGGTCACGGAAATGGCATTGAGGGTCAATCATTCCGGGCATCAGGTGCAATCCTTCAGCATCGATGAAAAGTTCGTCATCAAGTGGCTCCAATGTGCTTTCGATGGCGATGGAGTGGATAATGCCGTCTCTGACCCGTAAATCTCCAATCACGGTTTGTGTAGGTAGTGTCATTGTGGCGCCGTGGATGAGGATGTTGCCCTTCATTGTTTTCTTCTCCAAATGACAGCAATAAAACTCAGCACATGAATGTGATGATAGGGAGTTTATCGTCGAGCAGCCGATTTTGGCCTGAAGGCGAGACACACCTCATCCCGCATGTCCATGTAGGGCCCTCCAGTGAGGTCAATGCAATACGGGACGGCCTTCCATATGTCATCAATCGTTTCTCGAATGGCTTTTGGCCGTCCTGGTAGATTGAAGATCAAACTTGTTCCTCTCAGTCCACCGACTTGTCGTGAAAGAATTGCCGTTGGGACAAAGGCCAGAGAAATGGCTCGCATTTGTTCCCCAAATCCAGGGAGCAACCGGTCACACACCCGTTCGGTTGCTTCGGGAGTAATGTCGCGAGGAGCAGGCCCTGTACCTCCAGTTGTAACCACGACATAGCATCCAACATCGTCTACCAGTTCCCGTAATGCAGCCTCGATGGCTTCGATGTCATCGGGGACGCACCGATAATGCGCTTCCCACGGACTGGCGAAGGCTGCTTCAAAAAAACCGAGAATCGCAGGACCACCCTCGTCTTCATAGGCGCCCGAGCTTGCACGATCACTGACGGTGACGATGCCGAGATTGATGGGTTCACCAACGTGTCCTGGTTGACCTTCAAAGGTCGATATCTCATTCACGTCATCACCTACTGGTCACCGTATTTGGCGAGAACGTCAGCGTGGAAGTTGTCAAGCAGCGTATCTTCAAACAATTCAGTCTGACGACGCATCTTTGTCGAACGAATGTGCAGCACTGCCATTAGGATGAATACACCGATGATCATGGGAATAAAGACTTCAAGTTTGTATTGGTGCATGAATTTCACGATGCCTTCCGCGGTGTATGCCCACGTGATCGATGCGATGGAACCACCGATAAGGGTTGCAAGAAGGACACGCATGAATTGCATACGTGAGAGCAGACCGAGCATGGCACCAACGAGGACACCGGAAGCCATGAAGGGTATCCAGACAAAGAAAATCAAGCCCCAGAAGCCCCATTTGTTGATCATTTCCCGCTTCTCATTGGCCATGTATTCAACCGTTGAGAGGGTGTCACCCAAAAATTTCGTTTGCAGCATACGACCGCCCAGTCCATCTTGCTTAGCAACGGCAACGATTCGCTCGTCATCGGTGGTGTTTTGGCGTTCAACTCGACCTGCTCCCGACCGATCTGCAAGTGTTGAGACTTCGTTTCGGGTTTTGACAATCAATTCTTGTGAGCCCAATAACTCTTCATTGCGATCGTGGATAAATCGGAACAATTCATCCTTGATTTGGGTCGAGGTTTTGTTGAACCTAAAGAATGCAAAGCGTTGCGTAGGTCGGTATATCACTGAAACAAAGACGACTCGGTCGTCACTGGTAACCACAGCACCCTTCATCTCAACGTCGTTGCGCCGGGTGAAGAACAAATCCAAACTGTCGCGTACATCATCCTCAATGCGAGAAAGTGAATGGAGTTCAGAAAAGAAAGATGAGTAATCTTGTTGCTCGCTTTCTGCATCGAGTGCGTCTGCTTCACGGCTGCCGATACCTACGCCGGAGTCAAAGTCTATGACCTGCCCGGCACCGATCACTCTTGTGTTGAGTTGGACAGGCTTAAAGACGCGGAAGATAGCAAATTCTTCAAGAAGTTGACGAAGGATTTCAGCGCGGACCTCTTTTGAGTCTGAGAGCGTACTTTCTGTGTTTTTGTACGCGACCATGATGTCAATGGAAAGTTCTCTCACCTCTGTTTTGAACAATTCTTGGTCAACATCAATGTTCAGTCCTTCTGCAATCGATTCAACCGTGTCTTCAACCAAACGAACAATGTGGGTACGTGAAAGGATATCGTCAGTATCTTGGTGGTAGACTTTGTACATCACCGGATAGATGATGAGGAGAGTGATGATTGACAGTGAGAGCGAAATAAAGGCCATCCACCAAGCAGGAATGCCCGCAGCCCCACCGGTTAGCATGGCAGTTTCACGACCTCCACCGATTTCAGCCCCCATCAAGAGGTAACCCCAATCCCCAAGATCCTGAACAGACCAGCACGAACGTGGGCCTGCATCTTCAATTCGGACATCGGAATGCTCGCTGTCGTCCACGAAGGGCAGGAAGGCAAGTGCTTCCGAAGAGATGGTGTGCTCAAAAGTCAGTGATTGACTCAATGGACCAATGATTCGTTGAGATGAGCGGTTCGCTTCCTCGTAGACGTCAATGCGGAACTTCAACTCATAGTGTCCTTCTGCAAGGTCCGAGTAGGGTGCTCGAAAATAGGCCCGCCCTGAGTTATTTGTGGATTCGTCGACCAAACGAGTCGTTTCGTTGCTGTCGTATTCTTCGGTCACGGTTGATTTTGTTTCACCGTCCAGTGAAAAGTAGGAATAATTGAGGAATGCGACCCCGTTGGGTAGATTGTGGCCGGCGATTGAAAACAATTCCTTGTCAGGGTCTGGGAAAATATTGAGCCATGGTTCATCCGTGATTTGCTCGCATTCATCACCGATATCAAGGAAGGTCGTTGACGCTGTATGGTCCATGGCTGTTGAATTGCCCAGTACACCAGACGACATTGAGAACAGAAGAAGTGCGAAGAGAAGTCCGTATGCAATACCGGCCATCAGCACAAAATCCTCGATGTTTGAGAGGAACATGCGCCCTCCACCCTGGCGGCGTTGCCGGATTTCTTGGAGTTCTTTTGCGTCCTTGTCCTTGGCGCGTGAGTGCTCTTCATGGCCTTCGTTGACCGAGGATTGGTCTCCACCCTCTTTGGCCATGTTACCTGCAAAGCACAACTTCTTGAAGAACCCTTTTCCTCTTGCCAATGAGAGTTACCTCCGAATATACGATTCTATAGAATGCAAAAACCCTCGAACATACGGGCATACATTCGTAGGATGTGCGATGTTGGTGGGTTAGGCCGGACTTGAACCAGCGACCTCGGCATCTTCAGTGCCGCGCTCTCCCAACTAAGCTACTAACCCGTGCAGGCCTTGCCAGCGCCCTCGCCATATCAAGCCTTCCGATGGTATGGTGAAGGCGAGATGCCCAATTCGTTGAAGAATCAAACAGCTCCGTCAAGGGCATGTTGTTGATGCACGAACAAAGAATCCATGCCGCCGTCTGCAGACGCAAGAAGGGCTGACAATTCCTCTGCTGAAAAGGTTGATTCTTCACCGGTTCCTTGAATTTCAACGTAACGGCCATCACTGGTTTTGATCACATTCATGTCAACATCCGCATTTGAATCCAAGATGTAATCCAAATCAAGGTAAACATTTCCATCGATGAGTCCTACAGATACAGCAGCGAGGTCGTGACGAATGACATCATTCTCGTGGTTGGTGCGCTCAGCATCGCTCATTGATGGGGGCTCCCAGCCTTCTTTTCGTTGCTCAAAGGTAGGGCGAAGATCGACGGGGAGGCAGTCACCTGATGCAATGAGTCGTCGTACGGCGAGGCGCAGCGCGATGTTAGCCGCTGTAATCGATGCGCAGCGGGTACCACCGTCTGCATTGAGAACGTCACAGTCCACGTTGAGCGCAACGGGTCCAAGTGCTTCCAAATCTACGGCTGCGCGCAGAGAGCGAGCAATCAGGCGCTCAATTTCTTGTGTTCGACCCTTCGCACCGTTTCTCTCACGACGGAATCGAGAATCCGTTGAACCAGGCAACAAGGAATATTCGGCATGAACCCATCCCTTGGTGGCGTCACGCGGGAACCAACCAGGTAGTTTTGCTTCTTTGGTGCAACATGCGAGGACAACGGTGTTACCTTGGCGGTAAAGAACCGATGCAAGGGCATTTGGTGTGAAGTCAAGCGTGACTTCAACATCTCGCAATTCGTCAGGTTTTCGATTGAGTTCCAGATTGGTTTTGAACTTGGCCATGGCCATGCCACGAGGCCTCTCACATCAAGCCTTCTCAAGTTCCGTTCTTACCAACGGTCACCTTGAAGGCATCCATCATGCTGGCGTTGGTCATGTCCCAGCCAAAAGCGG
Organism: Candidatus Poseidonia sp.; assembly: GCA_030829545.1. Taxonomy (GTDB): domain Archaea; phylum Thermoplasmatota; class Poseidoniia; order Poseidoniales; family Poseidoniaceae; genus Poseidonia. Next base: position 9,319 of record JAURAI010000009.1, on the reverse strand, counting down.
TGATCTGCGGTGTTGCTCGAACGCCAATCGGAAAATTCCTTGGTACGCTCTCTTCGTTCAGCGCAGTGGATTTGGGCGTCTTGACGGTTAAGGAATTGCTGGCAAGGATGGACATAGAACCCTCCTCAGGTGTGATTGATGAGGTAATCTTTGGCCAGGTATTGCAAGCGGGTTCGGGACAGAACCCTGCCCGCCAAGTCGCTCTTGGAGCGGGCTTACCGGTCTCGATTCCTTGTGCAACCATCAACAAAGTTTGCGGTTCTTCTCTCAAAGCAGCCATGATGGCTGCAAACAGCATACGTGCAGGTGAATACAAGGCCATCATTGCGGGTGGCATGGAGAGCATGAGCAATGCTCCGCAATTACTCATGGGGCAACGAACTGGAGCAAAGATGGGCAATTCAACCCTTGTTGATTCAATGATTCATGACGGATTGTGGGATGTCTACAACGACGTCCACATGGGGACCACTGGAGAGACGGTGGCTCAAGAATGCAACATTTCACGCGAAACGATGGATGCATATGCTCTACGAAGCCAGCAGCGTGCTTCTGCAGCTTGGGACAACGGTTGGTTTGATTGGGAAACCTTTGCAATCGAAGTCCCTCAGCGACGAGCCGACCCCATCATGTTTGGCTCTGATGAGGGCATTCGCCCCTCGACGACGATGGAATCCCTCTCGGGACTTCGCCCCGCCTTCGATAAGAAGGGAGCAGTCACCGCCGGAAATGCAAGCACCCTCAACGACGGCGCAAGTGCAGTGTTGATTGCCGAAGAATCCTACGCCCTTGAGCAAGGTTGGACCATCATTGCCACCATAGAGGATTACTGCACTTCAGGTGTTGAGCCTCACCGAGTCATGAGTGCTCCGATCCCCGCAGTTCAGGCACTTCTTGAGCGAAATGGACTTGGCGTATTGGACGTTGATGTCTATGAACACAACGAGGCCTTTGCTTCCGCATCGTGTGCTGTGGCCCAAGAAGTTGGGATTCCAGACGACCGGTTCAATCTTCACGGTGGTGCTGTAAGCCTTGGTCACCCGCTGGGGGCAAGTGGAACTCGCTGTTTGATCACACTCCTCGGCGTCATGCGCCGGCTTGAAGCACAATCCGGTATCGTCACCCTCTGCCTCGGTGGAGGGAATGCTGTGGCCATGTACGTGCGCAGTTCAGCATGAGTTCAAGGTGACCCTTGGTAGCCACCTCAGCACGGTTCATGCTAAATAGGGTCGGAAGGCGGCCAAACATGAGGGAATCCTATGACTTCGTTCAGCGATCTGGGTGTGGATGTTGCACTGGAGGAGATTTTAGCCTCCCAAAACATCGTTGAGCCCTTTGAAGTACAGGTTGAAGCCATCCCCCTCATCCTCGAGGGAATCGATGTTGCCTGCCGAGCCCCAACAGGTTCAGGCAAGACATTGGCATTCGGCCTGCCTTTGCTTCAGACCGTTCCAATGGCTGAGCCCAACCGCCCGACTGCTCTGATTCTTTCACCAACTCGCGAATTAGCGGAACAAATTTTCAAAGTTCTCAAACCCCTTTGCCGACGCATGGACCGAACGGTCGGTGTGGTCTACGGAGGCGTATCTTACAAGAACCAATACCGTGCACTCGAGCGAGGGTTGGACATTCTTGTAGCCTGCCCGGGTCGCTTACTTGATTTGATGGAGCGTGGCGCTGTTGTCCTTCGAGATACAGTATCTGTGGTCGTTGATGAAGCCGATAGAATGGCAGATATGGGGTTCATGGAACCGGTATGTGATATCTTAGATCGGTGTTCAGAGGATGCGCACACCGTGCTGTTCAGTGCAACCTTGGACGACGATATTGGTGAACTTGTCGATCGCTATCAAAAAGATCCAGTCTTCCTTGAAATTGGAGATGCAGACATATCTGTGACGGATATGGAACACTTTTTCTGGCTTATGCCCAACAGCAAAAAGGTTTCAATCAGTGCTGAAATTATCCGAAAGTGCGGGCGCAGTGTTGTGTTCTGCCGTACACGTCTCGGTGTAGAACGTGTGGCGGAAGAACTCGAAGAAGACGGCATAGGCGTTCGTTCGCTTCACGGAGGATTGTCACAACGGCAACGAGATAGAGCCATGGCGTCCTTCGTCCACGGGGAATGCATGACATTGGTAGCCACCGATGTTGCAGCTCGTGGTTTAGACGTCGAAGGCGTCAATGCCGTGATTCATTACGACCCGCCTGAAAACGGCAAGGCCTACAAGCATCGTAGCGGGAGAACTGCTCGTGGTGGGTCAAGTGGAATTGTCGTTGCCTTGATTCAAAAACCACAAAAGAAAATGTACAGCCGACTCCAACGAGATGTCGGCATTAATTTTGATTTCACACCCCCTGACTTCGGGGTACTGCCGCAATTTGAGGTTGAATACATTCCACCCGAGCCACGCAGGACGACCAAGAAGCAGCGAGAGCAACGGAGGAAGAGTTCAGGCTATAATGGCGGTTCTTCAAACCGCTTCGGTGGCCAAGGGCGCCGTAATGGCACAAAATCTCAATCCAATTACCGCGGTGGCGGTGGCGGTGGCGGTGGCGGTGGTGGCCGTGGCGGTGGTCGTGGTGGCGGCGGTGGCGGTCGTGACCAACGTGGACGACAACAATGGAATCGTGGCTCTTCATCTCGAGATGGCTCATCGAACCGTGGCGGCGGTGGCCGTGGCGGTGGTGGCCGTGGTGGCGGCGGTGGCCGTGGCGGTGGCCGTGGTGGCGGCGGTGGCCGTCAGAACCGCAGCAATTGATACCGGTTTTTAGCCAACTATTCCTCTTCGGAATGTGGTGCTGTAAGGATTCCTTGTTCCTCAAGAACATCGCATGCACCCGGTAAAATGGCTTGCAGATCATCGGTTGATAGTCCAGTATTTTTGTAAATTTGATTGGCTAATCTGTCTTTCTTTGTTAAACCTGGACTCAGGATGGCATAGCGTTGGCATATCTCTTTGATGTGTCCCGGTGTACTGGTAAGCATCATTGGAACGCCGTTGATTGCCACGATACCAATGCCAAGCCGTAGGTCCAAATCCTTGTACCACGTACGTTGACCACGAATGACAAATGCACCTTTTCCTACAAATTCACCGGTCTGTGCACTCTTTGAAACCTGAGCAGGCTTGACGCTATAGACCGTTCCATGAGAGCCTCCACTGTTCCAAGCACGGCTCCATGCCAAGGCCATCATGGCTGCATCATTCAGCTTGGTTTCATTCAAGGGCGAGGCCTCCAATTTGTCGACCAGTCTGTAGGCAGGAATATCGGCGGGGAGATGAGACGGCCTGCGTTCTTCCAAGGCGAAGCCAGTTGCGGCGCGCAAGCTACACGATGGTGCACCATGTAAATCGGCGTGAAGGTACATATCGTCACCAGAGAGGTGCTTTTTCACAACGGTATCGTTGCCCTTTGCATCCTTTCCACCGATCAGCAGATGTCCTCCAGGAATCATGGCCCAGCGATGTTGTTCAAACCACATTCGCTTGCTTCGCTTCAGCCGATTCAATTTACCACTTGCTCGCTGCTTGTCTTCCTTCTTCCGAGCACGTTTCAATTGAAGTTCTGTTTCTTCAAGAGCAAGAACAGCACCCGATGTCTTGTTCTTTTGCTTTCGTGCTGCCTCGAAATATCGTTGAGCATTCTGATGGACGCTCGCATCAAGTTCCAAGAGAACCTGAGGGCCCTTGGCTTGTCCTTCATCATCTGGTAAAAGAACGGTGAATTGACGTTCAGCTGGATTCAGGCTGACAATCCATGCAATGTCCTTGCTTGCCTTTTTCACGGCTGGCCATCCATTTCGTTCAACGGCTTCTGCAGTCTGTTTGAGCAGGGTTTCAACATGAGTCCAATGCTCCTGAATCTGGTGGCCGAGACGTTGTTGCTTCTCAATTTTGGTTGAGAAGCCCGCCAAGGCCTTCTCTTGCTGTGCTTTACGGCGTTCAAGTCGTTCAACTTCTGTTGATTGCCCACGTCCCGGGCCCGCCTGTTCAAAACGCTCTTCCTCTCTTCGTTGGAGGGCATGAGCATCGTGTGCACCCTTCCAAATGTCAATGCATTCGCAAAGTGAATTGAAACTTACTCGGGGTGATTCAGCATGCTGGGGTAGAAGAATGGGGGTTGCTTCCACGGCTCTCTCAGCCAACCATTGTTCCTTGCTTGCGACTTCCATCGAGGCGATTTGTTCCTCCCAGCCAGCCTTGTCTTCATCATTGAAACGCAAGATCAGAAAAGCCTCTTCAGCCGAGTCAAGGTCGGTGAGGAGCGTATTCAAAGCGTCATACACCGCTTGCACATCAGCCTCTTCTGGTGGTGAATTCGGCTCCATGTTCGCCAATGAACAAACGGCATTTGCATGAGTCCCTCCAAGATTTACTTTTCCGCCCAAGGTTGAGACCAAATCTCTGTCTGAGTTGGTTAGAATTTCTTCGAGGTCCTCTTTGGTGAGGTTGTAGGGATTCATAGCAGCAGGGGGCGGCGTATACGTGACCCCTTTCTTCAAGGTACGACCAGCGTAAGATGCATGGGTAAGGGGTTGAATAATCGTCTTCTCTTCATCGACAAGGATGATGTTGCCGTCCCGGAACACCTCGACGAAGAGCGTACGCTCTCCATCCTTGGTATCGAAGGAAAATGCCAAGACACGGTCAAAACCAACCTGTGTCACTCCTGTCAATCTTGCATTCCGAAGATGTTTGCGCAGTACCATGGCGAAGGGAGGAGGCGTCATGGGCATGGGCCGGTCACGCTTGGCGGTGTAGATGCGTTCGCCTCGCACGAAGACAAGGTCTCGTTGATCCTCTCCCTTTGGATTCACGCGCAGAACGATTTGCTCATAATGCGGCATGTAGGCCTTCTTGACATAGGCTCCCTTGAGAGCGTCAAGTTCGCGGGCCATGGCACGTAGGTCAAACCCGGACATCGCTTTCTTCATGGGACACCCTCAGTACAGATATGTCCCCCACGGTTCATTAGGCATTAGGGTGATGCTTCAAATTCCAAGAGAACCTTTCCAATATTTTTCGCATCGTGGATGTATTGATGCGCTTCTTGGACCTTCTCGGCAGGGAATACCGAGTCGATGATGGGTTCGAGACGACCTTCCTGGATGCCCTCGAGAATTCTATTGAGTTGTTCCTGCATCACGACTTCATTGGCCCACGTACCCATGTGGACGCCGAAGACCCCTCGATTCCGTGACATGAGTCGAAGGGGGTCAAAGCGAGGGCTCTTTCTCAAAGCGAGCATGGCTTTCAGGAGGGACCGTTTTCCAGAAGGGGCCGCAGCAGACAAGCCATAGGTGTACAGGCGTCCTCCTTCTGCAAGCGATGAGAGGCTCTTTTTGAGATGCTCACCACCAATCGGGTCGAGAATGTGGTCCACGCCTTTGCCCTGAGTTTCATTGTTGATGATGGCCACAAAATCTTCTTTATGTCGATCGATAGGACGAGCGCCATACTTTGTGATGATGTGATGTTTGGGTTTGGAGGATGTTGCCCAGACCTTTGAGACTCCTGCCCACTGGCAGAGTTGCAGTGCAGCAGTCCCCACGCCTCCTGCTCCACCATGAATAAGCACACGATCATCAGCCTTGAGATGGCCGAGGTGGTGCAACATGTGATGGGCTGTAAGGTAGGTTACAGGTGTTGCAGCCGCTGTTTTCAAGGAAATAGAATCGGGGAGTACCAGCACTCGTTCAGGGCGAGCGATAACGTAACTTGCTTGACCACCGTTTCGCATGGCTGCGACCACGCGAAGGCCTGGTACAAGACCCGTGACTTCACTTCCGACTTCGTCGATCACTCCGCTCACTTCATATCCGGGCGTGAACGGGTAAGGGGGCCGAGGATTGTAGAAGCCCATTCGCATCAAGAGGTCAGCAAAATTGATCCCAGCATATGCGACCTTGATACAAACTTCATCTGCCGCTGGTGTTGGTTTCTCCATGGGTTGAGTGGTAACTGTTTTGACTCCGCCAGCTTTCTGAATGACAACACGCTTTCCCATTTATTCAACCTCCATTCGCCAGCCATCAGCACGCTTCTCAACGCGGCCTTCACGTTCAAGGGCAACCAAGTGTGAGAGGGTCTGGTCAACGGCCAAACCTGGATGAGCATCGGGTGTGTCTGCGTAGGCGGCTGCTGCAATTTCCTCAAGTCCTTGCTTGCCTTCTTGGACTGCTGTAGCCACTCGCTCATGCCGTGCTTTTCGATGGTCAATGTAGTGTTGAATCAAACGCTGAGGCATGGCGACGACAGGGCCATGACTGGGGAAAATCAGATGAGGGTTCATATTCTTCAATCGTTCAAGTTGTTGAATGTAGGCGGTCATGTCGCCAGTACCCGGCGGGATGAGGATGGTGCCAATGCCAGCCACCATGTCGCCCGCCACCAAACCTGCTTCGCTCACCAAACAGACATGACCAGGGTGATGGCCTGGTGTGATGAGAACCGTCCACTTCTGTTCACCAAGTTGTAATTCTTCACCGTCGGAAAGAATCCGGTCGCATGGCAGGCTCTTGTTGGTGTACTCGCTGCCCCAGATAGGGGCGTCAAAGGCTTCCCTTAGGAGCGACATATCCGCTACGTGATCGCTGTGGCTATGGGTGAAAAGAATTGCTTGAAGCGAACCAAGATGGCGTTCAACAGCCGTAGCCAAGACTTCCATGTCTTCTCGCATCCTCACAGCGGGGTCAACGAGAATAAATCCGCCCTCTGGGTCACCCACAAGATAGCAATTGGTGTGGTCTGCAGGTGGTAAAGTAGCGGTCTTGATGGGAACGACCTCGACACCGTGTGCAAACAGGATGGAACGCCTTCCCGGACGACGTTGAGCAATGTCATCAGCCGCCTTTTCCATGTCTCGTTGGAACCGGTCAAGCGTGCGTTCAATCTCCATCAGCAAGGTGACAACAGGCGGTGCGACCTTAATTTCGTGGTTTTTCCAGCGTTGAATGATTTGAAGTGGTTCGGCCCACATGATTTCAGTGAATTCAGTCTGTGGTTCCAAGTCAATCTCAGGTACAGTGTCTGCATCGCCAGCATGCAGGTGCAGAAATGCATTGTCAAATTGAACCGGTCCAAAAGGTGGAGTAATGCGATGGCTGAGTACGTTGATCCCCTTTCGAAGGATGGGAAAGGTACCCTTTTTGACGTGAAAGAGCCACTTCGTTTTGTCTTCAATGATGTCTTCCCGAGCCTTGGCTGGAAGATGTTGGAGTCCGTCCTCGGTAATGGTGAGACCTAACTCTTCGCTCATTTCTCGTAGAATACAGGCGACCGTTGTAGCCTCAGGCCCCTCAAGTTGGTTCAGTACTTCAACGGCTTCTTTGTCAACTCGCGATACCCCTCCGCCCGGGAAGGCCCAGTAATTTGGAAAGGCTCTCATGGTTTGTGAGCGCAAGCCAAGCAGCACTTCAACCCCGTTTGGACCGTCCCGAGTGAGTGTCATGGTCGCTGTTGGCCGGGCTTGGCCACGTCCTCGATTGGGCACAATCATGCCTTCTGGGACTTCACTCATACATGCCGCTTGATGCTGGCCCTTTCAAAGACTTGTGTCACTGAACGATGGTTGTGAGGAATGCAATGCTCTGGTTCCCTTCCTGCGACGCATTCAAATAAATCGGCATTTGATTCTGTGCCATGGCTCATGAGTCTGTTGAAGATCATCTTGCTGAAATGGCGGAATTGATTGAACAGGCTGAAGCTCTCGGTATTGATCTGTGGCCAGAAACGAAACCAACTCGGCCTTGGGCAAAATATGCTCTTGCCTCATTTATGATCATCATGATGCTTTCTTGGGTTTCCAAAGGTTTGGCTCGCTTCGCAACGATTTGAGTTCACCTGCCACCGCTGATTTCAAGAAGGCCACGCTCTTGGGCTCGTTGAGAGTCCCTTAGTGTAGCGGTCCATCATGGAGGATTCTGGTTCCTCCGACCTCGGTTCAAATCCGGGAGGGACTATCCGCAAAAGTTGTTTTCAGGGCGTGAAGGGCACTTTTACCTATTTTTAGGGCATACGAAAACCTATAAGTGGGTTACTTTTAGGGCGGCCTAAACCGGTAGGTCCTAGCATGAAAACACGAACTTTGAAATCAACGATACTCGTATTTTTAATCGCCACAGCATCCCTTGCGGGTTGTCTTGGTTCAGAAGACGAGAATGAAAGCCCAAATTTAGAAGATTTTGTCATTGCTTACAGCATCAAAGATGATTATACCAACGTCGATGAAAACCCTCAACGTCTTGCTGATTACATGAGCGAAGAACTCAATATGGATGTCTCTCTATATCCTATTGATTCTGAAGGAGCAGCGCTCCAAGCACTCCGTTTTGGCAATGCTGACATTGCCTTCATGGATGGCGGTGCAGCTTGGGTTGGCTGGCAACAATATGGATTGGATGCTATTGCAGCCGATCAAAAATCGGATGGACGAACGTATTACAGCGCTCATGCAGTAGTTCTCAAGGACTCTGAAATCGCTGCCGCACACCTTGACGATGATCCTACAACCGATCCGTTTTCCCTCATGGCGGGTAAGACTTCCTGCCACACTGGGTGGCTCAAGTCAGCAGGGATGCTTCTTCCAATGGGCTTCCTTATTGGAAACGGCTACGCTAATGTGATTGGTGATGCAAATGATGTTGAATCTCTGCGTTCAACCATCACGAATTTCTTCAGTGAGGATTCAAGTATTCCTGATTCAGGAACACCTTATTACTCCTACAACGGGGCTGTTAAGTGCCTTTCCGAAGGCGTAGGAGATGTGGCCTTCGTCAAGGATTCAACGATCTCATCCTATTGTGGAAACGACGATGCAGGCACGAACGAGGCATGGTGCCTCCCGGAATCCGATTACATCTTGTTGCCATCGTACGGCAACGCTCCATCCCATCCAGTGATGTACAATCCTGCAACCAGTGACGCAGCTACCATGGCCCTTGTTCAAGAGTCCCTTGTCTCCATGAAAGATACATCAGAGGGGCTCTCTATTCTCGCAGATGTCCTCAATACTCCAGCGATTTCCTCAACAAATGCTACACAACACCTTGCTTCATACGGTAATTTGATTGAAGATGTTCCAGGAATTTCGGCATACTACGATACCAAGTTCACCATCAACGACTCTGTCGAGCCTACAATTTCTAACATCCGCATCGCTTTTGAGATGAAGGACGATTATGAAAACCCTGCTGAGAACCCTCAAGTCTTGGCTGACTTCATTGCCGAGCAAACGGGAGTCACTGTGACGCTTTACCCCGTTACTTCTGAAGGAGCGATTATCGAGGCATTACGATTTGGTAACTCAGACATCG
>JAURAI010000005.1 GCA_030829545.1 Candidatus Poseidonia sp. | reverse complement strand
CCGAAGATGAAACGAGGACCTATCGTTTTGGTGGTCATCACAACCACATCATCGGCTACCTCCTTCATCCCATTCAAGCCTTGAGTGTACTGGTTCCCAAGATGGTTCGCCACATTCCAAAGCGATGGAAGAAAGGAGATTATTGGCCCTTCATCGAGACCCTCAGCATCGTCATCGTTTCCGGTCTCCTCATCAGTATCGATGCATATCTATGGTTTGTTCTGGTCGCTCTCCCTCAATTGCATGGAGTGCATTGGCTTCTCGGTTCAAATTATCTTCAGCACGCAGGAGCAAGACCAGGGGCAGGTGTAGAAGCAGGGGCAAATACTCCCTATGATTCCTCTCGAAATTTTACAGGATTCGTCAACGTTATTTGGTTCAATATTGGCTATCATTCTGCACACCATGGAGCTCCCAGAGCGCATTGGGCGGACCTTCCAAAACTGCACAAGGAGCATCGTCACCGGATGGATGATTGGTTGGTTGAACGCAGTTTAGGGTTCTACATTGCCAGAACATTGTGTTTGGGTGGCTTGGGCCGTCAAAGGACCTACCAACAAGATCCTTGAACTCGTGCTCTTTTTAGAATCGCTTCACATCTTGTGAATGGCATGACCGAGCGTGTCAAGGACGCCTTCATGGGTCATTTCAGTCATCGTTGGATGAGCGTGGATGGTATGAGCAATGTCTTCCAATACCGCACCCATTTCCAATGCGAGTGTCCATTCACCAACCAGTTCGCTGATGTGGGTACCAACACCTTGGATGCCGAGGATGCGATGGTCGTCTTCTCGGGCGACCACACGAACGAATCCACCGGTCTTTTCGGCTTCTTGGGTGAGGGAGCGTCCGTTAGCGGCGAGAGGGAATTTTCCGATGATAACGGGATGACCCTCTTCCTTGGCTTGGTCGGGAGAAAGACCAACGGAGACGATTTCAGGTTCTGTGAAGACAATGGCGGGGACTGCGACAGGGTCGTAGGCTCTGCGGTGGCCAGCGATGAGTTCTGCTACCATTTCACCCTGGAAGGAGGCGACGTGTGCGAGCATCTCACCCAAGTCGCAAAGATCTCCAATGGCATAAACTCCTTTCATGTTGGTTTCACAACGCTCGTTGACCTTCACGAAGCCACGCTCGTCGAGTGCAACACCCGTGCTTTCAAGTCCAGATGAAGCGGGTTTTCGACCCACAGTCACCAGTACTTTGTCTGCGACGATGTGTTGCATCTTCTTGTCATCCTTCTCGTTTTTATCGATGAAGTTGAGTTTGACCTTGCCGCCTTTTTGCTTTTCAGCACCTTTGGCAAAGACGCCTGTGTGGACCTTGATCTTGTTCTTCTTGAGGAAGAGTTCGAGAGGTCGGCGCAATTCTTTGTCAAACAATGGCAAGACTGAGTCCATCGCTTCAACCACGGTCACTTCTGAACCGAGCATACGGAAGGTGATGCCGAGTTCAAGGCCGATGTAGCCGCCACCCACCACGACAACGTGTTTTGGCAGGTCCTCAAGCGAAAGTGCTTCTCTCGAAGACAGCACGTGTTCGTCGTAGGGCATGAAGGGGAGTTCAATGGGTACAGAGCCTTGCGCCATGATGACGTGGTCGGCTTGAATGAGGGTAGCATCTTTGCCTTCACCAATCTTCACCGTTTTTGCGTCTTGAAAGACGGCCCAACCGGTCACGAGTTCTGCTCCAGCATTCCTGAGCAAGGCTTCAACACCTTTGTTGAGGCGGTCGACGATTCCTTCTTTCCAACCCACGAGGTTGGCCATGCTGAGTTCAGCAGGTCCTGGAATTGAAATGCCCATGTGGCCGTCCTTTGAGGAATGCTTGGCAAGGTTGTGGAAGGTATGTGCGGCATGAATCAGTGCTTTGGAGGGGATGCAGCCACGAATCAAACATGTTCCGCCGGCTCGCTCACCTTCGACAATGATGGTTTTCAAACCGAGCTGAGCGGCTCGTATGGCTGCGACGTATCCGCCGGGACCTGCTCCGACGACGAGGACTTGGCAATTTTTGGTCTTCACACCATCACCTCACATGAAAATTGTAGCGGGGTGCTCTAAGTAAGATTTCACCAACTGAACAAGCGTCGCACCGTCATGGCCGTCAACAACGCGATGGTCCCATGATGAGGAGAGGTTCATGATGCGTCGAACAACCACTTGGCCGTTGAGGACAACCGCTCGGTCTTTGGCATTGTGAACGCCAAGAATGCCGACTTCGGGCTTGTTGATGATCGGTGTAGCACCAAGGCCTCCGAGTCGTCCCAAACTGGTGATGGTAAAGGTGGAACCTGAGAGGTCGTCAACGCCAGCCTTTCCGTCTCGTGTGGCTTGTGTGACTCGCATCATTTCTTGCGCAGAGCCCCAGATGTCCATTGCTTCGACATGCTTGACAACGGGGACATAGAGTCCACGGTCCGTTTGCGTAGCGATGCCGAGGTGAATGGCTTCATGACGGGTCACGACGTTTGCTTCGTCATCGTATACGGCGTTGCATTCAGGACGCTCGCCGAGTGCCTTGACCAAGGCCTGCATGATGAAGGGCAGGTAGGTCAGTTTTGGTGCACCTTCAGGACGGGTTGCATTGAGGTGTTGACGGAGTGATTCGAGTTCGGTAACATCAACTTCTTCGAAGTAGGAAAAGTGAGGGATGGTGCTGTAGGATGCCATCATGCCGTCAGCGATTTTTCTTCGCAGACCGATGACCTTGATGTCTTCTGTACCGGTACGGGCCACTCGTGGTGCCCCTCCCATTGGACGAGAAGCAGTGGCACCAGAAGCGCCCCCTGAAATATGACGGTCGAGGTCTGCATGACTGATGCGACCTGCTGGGCCGGACCCAGCAACGAGTTGGAGGTCGACATTGGCAGCACGAGCACGTTGGCGAACTGCGGGGGATGCCAAGGCCTTGGTACCAGAGGCTCGAGCAACGGGTGCTGCTGATTCAACGGGTGCGGGCTTGGCTGGTGCCGGAGCGGCCGCAGGCTTGGCCGGTGCGGGAGTTTCCTTCTTTGCGGGCTTTTCTTCCTTGGCGGGTTCGGCTTCAGCAGCGCTGGCGTTACCGTCGCCTTCGACGTCGAAGACGATGCAAACCACGCCTACTGGTAGAATCTCTCCGGCCTCACCGACGATACTCTTGACCGTACCATCGCAGGGTGCTGGGATTTCAACGGTGGCTTTGTCGGTCATCACCGAAAGAATCGGATCGTCTTCCTTGACAACATCGCCAACAGCGACCATCCATTCAACGACTTCACCTTCTACGACACCTTCTCCGATATCTGGCAGCTTAAATTCAAATGTTCCCATATTTATTCCTCCTGTGTTTTGTGTATGGCTTCTGCAATGCGAGACGGACTGGGCAGGTAATCCCATTCGGTGGTGTGTGGGAAAGGTGTGTCCCAGCCGGTCACACGTTGAATGGGTGCTTCGAGGTGGTAAAAACAACGCTCTTGGATGGATGCGCTCATTTCCGCACCGAAACCACTGGTCTTTGGAGCCTCGTGAACAATCACAACGCGACCGGTTTTATTGACGGAATTCACAACGGCGTCACGGTCCCACGGGACGAGGGTCTGGAGGTCAATGAGTTCACAGTCAACGCCAGAATCACGGATGGCCTGCTCGCAGACATGAACCATTGCGCCCCATGCTATAACGGTGCATGCAGCGCCTTCACGGACGATGTTGGCTTCTTCAAGAGGAATCGAATAGTATTCCTCAGGGACTTCGCCCTCGGGGTGGTCGTTCCAGGTTGGAACATTGTGAGGGTCGCCGTAGAAGGGGCCACGATAGCATCGCTTTGGTTCAAAGAAAATGACCGGGTCGTTGCATTCGATGGCGCTTGTTAGCAATCCTTTGGCATTGCGTGGGTTGGAGCAGTAGACCACCTTGAGCCCGGGCGTGTGTGTGAATTGTGCTTCGGGCGATTGTGAATGATGGTGCCCACCCTTGATTCCACCACCTGCAGGGGTGCGGAAGGTGACGGGCGAGGAAAACTCCCCTCCCGACCTGTGTCGGAGTTTGGCAATTTCGTTGACGATTTGGTCGTATGCCGGGAAGATATAATCGGCAAATTGGATTTCAGCGACGGGGCGCAATCCATTGAGTCCCATGCCCATGGCAATGGCTGCAATTCCACCTTCTGCGAGGGGTGAGTCAAAGACACGGTGCGGGCCGAACTTCTCCTGAAGTCCAGCAGTGACGCGGAAGACACCACCAAAATATCCGACGTCTTCGCCAAAGATGACGACGTTCGGGTCTCGCTCCAATTGATGGGCAAGGGCGGAGTTAAGGGCTGCAATCATGTTCATTTTCGCCATGGTCTCACCTCACTTTCCGAGTTCCTCTCGTTGTTCTTGAACGTGCCAAGGGACCTCTTCGTAAACTTCTGTGAAGATGGTCGAGGCGGGTGGATAGGGTCCGGTGGCCAAATCACCAAATTCACATGCTTCCTTGTAAGCAGTCATGACTTCGGCATCGATTTTGTCAGCCAATGCCTTGTCTTTTTCTTCGTCCCAAACACCGGTGGTGATGAGATGGTCGCGAAGGCGTTCAACCGGATCGCCACCAGGCCAGCACTTGAATTCGTCTTGCGGACGATAGGCCGACGGGTCGTCGGAGGAGGAGTGGGCACCAGCACGGTAGGTGTAGACTTCGATGTGCGTTGGTCCAAGGCCAGCACCTGCGCGCTCTCGTGCCCATTTGGTAACGCTGTAGAGGGCGAGGAAGTCATTTCCATCGACTCGGAAGGAAGGGATGTCGTAAGCCAAACCACGTTCAGCAAAGTTGCGTCCACCCGTTGCGAGGGATACGTGGGTTGAGATGGCCCACTGGTTGTTGACGACATTGAGGATGACGGGAGGCTTGAAGGTCGATGCGAAATTCAAGGCATAATGGTAGTCGCCTTGGGCAGAAGTTCCGTCTCCTAACCAAGAGATACAGACTTCATCGTCACCCTTGTAGGCGCTTGCCATGGCCACGCCAACTGCTTGTGAAAATTGGGTGCCGACCGGTGATGAGATTGAGATAAAGCGCCCTTCTTTCCACGTGTAGTGGACTGGCATTTGTCGGCCACGAACGTTGTCTTCAGTGTTGCCAATGCAGTGACAAATCATGCTGACCATGTCACGTCCACGAACAAATTGAGCACCTGGTTGGCGGTAAGAGGGGAAAATCCAATCTTGAGTTTCAAGAGCCATGGTCTGCGCGATGGCAACGGCTTCTTCACCGAAGGAACGCATGTAGAAGGAGAGTTTTCCCGTGCGTTGCATTTTGATCATTCGGTCATCAAAAATACGAAGCCGCATCATGTATTCAAGACCCTGAACCAATGTCTCGGTGTCGAGTTGAGGGTCCCATTCACCGATGGCTTGTCCATCATCATCGAGGACTCGAATCAGGCCTGATGCATGAGCAACGGTGTCTTGAGCACTGCAGGTGGCAGGGTCGGGACGGGTGAGGTCACCCGGTTGTTCGGTGAATCGCTCGCCAAAAGACGGCTCATCACCCGGTCTGAAGGGAGCGACACCGATGGTGTAGGGCGTCGTTGTTAATGTGCTCCGCTCCGTCATTGTTTCACCTCAGGGCTCGTCCGTCTTAAGTGGTGTCGGTGGTGTGATATGGTTCTCTGCTACGCGAACGTAGGCACCCAACATCGATTCTGAATTCAACGGATCTCTTGTTTTTCGTAGCAAGAGGCCCGCTTTGTAGGAGGAACGCACCAGTGGCCCGCTGGCTACGCCGGAGAATCCAAGCTCAATGGCGAGAGCAGCCCATTCGTCGTAGCGTTCGGGTTCAGGAAAGCGGTCGACCTTGAGATGTTGCTTTGAGGGCGCAAGGTATTGTCCTATGGTGATCAAATCAACGCCGGCATCTCGCAACATTCCGATGGCCTCGTCGATTTCAGCATCCGTTTCTCCAACACCGACCATGAGCGAAGATTTGGTGAGAATGTCGGGGCGCAAGCGTTTGGCTTCGCGTAGTATTTCCAAGGATTGTGCAAAAGATGCTCGTGCATCTCGTACCTTTGCATCGAGGCGGGGGACACATTCGACGTTGTGTGCAAATACTTCCAGCGGGCTTTCGTGGAGTAGATGAGCGAGTGCTTCATGGTCGCCAGCGAGGTCCGAACAAAGGAGTTCCAAACTGACTTCAGGGGAACGTTGAGCAACGGCCTCAATGCATTGTTTGTAGTGGTCTGAACCGCTGTCGGGAAGGTCGTCTCGATTTACTACGGTGATGACGGCATGTCGGAGATTCATGGAGGCAACAGCCTGAGCGAGATGTTGCGGTTCTTCTGCGTCAAGGGGTGGAGGGCGTTTGATGGTGCCTACGGCGCAAAAGCGGCACCCTCGGGTGCATTCCTGTCCAGCGATCATGAAGGTCGCATCACCTGATGCCCAGCATTCGTGAATATTCGGGCAGCGTGCTTCTTCGCAAACGGTGTGGAGTTGGTTGTCCTTCACAGCTGACTTCGTAGCGTTGAAAACAGCCTGTTGCTCGCCATTAGGGAGGCGGGTTCGGAACCAATCAGGCAGTCGGCGACCTGTTGAAAGAGCGCCTTTTTGGGTCGCCATGGGAAGGGGTTTGCCAGCCATTCGTCTCCCCTCCTATTTGCGGGGAGTTGGCGGGCATCAAAAAGGTGTGCGAGTGGAAGTTTGGAGTGGATTGAGCGCGAAGGGCTCAATACGAGGCTTCATCAATCAAATCCTCCTCAACAAACCATGGCAGGTGGCGTTGTTCTCATCACGGGTGCAGGGCAACGGCTTGGCGCTGCGACCGCACGTCGTTTGATGGATTCTGGCTATTTTGTGATGGTTCACGTGCGAAATTCTCTCGAACCTGCTGAAAAATTATTGAGCGAGGCTGAGCAACGAAACGGCCGAGTTTGTGGCTGTGTTGTTCAGGCAGACCTGACCCTCGACCAGGCTCTTGAAGCCATGCTCAAGGAAGTTAAAGAACATCACCTCGTGACCGAACATGGCTTGTGTGGAATCGTTCACAATGCTTCGTTCTATAGCCAATCAACTTTTGAAGAAACCTCGCTTGAAGCGTACCGAAATCTCAACCGACTTCACATGGAAGCACCCTACTTTTTGACGCAACAATTGCTGCCAGAATTGCGTCGAGGCCAGGGCTCGGTGGTTGCCATCGTTGACACCTCATGGGGGCGTGCATGGAGTGGCCTTGCTCATTATACCTCAAGCAAGGCGGGGTTGCGACAATTAATGTTGAATCTAGCAGGCGAACTCCCTGATATTCCAGTGAATTGCGTGGCTCCCGGAGCCATCATGGCCGCTGACTGGGAGGCAGAGCATTTTACCAAGGTGCTGGAAAAAGTCCCCTTGGGTCGCTCTGGCAAGGCAGAAGATATTGCCGCTGCGGTGCACCATCTTCTCACAACCCCAAGTCTTTCAGGTCAAGTCCTCCACGTTGATGGTGGCTGGTCCATGAACGAAGGATGAGATTCATTCAAGTGCCTCTTCCCTACCGCATTCATTGAAGCAGGGGTGGCTGAGTTGGTCAAAGGCGCCGGGCTTAAGATCCGGTCCCGTATGGGTTCGTGGGTTCGTATCCCACCCCCTGCACCATTTTCCCTTCTTGCGAAGGCCATTGAAACCTTGCATTGTTCGCACAATCAAGGCAAAACCGTTTAACACCCCCTGCGACACGGAAGAATGGTGAAGGCAATGTCGGGTAGAGATTCGGGCAACGCCCCACAATTCAAAGCCGTTTTTTTGGTGGTGACCTTCATTCTCTCTTTGCTCTCGTTAATGGTGCCACCATCCGAGGCCATCGAAGAGGCAATCGTGCTGGGTGAAACAACGACCGTCGAGTATGTTTCAACGGTTGAGCAAACCTATGATTTGTATCTTGACGCTCCCAATTCAGAATTTGGAGGTCAAGGGTCGATCACCACCATTGAGCCGAATGGTGGACAAGAAGAAGGCAGTGCTATTGACGGCCTGGAGTTCCGAAGCACGGAAATGATCAGCGACCTCTACATCAATGGTACTGGTTCATCCAATACCGCTCGCCTCTCGGTCTACTACCAGTTCAGCGGAACCGACGGTTCTACTGCAGACATGACCTTCTCGCTCAAGTCGGGTGACCAGCAAATTGATTCCGAGAATCGTCAACTGGAGAACCCATGTTCAACCAATCCATTTTCTCAAAACGGATGCACATGGACGGTCATTGAGGTAGAATTTGAAACGGGCAGCAACGGCTTTGTTGTTGAACAAGGCAAGCAACTCAAAATCCGAATTGATGCTCAGGCAACCTGTGAAGGCAGCACTGGCGGGGTTGGGCAAACGGATTGCGATGTTCAAGTCGCCTTTGGAAAGGTTGGAAGTTCCAACAGTTATTCCCGCTTGCAAATCATGACCAATGCACTCACCGGTTCAAGCGTCCGTGTCCACAGCTGCGCCGCAGAGTTTGGATGCAACTGGCAGGACGAACAAAAATTCGAATGGTCGCCAAACCATCGTCCGAATTTCCGTGAAATTCAATTTTCAATCGAAGTACGAGACGCCTTTGGAAGGGACGATATCGAAGAAGTCAACCTCATCATGGACACGCCCAACTCGGCGAACGTTGTCTTTGAGGAAAACTTCGATGACGATGATTTGAAACTTGACAATAATGGCCTTGTCGGCAATTTCAGTTATACCTACGAAGGAGGTATTGCCGCTGGTGACTATCCCGTTCGCCTTGAAGTTGAAGACGCGCAGGGGCATTCGGTTCTGTTTGAACATCCCGGCATCACCATGCTGGAGCATGACATTTACCTGACCCTCCCGCAGAACCAACCCGACGTCGTATTGTTTGCACCGGGTGCATCCGTTTTCGTGGAATTCCTCGTCGAGCACACCGGCTCCTCGTCAAGCAGTCTTGATGTCGTGTTTGATCTCGACACCAACCTGCCCAACAGTTGGTCCGACCCACAATGGAGTTCACCCAGCGGCACCTACACGCTTACCAGCGGTGGTGATTCAGTCATTCCTGAATTGGAAATTGTTGTCCCTGAAGATGATTTGACCAACGCTCCTGATTCCCTCGAAATCGAAGCCCGAGTCTATGCTGAAAACGATCAGGGCCAAATGGAGGAAGTAGCCATCAAGGTAGTAACACTTGATTTCGAAGAAGTTGATGTTTACGCGCCGCCACGGATTTTCATTTACGAAGACGATGAGCATCAGAAGCAAATTGCAGACTCTACGCGTCCCGAGGCCTACGATGAAACTCTCTCACATTACGTGGATGCCGATGAAACAGGTGATTTCTACGTTGATGTCTTCAATACAGGGTTCACCACGGACTCGTTCAAAATCCGGGTCCTTGAACAACCTGATGACTGGCAATACCGTTTCTACGATAACGCAACTGGAATGGAATTGGTTGAGGAGGGTATCTACTCAATAACGCCGGACATTGGCTCAACTCAGATTCTCACCATCCGCATGGAGGTCTATCCTCCTGCTGACCGAAACGGTGTTGACATCGGTATGTTCGAACTCGCCGTCTCGAGCAAGGAAGACTCGGAACTTCGAACAGACATTTCCTTTACCGTTCACCGTACCTTCGGAATCTTGGTCGAGGTTCTCTCCGACAGCGATGGAGTTGGGGAAGACAATCCACTCGGACAAGTGGGTCCAGTGGGGCCAGATGCAACCATCTTCTACAATTTGAGAATCACCGATTCAACCAATAGCGGCGCCGGCCAAACCACGTGGAAGATCATCAACCCGAGGGATGTTGAGCGAAACGCTGATGCCAATCCAAAATACACGGCGTGGGATTACACTATCTCAAACGGCACAAATACCAACATCGTTGTCGTCAATCTAGCACCTGATGAATACGCTGACATCAAGCTTGAAGTCACGCTTCAAGGCCAAGTTGAAGCAGGGGAGCACACCGTATACACTCGTATCATCGAGGAAGGTGTTGATGCTGAGGATGCTCGCTACTTTGACCTCCCGATGAAGGTAGTGATCCGAGAGGACGTCGTACCTGGACGTATCGAACTCACGGATAAAACTGAAAAATCCCGATTCGCCCCGGGTGAAGACAAGAATCTAGAGTACAGGATTAGCAATCAAAACAACATCCCTCTTGATATTGTCATTCGTCTTGATGCACCCGATGGTTGGGAAGGAGCAATCCGTGCAACATCCAGCCAGCTCGGTAGTGATTTCCTCATCATCAATTTGCCCGCCTACTCCTCAAAAGACTTCAGGGTCACCATGACATCCCCTGAAGCACTCAAAGACAGTAATTCCGTCGCCTTTGAGTTCAAGGTCACGCCAATGGACAATGAGACGCCATACGCCGAGGAATATCAGCAGAAGTTTGTCTTCAACTACATGACTGAATGCAGCGGTGCATCCTGTCTCCTTCGTGAATTAATCAATCCTGAGCCACAGACCATGGTATTCTACCTGCTGATTGGAGCCCTGGTATTTTACGCTGCTCGCCGAGGGCGAAACAATCAGGGAGAGTTCTATGACTGCGAAAAGGTCGAGGTCGACCTGGATGCCTCTGACATGGAAGAGATGGATGATGACTTGCCACCAGCAGTCATTGCAACAGCACCCGAGGACGATGATGATGACCTCGAGTTGCTTGATGAATTGGACGATTTGTGAACCGATTTTTTGGTGCTCAGAACGCTCCTTGTATGAACATCGTACCATTTCCCTTATGAGGCATCAAAAACAGCGTAAGGTGTGACAACCATGCTGACAGGCTCGAAACTCTCTGGTGCGGCGGTGCGACAGGCAATGGCAGATCGCAAAAAAGCGGCGAAATCACTCTTTTTGACGGCATTGATGGTGTTTTCCACCCTTGCCGCCATTCAATATGCTGCAGTTGACGTTCAGGCGGCCTCCGACCAAGACGGTGACGGGTTGACCTACGGGCTTGAGTACCTCATGAACACTCAACCAAACGACCCTGACTCGGATAACGACGGGCTTCCCGACGGCTGGGAGTGGAAGTACGGGCTTGACCCGCTTTCATCGTCCGGTGCAGACGGTGCGGTTGCAGATCCTGACGGAGACGGAATGTCCAACCTCCAAGAGTACCTCTATCTCCAACCTTCTGGGTGGGACAATACCAACACGGCATCGGTTCTCGATAACGGTGTTTGGTGGAACGGAACTATTCCGGTCAACGATTGGAACGAAGAAGGTGCTCTCCAATTCAATCAGCCAGGATGTGGCGACTCCGGTTCCGACGGAACAGGCAGCATCATTCTTTGCGACGAAGATCCAGTCGGTAACATCTGCGCCAACGGTTTTGACGATGATAAAGACGGCTTTGTTGACGCTGCAGACAGCGATAACGATGGTGACCAAGATTGTCTCAGTGATGATGATGACGGTGACGGCGTTATTGACGAAGACCCTGCTGGATGGGACACCGATGGTGACGGAATGAGCGATGGTTGGGAAGCTGCTAACGGCCTCAATGCAACATCGCCTTCAGGTGATGACGGCCCCAATGGCGACCCCGATAATGACGGTCTGATCAACCTCATGGAATTTGTCAATCCTACATGGACCACGATGTGTGGCTCATCTCCATGTTTCCGAAACGGGCCTGATGGCATCGTCACCGAAACGACCTCGCCTTGTGACCCCGTCCAAGGCATTGGTCCTGGTGCTTGTGCCACCTACACAGCGGAAGTTGACGGCATCACCTCTACCAGCCCGCAGCGAGCCGATACCGATGGCGACGGCCTCAACGACTCCTACGAAGCACTCACCCTTCTCACCGACCCAACTGCAGCCGATACCGACAACGACGGTATCAATGACGGTGTCGAGGTCAACGGTGCATACGGCAACCCTGCCCAAGCAAGCGACCCTCGTAACAACAATACAGACGGGGACGCTTTTGATGACGGTGATGAAGATACAAACTTCAACGGAGTCGTTGACCCTGGTGAAACCGACCCGACGCGACGGGAAGATTCTGGAGATGCGGATAACGACGGGATTCAAAATTGGGAAGAAAACCTGTCATGCACTCTTTGGGACGTAGCAGATACGGATTTCGGCGGCATCAACGACGGCGAAGAGCGCAACGTCAGTCACGGAACAGACCCCTGTGATTCACTGGTCAATTTCGAAACCACCTTTGTCCAATACACCAGTTCAACCAACAGGGTCGAGGTTGGTAACGGCTCAGGGTTCAATCCAGGAGGTGGTACCGGCTGGTACAACGTATCGGGGACATGGCAGTCCTTTGCCTATGCGGCGGTTGTCAACAACGTGCTCCAAGGCGTTTCCAATGGACCAACCGGAACCGCTACTGATGTGGCGAACCGCAACGGTTCCTTCTGTCATACAAGCGCTGTGGCTTCAGGAACCATTGGTACGACGCAGCAATACTGTGATGACGATTATGAAGATTCAGACGGCGATGGCCTGGCTGATTGGCAGGAGTTGCTGGGGACGTTCGGATGGTTCTCTAACCCGAGCATCGTTGATTCTGATGGCGATGGCGTGAACGACTTTGACGAAGTCGCAGACAATACCGATCCCAACGAACCCTGTACCAACCTTCTCGATGATGACGGTGATGGTTTGAACAATTACTTCGAGAATACGACGGGTTGCGACCTTATTTACATCGGCATCTCGAATGGCTCACAGGACATCTGGACGACCACTTACAATGCCTATGATACCGATCAGGGCGGTGTCGACGACCGTACGGAATACTTCGACGGTACCAATCCCGAAAACGACCCGTCTGACGACATCCAACCGGATGATTTCGACGGCGACGGAATTCCAGATGCAATTGAAAATCAAACAGGAACGGATTGGACCAACCCCGACACGGATGGTGGAGGCATGCTGGACGGCCAGGAATGTCCTGAGTTGTACTGGTTCGTGAATTGTGCAGGTGCACCTTACAATCCCTTTGACCCAACGGATGACGTCCTCAACAACGACGTTGTCTTCTATGCGAACAACACCTCAGGAGTTGTTGACCTCAACCTCGAACACCGATGGCGCACCATCACCAATGATTTCTACACGGGTTCAACATACGCTCATATCGACAGTGTCCACCCGAGCCGCAACCTTACCGTTCCAGTGACCAACCTTACTCACCTGGCTCCTACATCCTTCGCCAATTCAACGGTCGAGTGGGACTTCAAATTCACACAGCCACTTAACGCAGGTCCAGTTCCTGCACCGTCCTATTACTCCAACGTCTCGTTTTACTTTGAAACATTTTCATCCCTGCTCCGCAGTAATGATACCCATATCATCACACTTGATTCCGGTTCGATTGAACAGATCGTCTACGAACAACCCGAGTATTACTTCGATTGGGCGACGCTTGCAGCAACGACGGTACCCGGGCAAAATTTCCCTTACGAACTCATTACACCTGCAGAATTTTCCAATCTGAGTGACCCGAGTTCATACATTCTCAACGTGACCAATGCAATCATCAGCGAAGCAGGTGCTTCGAATGCATATTCCAGCGCACTCGCTCTTGAGGACTTCATTATCAACGGCAACAGTACCACTGAATTCAAGCGCAATTACAACGGTTCAGGAACCGTCAATCCCGTTGATACATCGTTGAATGTGCTTGAAAACCGCAAGGAAGGTACGTGCAGAGAATTCAACACACTCTTTGTCACGATGGCCCGACTGGCTGGTCTCCCCGCTCGCCAAGTGACCGGATATATCGGAGGAACATGGACAGGTGACGGCTATGCAGTGTATGCTGACAATGCCGGTACATGGTCTGAAGTTCGTCTGCAGCAGAACAGCGCCAATGGAAATACAGATTTGGGCTGGGTTGCCTTTGACCCGTGTCCGCCAGCTGAAGAGATTGAAATCGTCAATCAAACCATTTCGACCTTGACCGTTTCTCGCGATGCCAGCACCAACATGACGGTTACAGGCCAACTTCGCTATGCAGCGAACGGAACTCCAGCCACCAACATTCGTGTCATGGCCTACTTGACTCCGGTCGCTGATGCTCCCTTCGTCCCCGGACCGGGTGGCGTTGTTGAGCGCATGCTTTCAGAAAACATGACCGATGCAAACGGTACCTTCAGCATCACTGGCTTCCCAAGCGCTGTCACCGCTCCGGGCATGCACAACATCGTTGTGGAGCACCGCCAATCCGGTTATGTTTCAACCGACGGAATCATCTTTGACGGCTACGTGAATGTCACCGATAATTCGACCATCGTTCACACAGCACCTGGGGCCATCAACGCCCCGGTTGCTGGAGCAGGTGCAACCACGGTTCTCGAGGGACGACTGGAATTGGCGAATCAACCAACCGACGAATATTCCAAGCTGCCCAACCAAACGGTTTGGTTGTCCTACACCTCCTCAGTCGATGGTGCCCAAAATTTCTCTGCACAGGCCGATAGCAGCGGTTCTTGGTCCATGACGCTCAATCTGAGCGAATTCGAGACCAAAGGCAATCTTTCTGCAACGCTCGGATTCTCCGGATGGCAAGATACATCGATTAGCTCCATCACTCCCCCGCAATTCCATCTCAATCCGTCAACGACGTCGATCATTCTCAATGTAACGGATGCACCCAACCTTACGGCGACGATTGAAGGTCCGCTGACCAACAAGAGCATTCTCCTGTTGGGTGATGATGTATGGATTAACGGCTCAGCACTGTCTCTAGGAGGGTCTCCCGTAGCGCTGACTGGTGATCTTCAATTTGCGATTCGTACCAACGATAGCGGAGACCTCTTCACTGAGGTGTTCAATACCAGCGTCAGTGGTACATTCTCAATACAGTACCTCTTACCCAGCAACTTGTCAGTAGCAGCCGGTGTGATTGAAACAAGGTTGCGTTTCTTCCCGGCTTCACTTCCAGCAACCGATGATGCTGACGTTAGCGCTGGTGCTCCGTATTTCTTGCGTGGTTTCCTGTCTTTCTTCGTCGAAGAATCAGCGCAAATCAGGGGGCAAGATGCGCTCCTAAGCGTTCAAATCAACGACCATCGCGGCGTATCTGCAGCGCCTGATATCCTCGGGAATTACGACTTTACCTTCAACGGTTCTTGGTTCAATACCACGGTGGACCCCGAACTTGATTTCCTTGAATTGGAACTCGTTCTCGCCTCCAATCTACTTGCTGGTGATTACCCGATTGGAATCTCATTCAACGGCTCTGACTACTACCAGGCTTCCACTGGTTTCGGCTCCATCCGGGTACAAGCGGACATTGACTGGAATCTTTCAATCGCTCAAGATTGGACCTATATGGGCAATTCAACCCGGCTCATCGGAGATATTTTCGATTCGGTCTACTTGACTCCAGTGATCGGTAATGAAACGCTCATCTTGGTGTCCTTGGAGACGGATGAAGGGCCGATTGATATCGCAACCTCCTCCCTCAACAATTCAACGGGAGCCTTTGACATACCCATCACCATGCCAAATTTCCTTCCTTCTGGTGCCTACAATCTGGTCCTTGACTTCGACTTTATGACACTCGCTCCACCAGGTGGTGCTTACTATGCCTATGTTGATTCGGCGCTTCCACCGGCTCCACCTACGTTGATCTCAACACTCGGTGGTATCGTAACAGACGTCGTTGTGGAAGCCGAACGAGGTGCCTACATCGTCGAGATGAACGATACAATTGATTGGACTGCGAAGATCACGGACTTGGCCGACAGTTCCAACATCAGTGGTGCAGCAGTCGAATACATTTGGGATTACGGCAACACCAATCAAAGCCTTGGTACAGTCACATCAGGCGCAGACGGCAATGCCACGTTCAGCTACACTCCCTCAGGTATTGCTCCGGGTCACTACGATGTTCTCATCGTCGTTCAGGACGACCTCAGTGCAGCATTGAGTGCAGGTAATACACGACGCTACGGCAATTCCACTCTGATCAACGTCACCGTTCAGGTCAACAGCAACGTTCAGTTCATTTCCGTTCCTTCCACCATCACTGCTGGTGTTCCCTTCAACGTCCTTGGTTCCATACAAGATGCAGACAACAACACACGCCCGTTGATTTCAGCGGTTCGACTCGAAGCCTTCTGGCTGGAAAATCCTGATGAGATTCTTGTCACCAATTTCCCTACTACCAACAACGGCAGCTTCAACATGACAGTGCCCACCGACACCGCAGGAAATGGAACGACTCGTGGTCCGCACATCTTGGTGGTCAGTGTAGTCAACGAATCATCGCCTTTCTACCTTACAGCATCCGCTCAGACGCCCATTCAGGTGATGGGCGTTTCACGGCTGGAGAATTTGGTGCCCCTCAATGCAGTGGTGATCAACCGCGGAAATACCGTCAACATGTCAGCCAAACTTGTCGAGGCATCGGACCTCTTTGCTCCGCTTTCAAGTTACGAAGTGGGTCTTGAATTCCATGAAACATGGCTCACGCCGCAAACGACCGACGGCGAAGGCTATGCCAATTTCTCTTACCAAATCCCCTACGACCACCCGCTGGGGCTTATCGTGGTTCAAATGGTCTTCAACGGTTCATCCGACCTCTTGTCAACCAGCGCTAACCTCACGACGATCACCGTCCGGTCCCTGACTTTCATCGTCATTGACCCAATTGCAGCGAATCCGGTAGCAGGCACGTCCTTCAACATCAGTGGGCAAATCGTTTCGGACAACGGGTCTGGTTTGGTCGAACGTGATAATTCGGTTCTACCCAATGCAAACATTCTGTTCTCATTGAACCGTCAACCCGTTGGCTTTACAGCAACGGGCGGTATTGTTGGCGTGGACGGATATTGGAACGCTACCATCCGTCTTGGCGAAACCTTCGCCGCAGGCAACCACACGGTTGAAGCCACCTACATACCAAGTGTCAATTTCTATGTTGGCTCAGAGAATAACTCCTCCTTTGACTCCCGTGGTTACTCGACCTTGAATTTCATACAACCAACCTTGGACGGTATTGGCCAACCTTCGCTCAATGACCGAACCAATCGTGGTGAAAACGTTTCATTCACCCTCTTGCTTCGTGATAACCAAGGCTCGGCAATCGGCAATCAGAGCATCATCGTCTCCTTGAGCGAAACGCTCCAACTTGCCAACCCCGTCAGCATCACAGTGGTGACCGCTGCAAACGGAACAGCAATCGGTACGTTGACTGTTCCAGCCAACATGTCTGTCGGACCAACCGACCTGTTCGCAGATTATGCGGGTATTTTGGGAACAACTGGAATCATTGGCTCCAATGCAAGCACCACCTTTGTTGTCCTCGGTGCAACCGAAGTCGTCATCAGCGATGCCCCCGATGTCTTGACAGCAGGTGATACGATGTACGTCAACGGAACCTTGCTCGACGACCTTGGTCTGGTTCTGCAAACAGATGGAAACGATGCTTCAGCAATCGTTCACCTCCTCATCGATGGGGTGCCTGTATCGAGCCTCGAGACCAACATCAGTACGGGTGCTTACAACTTTACCTACATTCTACCAGAAGAAACTGCGGCAGGACCTCATGATATCAGGGTTGAATTCCGTGGTGGACGTGAGTGGGTTGACCCCGTCGGTCTGGGCGATATCAACAACCCGGAATACTACCAACCGAGTTTTGCCACGATTGAGTTCAACGTGAGTGTGCCCACCAAGATTCTGCTGATCACCGCCACGGGCGATGCTGACAGAGAGACCACGATGACCATCCAAGGTCGTCTTTTGGACATCGTCGACAACGAATTGCCGAACATGACCATTGAGATTTGGCTTGGCGGCCAATGGCTGACCAATACTACCACGGATGAAAACGGCCTTTTCACAGCCATCCACCCCGTGCCGGCCGACGCACCTCTGGGACCAGTTGCTCTTGAAACACGGTTCACAGGAACTGTTGCCTATCTGCCGAGCAATGCTACGGGACTATGGGAGATTTACAGCCCGGTACTCGTGACCGTTGAGGTGCCGTCTCCTGTTGCCGTGAATGAAACAATCACCATCACGGGTTCAGTCGTTGACAACCAATTGGTTGGCATCGTAGGTCATGAAGTACAACTTATCGTTCAAGGCATTGCCATTACAACGCTTCAAACGGATGCCAACGGTGACTATACCTTTGAGTGGACCGTTCCTGAAATTTTCAACTTCGGTAACAACACCCTCTTTGCAGAGGCCGCCCCTCAAGGCTACTACCGAGCAGGAGATGGGAATGCTACTTTCTTCCTGTCCCACCGCTCTTGGGTCACGCTCCTGTTCGAGGATGGCATTGATGCAACACGTGGTGACACATGGGAGCTCAACGGGCGGCTCTACGACTATGACACGGTTGACCGTGACGGCTTGGTCGGCATGGAATTGACCGTAGCCCTTGACGGAGTCCCCTTGTTTGTGACGACCACTGGCCTTGATGGAATTTGGACTGCAACCGTTCCCGTTACCATGGACCTGAGCCGTGGTGACCACGACCTGTCAGTTGTTTTCCAAGGCACAGAAGCCCATCTGCCGGCTTCTGCAGAGAGCAGCGTGAGAGTTTGGTCCAACCTTTTGATCACACTTGACCCGACTTCCACTTCGATTGTGACACGTTCGGACAATGTCTTCGCACCAATTGCTTACACCGGCTCCATCCAAGAGATTGGAGGCACGGGTGAAGTCTTCGAAGACCTCATCCTCTCCATCGGTAACGGTTCTGACTGCACCAGCGGACGAGAAGGTGCACGTTGTTTCCCGACAAGCATTGTTCAATGGTCCAATGGGAACTTCTCATTGAGTGCTCCTGCGCCGTATTGGCTTGAAGTTGGCTCTCAGTACTTCTTCGTTGATGTAGCACGTAACGACTCGCAATATCTCAACGCAGCCAGCATGAGCCGAGCCGTATTCGTTCAAGTGAATGCAGACGTGACTGTGGATCTCCTCGAAGTGGTCGAGGACGAGCAAGAAGACCTCGGAGTTGACCTTTCGATCATCGCTCAAGATACCAAGAACGGTCTGCCCGGCATTGATGTTGTGGTGTATGTATACGATGAAAACCAATCTCAAATCGCTACGCAAACTCGCCAAACCGACGAGAACGGACAAGTTACCTTTGAATTCAGCGCCGACCCACCCTACGGTGATGCTTCGGTTTGGGGCGAGGTTACCATGGACATTCTCATCAATGACCCACGCCTCTCAACCCAGAGCATCCAAGCCTTTGAATCACTGCGAAGTGAGGGCTTCGCTCCAAGTTATGCCTACGCTGAGGAACAAGCAGATACGCCTTGGTGGTCCTACATCCTCGTCGTCCTCATCGCAGGCCTCATCGCTGGCGGTGTTGTGATGTACCGACGTAAGCAAGCAGCAGATGACCTTCTCAAGGACGCTGCAGAAGTCTTTGCCTACACTGCGGAACTCTTGGCAGCTGGTGATGCAATCCGTGAATCCATCTTCACGTGTTACCAGGACCTCTGTGGTTTACTCCAGCAACGTGGATTCCTTCGCCGTGATTTCGAAACCGTTCGTGAGTTCGAGTTCGCAATTCGTCAGGCGCTTCACGGTGTTTCGGAAGACGCACTAACCGCCTTGGACAACACCTTCGAAATGGCACGCTACAGCCGTGAAGAAATGGGTGCGCAGCATCAAGAAGTTGCGGGACAAGCGCTCACACGAATGAGCAATGAGATTACTCAAATCCAGAAATTCCCACAGCGCTGAATCACCAGCGAAGGTGAAGGCGACCGTCGAGGAAGGTGGCGGTCAGCGTGGTTGATGCTTCTTGGGGCAGAGGAAATTCTTTGACCAAAGGTTCGAATTCACCCTCATTCACGTTGAGTTGAACCAAGGTTGCGTCCTCCGTGGTTTTTGCTTTGAGCATGATCCTTTCCAGTGATGTTCCAAGCAAAGGAATCGATAGTCCGTGAGGGTTCAATCGTCCGTTAAGAGAATTGACCATCCATGCAAGTGCACGTTCGGGTTGAGTTTGAGCGAGATTCGTCTCAGGAAGCATGCCTGCAGTCACCAGGACTTCTGTGTGGCGGTGGCGAACTTCATCGAGGTGTTCTGCAGATACCTCAAATTGTGCATGCAGTTGGGATGGTTCGGAGGTCAGCCCGTCTTGGGCTGCTTCCACTTCGACCAATTCGTCATTTTGCGTTAGGATTTCCAGGTCCTTCCAATCGTCCATGCCGTTTGGAAATGACGAGCCCACATGAACCTTCGGACGTTGCATCTTATTGTTTCTTGATGGAGCCGGGTTGAAT
Source organism: Candidatus Poseidonia sp. (assembly GCA_030829545.1). GTDB lineage: Archaea > Thermoplasmatota > Poseidoniia > Poseidoniales > Poseidoniaceae > Poseidonia. Next base: position 127,627 of record JAURAI010000005.1, on the reverse strand, counting down.
TTTAGCGAAGAAACGGCGAGCAAAGCGTGCCGTTGCCTCTGGATTACTCGCTTCGTTCATCCGTAAATCCGATGGGAAACAATGGGCATAAGTTCGTTCATTGACGCGGCGATCAAGCAAGACGATCAGCGCACGGTCCTCAATGGCTCGGATGGGTCGTCCCATGGCTTGGAGGATTGAATTCACCGCTGGTTGAGAGACGGTATAGCGCCAAGCAAGGTTGCGGCCGAATCGTTCCTCAGCATAGGTCTTGAGAGCGGATGAAAGGACGGATGGAGGGGAATTTGGAATCCCGATACAGGCCACGGCATCCAATGCTCCACCGTGATAATCCACGCCTTCTGAGAGTCGTGCTCCAAAGACGCCAGCGAGAAGAATACGGCGACCTGCTCGTTTTTCTTCAAGGAGGGTCTCAACAACCTGGTCGAGGTCCTGCTTTGACCATTCACGATTCTCCACCATCATTCGTACTCCGGAGAAATGAGCTTCCCCCACGACATCGTTGAGCATCGCGTAGGACGGAGCAAACACGGCGACATTGCCTGGTGTTGCATCGATGAGGGACTGGATGTGAGAGCGGATATTGCGTGTATTTGTTTCACCTCGTTCGGTATACTTGGTGGTGACGTCGGTCGCGACCAAAACCGGGCGTCGCATCGCTGCGAACGGTGACTCATAGGCAACCGCCGTCGTAGTTTTCTTTGGAAGTCCAAGCATCTCCGCATACATGGTGGGCGGGTAGAGCGTTCCCGACATCAAGATGGCACCAGCCGATTGTGAGAAGACCGGTTGGGCGACCAAGCCCGGGTCGAGCAGATGAGTGGTGATACGTCCGTCCTTGCCCTTGGTGTCGTAGACCATGGTCAGAGCACTGCTTGAGCCGAAGCGAATCAGGCAATCCAGAATTTCAGCCACTTTGTGGGCGTTCGGCTCCATTGGATTGCCATCATCACCAGCGTCCATGTCGACGTCAACACTCGACAAAATGTCTCGAAGTTGGTGAATTCTGACAGCGGGGTCCACGGGTGGATGTTTGCTCGTCACAGCCTCTTGGAGTTGCATTTGCCCGACCTTTCCTTCAACAATATCACATGATCCATGGAGGACATTGAGGAGGTCATCAACTCCGACTTCAGCCTCTTCCTTCCCGCGTTCGAGTCCATTGCGAAGGTTGCTAAATAATTGGGTAAATCCGTTACGAGATGTTCGTATGACGTCAAAGGCCCACTGAACCAAACCGTGGGTCATCTCTAGGGCCTCCCCACCTGGCATCCTCATGCTCTGAGCGAGTGTTCCACCGAATTCCTCAAGTTCCATCCAGGTATTTCTGATCATGGTCTGCGTCAACCGTTTCTCGAGCGTCATCCGAATTCGGTCGGGAAGATTGTGGGCTTCGTCCACGATAATGATAATGTCTTCAAGTTCCAAATCCATGGCCTTAAGACTTGATTGGCGAACCCCTTCGTCGAAGAGGTGGTTGTAATCTCCGACGAATACATCTGCTCCACTGACTGCTTCTCTGGCAATTTTCCAAGGACAAGTTTGAGCCTGTTCCCCATTAAATATATGAGAACGAGTAAGAGATACCAATTCGTCCACGTGCAATGGGGCAGCCAAAATTTTCTCTTTCAGGCCGGGCGCTGCAGTCATCCAGGGCCGGCACGAACGGGATTTTCTCGCTTGACTGCACAACAATGAGAAGACCAATGGCGATTCTTTGGCAAAGGGTTGGACGCACATGCCCGCCTGACCAACCATGTCAACCAAGCGAACGGGCATCATGCCCTTACGCATGACATTGATTTGACGCACTGTATCCACTACAATTCTGTGTTGTGTTTGGCGCGAGGTGAGGAAAAAGACGGTTTTCTTTTTGGGCGAATTGCTCGCAACTTCAAGAGCTGCTGCCAGTGATGCTGCTGTTTTGCCGATTCCAGTAGGTGCTGCTGCGAGATGGTAACCTTCTCGATTGAGGGATACAATGGCGTCTTGAATCATCTCAAGTTGGCCAGGTCTTGGTTCTTCATGAGCGAGAAAGGGCATCGGTGATGAAACCGAGGTCGCTTCTTCGCTCTTCATACACCCCATCCTAAGGCGACCCTCCTAAAGGATTGGGATGTTGAACAATGTTACACAGGTTGTGAATCAATGTGCCCAACTATGTGGGGGATGGGCACGGGGTACCACTCGCTTAGCAAGCTGGATTGGAATCTGAGCCCCCCTGGCCGTCATCCAGAGGGGCGTGTGGGGGTGTTTGGTTTTGGGAACCATGGCCATGACGTGCATGACGGGCACGTCGACACAGTGAGGCTAAGCCATGCAAGGTTGACCGATCTTGCTTGGCCGAAAAGGCGGCATCACTCAGGTTAAATCCAAAGTTTTGCCAATTCATCCCATCCCCTCCGTTCTCTCACCATTATTCTTGGTATTCACTGCGTCGTATCGTCGCTTCTCTGGACGCCTCCAGAGCAGCATCGAGTCGTGTACTGATTGGATCCAAGGATGCTGTTGCCTTGGTAATGTAGAGTTTGAGCCCTTCTTGAGCGGCAAGTTCAGGTGTTACACCTTGTAATTCGTAGAGTTTAGCGAGTTGCGACTGATCGTATCGGCCAATCGGTATGCGCACGGTACTCATGTCCTGGAGCAAGGGTTGGTTGTGAAGGTATTCTTGGAGCGCCAATCGTATGACGTCTGAACGATTTCGAGTCCCATTCAGTCCCACACGAGCGTCCAGTAGGACAAGGTCCTCCTCATTGATTCTGAGGGACACTGCACTGGTTGGTTGGGTCATTGGGGGTGGCTCCTGTACCATTGGGTAGTCCCTCTAGCCTATAAACATAACTCATATGATGACATATTGAAATCATCTGTCATACAATGGAGGTGGCGACTCTGTGACTCGTTTATGAGCGAAGTTTCAAAGACGAGCGGTCAGTCCTCCCAATCATGTCCCTCCAACCAAGTCGTGGCCTCTACCTTTACCTTGAGGTTATGAAAGTCGCCTTCGAGGATGCCATCGTCACTGATGACGAAGCACAAATTCTGCATGTCCTCGCCAGGTGCTTTGGCGTGGCACCCAGTGACACTGCAGAATGCCGCTCCATCGTAGCAGAGGAAGCTCCAAGTCCGTTTACCGAAGAAGATGATTATGATGGCCACCAAATCGGTGACGTCACAACCTATCAATCCGCTTTGATTGCGGCTTTGGACGACGACGTCATTTCTGAGGATGAATGGGCGATGCTCGATCACCTCCGACGTATTATCGGTTTACAAGAAGACCAACATGCGCTGATAGAGGAAGCCATCCGTGCCATGGGTGAACATGATGCACAAGGTCGTCGAAGAATTGAACGGCTTGACCGTTTTCTCACCGTTTGTCCGTTCAATTGAGTGGTGACGAACACCTTTCTGAACCCCCTTTTTTGTAGGAGTAATGGGACAACCATTAGAAAGGGTCCGCGTAAGGGCGGGTCAATACACAGCGTGTATCAGAAGGTATACTTATGAGCCCGAGCGACGCCATATATTCGAAAGTTGTAGCCAGAGACCCCGACCAACCAGAATTTCACCAAGCAGTGAAAGAAGTTCTTGAATCCCTTGAGCCGGTTCTTGAAGCGAACCCTGAATACATCTCCGTCGTTGAACGCGTTGTAGAGCCAGAACGCTTGATTCATTTCCGTGTTCCTTGGGTTGACGATTCAGGAGTCATCCAAGTCAATCGTGGTTTCAGAATTCAATTCAACGGAGCGATTGGCCCCTACAAAGGTGGTCTACGATTCCACCCAAGTGTCAACGCCTCAATTTTGAAATTCCTTGCCTTTGAGCAAATTTTCAAGAATTCCCTGACCGGTTTGCCGATGGGTGGCGGAAAAGGTGGTTCTGACTTTAACCCCAAGGGCAAGTCTGATGGCGAAGTAATGCGTTTCTGCCAATCCTTCATGATGGAATTGTGGCGCCACATTGGCCAAGATTGCGACGTACCTGCCGGCGATATCGGTGTTGGTGGTCGAGAAATTGGTTACATGTTCGGTATGTACAAGCGTTTGCAAAATGAATTCCAAGGCGGTGTCCTGACTGGAAAAGGCCGTGCATACGGTGGCTCTCTCATTCGTCCTGAAGCAACTGGCTATGGTTTGGTCTACTTTGCTCGTGAGATGCTTGGTACCAAAGGAAAATCCTTCGAGGGTGCTCGTGTGTCCATTTCTGGATCAGGAAACGTTGCACAATTTGCGTGTGAGAAAGTGTTGGACCTTGGTGGCGTCCCCGTGACCATGTCGGACTCCTCCGGTTGGATTCACGACTCAGAGGGAATTGACCGAGCAAAGCTTGCCTGGATCATGGACCTCAAAAATAACCGTCGTGGACGTATTTCAGAATACGTTGCTGAGTACCCATCAGCCACCTTCACTGCAAGCGAACCAGAACCATCTCTCAATGGGCTTTGGGGCGTCGATGTTGATGTTGCCCTCCCTTGTGCAACTCAAAACGAATTGAACGGTGAAGAAGCAAAACTTCTCGTCGCCAACAACGTGATTGCAGTGGGCGAAGGTGCGAACATGCCCTGCACTCCCGAGGCAGTTGAGGTATTCCAAGAAGCAGGAATCCTCTTCGCACCCGGTAAAGCAAGCAACGCTGGTGGTGTCGCAACATCTGGACTTGAAATGTCACAGAACTCACTCCGCCTCTCGTGGACACGTGAAGAAGTCGACCAACGTCTTGAAGGAATCATGGTTGAAATTCACAGAAATGCAGCTGAGACCGCCAAGAAATACGGTCGTGAAGGCGATTATGTATTCGGAGCGAATGTGGCAGGTTTCCTCAAGGTTGCCGAAGCCATGATGGCTCAAGGCGTCGTTTGATTGGATTCATTCACACCTGCCACATCGGTGGCTGTTTCAGTCTCGAACAGGCTTGGCCATGTTCTTGATGGAGCGAAAGATGATCCTCGACAGGACCATCGAGGCCATTAAAAAAAGAAGAGGTGTCCACCAGGGGGCGCTTTCATTGGTCACCAAGAGATAGGTTACAACAAGGATTCCAATGCCATAAACTGCCCGAAAGGCAGAGAACACCAGGAATCCACGCATCAAAGGGTTTGACCATAACCTCGCCCGAAGGGATGGATTCTTGGTCACGCTGCTCACGCTTTAGCCCTGGAAATGTCCGTAGTACTGCTGGGTGTATCGCATGGCGTCTGTAGGGGGATATCCTTGCGCAAGCAAACTGTTGTAGTAATCTCGTGCGGGATCAGGTTGCACTGCTGGACCTGGCTGTGTGGCAACGGGTTGTGCTACTGCTGCGGGTTGTACGACGCTTTGAGCGGGATTGTACTGCGCAGCTGGTTGTGCATAACTCTGAGTGGGTGGCTGACCATACATTCCAGGCTGCGCACTGAAATCGGGCATGGCCACCGGTGCTTCTTGATCCCACTGCTTTACCTCGTCGCCATTGCGACGTCGCATGAGGATGCCAACCAAGGCTAAGACTACAACCAGTCCTACTCCACCGCCAATCAAGACCGTGGAGGAAGCCATCAGACTCTCTTCATCTTGAGGCTCCAAAATCCATCGTGTCGGATCTTTTGGATAGGCATCAGCACCCATGTCCAAGCCCCAATCATCGGTTTCATCAGAATAACCATCCCCGTCTGTGTCATCGCAACCAAGACGGTCCGCCGTCGAGTTTCCGTATGCCAGCGGGCATGCATCAGCACCGTTCTCAAGTGTCCAGGTGCTGTCGGCATCCGAGATGCCATCTCCGTCGCTGTCTACACATCCGAACCGGTCAACCGTGGAGGTGCCGAGGAGGGTTGGACATGCATCCGGATTCTGTCCCTCTGGGTTGTCCCCATAGAAATCAAGGTCTTGGTCGGACCATTGTGTTGGGTCTGCCATGAACGCATCGGCTCCATTGCCGGGGAACCAATTGCGGTCTGGGTCTGGGTCAGAATAACCGTCACCGTCACCGTCTTTGCATCCCAGGCGGTCCTCTGTCGAGGTTCCTGCGAGGAGTGGGCAGGCATCAGCATCAACGCCAGTGGGGTTGTCGCCATATCCGTCACCATCTCCGTCAGCCCATTGCGTCGGCTCGTTGGGGAAGGCGTCCTGAAGGTTGTACCATCCATCACCATCTTGGTCGGGACATCCTGTCATTCCGTTTTGCCATGATGTTCCGGCTTGGGTTGGACATGCATCTTGGGAAAGAATATCCGCACGGTATTCTCCAGGCCATGATGGATTACGGTCGTCCCATGTCTGGTTGCCCCAGTTATCTCCAAAACCATCCTCATCAAAGTCGGACCATTGCGTTGGGTCTTCTCTGAAAGCGTCGCCACCGTCCTCTGCAGACCACATCGAGTCGGTATCTGAGTATCCGTCTCCATCGCTGTCAAGGCAACCCATTCGGTCGAGGGTTGACGTACCAGAAACGGCAGGGCAATCATCAGGGGTGATGCCTTCGGGGTTGTCTCCATAGCCGTCACCGTCAGCATCGCTCCATTGACTGGACTCGTTCACAAAGGCGTCATCAACGTCAGCCCAACCATCTCCATCCTGATCTGGACAAGCATTCTTGCCGCCCAGTGTAGAATTACCTGCCTGATTCGGGCAGTCATCGAAATTATCTGACCATGCATCGCCATCACTGTCAAGGCAACCTTCCTCGCCTAAGGTGGAAGTGCCAACCGTCGTGGGGCAATCGTCACTGACGTCATCAAAGCCGTCACCGTCGTCATCACTGTCCTCGTCTGCATCACGGCATCCATCGCCGTCGACATCGGTTATCGAGTCAGACTGCCATGTCGGGCGAGGGGGTTGGTAGGCTGAACGGGGGCATGAGTCGACATCGTTGGAGATCCCATCATTGTCAATATCACTGTCTTCAGAACTGTCTAGGCAACCATCTCGGTCCCAATCCGATGAATTGGCAGGGTCGTTAAAGTCCTGTGTTGAGGCCCAATTTGCTTGGCCTCCTCGGGGACAATCATCAGGTGAATTATCGGTGATTCCATCGTTGTCGTCATCTGAATCGCAAGCATCGCCTTGACTGTCACCATCGGTATTTCCTTGTCCTGGGTTGACCACATTGGGGCAATTATCACTTACATCAGGGATTCCATCAGCATCACTGTCGGTTTTCTTCGAGGGGTCCATGGCCCAAACAAAGACATCCCAACCACCTGTGCTTGTTACGGTCGTGGTGTCCTTGGTGATGGTGGCTGGACTCGGGCCGGCGAAGGAACCAATCACCGATACGATATCAGATGAATTGACTGCAAGGTCCCATCCAACTTCGAGACTTGTGCTTCCAGTTACATCAAGCCAGGCCCAACCTCCCGAACTGCTGAGCCCTCCAACGAGAACATCAGCGTTGATATTCGCCCAACTGCTGGAGGTTCCAGTAATGGATTTTGTACCTCCACTGAAGGTTCCATCAACGAAGAAGGATGTGAATATGACTTCACCACGAGAAGTGACTTCCATGCCTTCGAGGCCGTCGCCTGCACTTGAACCACCGATTGCAGCCCATTGATTGGAGGGTGTCGAGCCTTCTTTGATGAAAAAGAGGTCAGAGCCACCTTTGTTTGCGGTTATGGACCATCCATTCTTGGCCATGGTCCCCTCAAATGACCCGCCGACGTAGAGATCTCCGTTAGCGTCGAGTGCGAGGTTGGACAAGGTGACGGCTTGATTTGCAATACCGTATCCTGTGATGCTTTGGATGGAGCCGCTGCTTGAGAGTTTGAGTATGAAAGAATCCTGGGTTCCAACGATGTTGTAACTGGTGGTGCCAAAGAGAACATTGTTTTGGGTCAAGCCTGCTACGTGAATGTCCCCGTTTGCATCAATGATGACATCAGTTACTGATTGTGGGCCGATACCTCCACCACTCACCACCCACTTGAGCGCCCCGTTCATGCCGTCGAGTTTGGCGACGAACATTTCTTGATTTGAAACATTGATGATGGTTCCACCAAAATCAGTCTCGCCTGAAAAGTAGCCCGCAACAACGACGTCACCCAGGGTATCCACTGCCATGGCCTGTGGTGAACTGGTATCGGTTGAAGAATTAGCGAGGGTCTGGAAGGCTGTTGCCCACATCCATGTGCCGGTTGGATCGGCTGAAGCAATGAATCCATCAATCACGTTTGTCGAGAGTGTGGTTTGACCAAAACTGACCGGTCCGTACATTGAACCTGCCACATAGGGCATCCCTGCATTCGAGTCCACATCAGAAAGGAAGGTAACACCGCCTTGAGTGTGGTCTGCCCCGATGAGGAAATTCCAGTTGCCGCTGTTGTCTGCTGATGCGAGATAAAATTCATTTCCGTTCGAGAAGGGTGATGTGGATTGGAAGGACTGAGTTCCAAAAGTAATCGATTGGGCTGAAGAATTGAAGTCGCCACCAACAAAATATCCGTTATCAGATGCTTCAATAGAGCCTGAGAATTCATCGTGTGTGCTCGTGCCTCCACTTGAGAGGAATACTTCGGGTGAAGTTGAACGGCCTGATGTCGTCGAAGGCTTCTCATCATCTTGTAATGCTGGAATCGCATCGGGGGCTTGGAAAGTCGCTGTACCGATGAAACTCACGAGGAGGAGCGCGGTCAAAGTCAATGCAGTCGCATAGGAAGTGCTTCGCATGATTGGTCGCTATCCATCAAAGGCCATCAAGGCTTTGATGCTTCGTTTGAACAGACTCATTCAATGTTTGAATCAAGAGACAACAATTCGCTGTCTCCTGCATCCAAAACGGTGATGGTTGAAACTGAGAAGGGCTTACCACAGGCAATGCCCAATTCACGGTTGACCATGCGGGCACGGTGCATCGTTACTTCGGGGTGGGAAGCTCGTAGAGCATCCAAGTAATCATCAGGGCAATTGGCTGCCACGATGATCATTTTTGCTTCTCCTTCTGCACAAGCATCTTTGGCTTGGCGTTGTCCAAACAACAGATTACCTGTTGCGATTGCGTTTTTCAATTGTCGGCTTAGATCCATATTTATTCCTCCATTCTCCACATGTGTTTCTCATGGTTGGAACATCATTCGGGGATGTAGTACAGTGCTACGCTACCGGTTCCCAAGGAAATGGGTTGACCTACGATGATGTTCTCTGCAACACCAGTCAAGTAATCCTTCTCCCCGATGATACCTGCCTTGAGCAGGTGGTTAACCGTCACTTCGAAGGCTGCACGGGCGAGGATACTGTGCTTGGTACCCGATACACCGTGACGTCCAATAGCACGGACTTCACCTTCAGAGGTCATTACGTCTGAAACCATGAGCAGGTGACGCACGTCAACTTCAAGACGAGCACCGTCCAACGTCAATTGGAGTTCGTTGATGATCGCTTGACGAGCAGCCTCGATACCCAAGTAATTGTAGATTTCAATGATGTTGTTGGTATAGGTGCGAGCACGGTCGATGTTTTCCAGTTCGCTCACTCGTTGGAGGTTACTTCCAATGGTTGAGAGGTAGTATTCTCCGGTCTTGTCATCAAGCTGAACGTTGGCACGCTCAATACCAGGGATTCCTTTGAGTCGCATGTCGCGAATCTTCTCTTCAAGTTGAAGCAACATGGTGTACGATGGTGGATTGTCTGCAAGTTCAGCCAAGTCGGTTTCATCATGGACACCGGGAATGAGGGTCAATGTTGAGGGATTCTTTTCCTTGTCGGCCTGCACGAAGAGTCGGGTCGCACGCTCGAGTTTGTCCTTCACTTCACCGGGAGACATGCCTTTTTGCTTGAGGTTGGTTTTGTTCAACTGCAGGACAAGTCGGCGTTGTGCAACGTCTGTCTCAAGGGTTGCAATGTTGACGGTTGTAGTGACTTCGATTGCGGCTGCCAATTTCTTAGCAGCATTGCCGTCAGTCTTCTGTTTGTCCAACATGCGGATGGTCATGGTTGGCGTTTGAGGTACCTTACGGGCGTCCACAATCTCAATGATACGTGGAAGACCTTGAGTCACGTTAACCGTTGCGACACCAGCATAGTGGAAGGTACGCATGGTCATCTGAGTTCCAGGTTCGCCAATGGATTGAGCGGTAATGATTCCCGCTGCTTCGTAGGGGTCGATGCTCGCCTTGTTGAGAGCAACAATGGCTTCGTCGATAACCTTCTTTGCTTGAGGCTTGGTCAATTTCTTCTTACCACGTTGATGGCAGGCGATTGTCAAATCAGAAAAGATTCGGTTGGTGAACCGTTGTGAGCCACTCTCCTCAGCAGCTGCTACAAGGGATTTGTAGATCGGGTCCCCAGCGAGCACATCTTCCATGGATTGCAACTTTGCCTCAACTTGATAGGTTTCGAGGTCGGCCACAGTCTTGGCACGGGTACGTCGAGCGGTACGACGTCCAGACATGCGAACCTTGGTGACGGGTCCGCCAGTATCGCCTTCGCCATCGCGTCCCTTTTGGGTTGCGGCGATGATGGTTGAATGGATGTTCCCAGCGGTTTCGGAATCGGTTTCACAAATCTTGGCAATGTCGTTCTGTGTCATGATTTTTACATCATCCCACTTTCGGTCATCGGCCAGGGCATGAGCGAAATTTTCATCGATACCCAAATCCATGAGCTTCTTCTTGGTTGCACTCTTGACGACCATCAGTTCTCACCTCCTGCATCTTCTTCTTCGAATTCCCAACCGCCAAGGTCTTCCTCAACAGTTTCTCGTTCGAATGATTCGTTGTCCATCTCAAGGCCACCCTCGGTACCGAGGGCTGCATCGACGATCACGTCGATGTTGAACGGAGACCCGTGCACACCACGTGATGGGTCAATTCCGTCTTCACCGTAGCTAAACTGAATGATGCGGTTTGCCGTGTTACGCACGGAGAGCATGTCATCATCGTAGACCTTCAAATCGTCCATGGCGTTGATGAGTCGGCGTTGCATGTATCCGGACTTTGCAGTACGGACAGCAGTATCGACCAGAGACTCACGGCCAGAAACGGAGAGCATAAAGAACTCCGTCGGTTCCAATCCACGCTTGAATGAAGAAGCGATGAAACCACGGTCGAGTGCTCCACGTCCGCCACGCTTGAAGTGAGGCAGGACACGGTCATCGTATCCACGCTCGAGACGCTTACCACGAACCTTTGCTTGGCCGATTGAGGCGGCCATCATGGTGAGGTTGTCCATTGAACCACGAGCACCAGAGATGGCCATGTTGACCGCAGCATTGGTCGAACCCGATTCGTTGAGTTCGTCTTTCGCAGCGTCACCAGCTTCTTGCTTTCCTTTGTCAAGCATTTGCATGATGTTTTCTTCAAGTGTTTCGCGAGGTGTTCGTCCGGGACGAGCTTCGTATCCCTTTCCGTTCTTACCAAACTTCTCAAGTTCTGCATTGACTTCTCCTTGAGCCTTGGAGTTCGCAGCGTTGATGGCTGATACGGCTTCATCGGAAAGGTCTTCATCGTCAATACCGGTTGTGAAACCGAGTGATGTACAAGCAGCAATTGACAGTCGGGTGAACTCGTCAAGGAACTTGGCACCGAGTTCAGGACCGTTTGTCTGAACGATTGCGTCGAGGAGACGTCCGTCTTCAGCACCGATCGCTCGCTTGTCAAGTGTTCCGTCAACAGCACCGTCTTTAACGACAACCATGTCGTTTGAACGACTGCGGAAGCGTAGGTGGATGTTGTCGGGAACGATGAGCGAAATGATGTCCTGTCCGCGGTATGATGCATTACCGTTAGCATCTTTGACGACCTCAGGCAGTTCGCCTGTGAAGTTGATGTTCCCGAGCATTTCCAATCCATGCGCTTGACGAATCAAGGTTCCAGGACGGGAAAGCAAGTAGGCGCCAGAAATGTGGTCGTGAATACCACCGATAACAGCACCGCCGTAGCGAGGAGTGAGGATGTGTTCTTGAACACGCATCAAAATCTTCGCTTCAGCACGAGCTTCTTCGGATTGAATCACGTGAAGGTTCATCTCGTCACCGTCAAAGTCAGCGTTGTAAGGCGTACAAACAGCCAAGTTGAATCGGAAGGTATGGCCTTCCATCACTCGGACTTCGTGAACCATCATTGACATGCGGTGGAGCGAAGGCTGTCGGTTGAAGATAGCAACATCTCCATCGATCAGGTGGCGCTCAACTTGCAGACCGGGCTTTGGATTGCCGTATCGGTCGACGGTAGCAAGACGGTCTTCGACATTGGTTCGCTCTTCTGTCCACTCATCAAAGGGGCTGCCACAGTGAGGGCAGGTCACTTCGAGGTGTTCGGGGAAGGGCTCTTGCTTTGGCTTGTCGGCCTGAGCCAACTCATGCATCCATCGGTTGTGAAGGACAGCACGAGGGTCATCTTCTGCGAGCATCTTTCCGTTTTCATCAACGCCTTGCAAGTTCAAAATGGTTGCATTGTCATTGACGGTGTAGGTCACTTCCTCGAGGCTTTGGTCCATGCCATTTAGCGAGATTTGCTTCTGAATGACCAAACCAGGTAGGAAGTTTGGTGCAGGCATGACTTGATGGAGGTCAGGGCGCAGTGTTGTTTCTTCGTTACAGTCGGGGTTGTGACAGCGGAAACCTGCGTTGATGAGGCGGCTGCGTTGATTGATTTTCACACGGCGTCCGTCACCACGGATGATGTAGTTCACACCGGGGTGAACATCAGGTCCGCGTAGAATCATTTGTCGCATTTGTTCTCGATTACGTGATGTGACACGAATTGGAACGGTGAGTTCCTTAGCAATCTTTTCGGGAACACCGACCTCGTTAACGCTGAGGTATGGGTCAGGTGAAATCACTGAACGTGCACAGAAGTTAACACGCTTACCAGAGAGGTTGCTTCGGAATCGGCCTTCCTTTCCTTTCAATCGCTGTGTGAGTGTCTTCAGCGTTCTTCCTGAGCGATGACGTGCTGGAGGAATACCAGAGGTTTGGTTGTCGAAGTAGGTCGTGATGTGGTATTGAAGCAATTCCCAAAGGTCCTCAACAATGAGTTGGGGAGCACCGGAGTCACGGTTTTCACGCAGTCGCTGGTTGATTCGAAGTACGTCGACCAATTTGTGAGTCAAGTCGTCTTCCGAACGGTCGCCACTGTCCAAGGTGATGGATGGTCGTACCGTGATGGGCGGAACTGGCAATACTTTCAGAACAATCCATTCGGGTCGGTTTTGCTTGTCCATACCGATGAAAATGAGGTGGTCGGCGGGGATGCTGCTCAACCATTCTCGAACGTCACGAGGGTTGAGTTTGCGCTCAGTTGCAGGGTTTTCATGCTTCTCTTTGAAGGTGGTCGGTTTGTCAAGGATGATCTTACCTTGGCTTGTACCACAGTGCATGCAGACCTTTCGCTTGGTTCCGGAGGTCACCTTTTCGACTTCCTTGATGATCTTTGAGAACTCTGTAGAACCTACACCGTGCTTGGTAATGACGTCACGGATACGATTTCGGTAGTAGTCCTGTTCTGATTGTTCATCGTTTCCTGTTGGGCCAGTGCCTGGTTCACTGTGAAGCAAAATGTGGCTGCAGCTGTTGCAGGTTGCTTTCAAAGCGGTCTTGATAAGGCTTACAAATCCAATGTGGATGACCGGCAGTTCAAGTTGAATGTGGCCGAAGTGACCGGGTGAGTCTTGATACTGACAGTTGTCTGTTGGGCACAACAAACCGGGTTCGATAACACCCATGTGAGGGTCCATCAATCCTTGCTTGTAGGCGTGACCGTCGTCCTTGTAGGTGTCTGCTGTCTTGACTTCGACTGCTGACATCTTCTTGATTTCCAAGGGGTCCATCAGGCCAAAACGAATCTGTGCGATTCGCTTTGGAATCATTGTGCTCTTTCTGCTCATTTTCGATCCTCCAGTTCAAGGCGCATGGCCACTCCTAAACTCTTCATTTCGTCTAGGAGGAGCTTGAATGCATATGAAGTCTGCACCTTGTAGACTTCAGCGCCATCCCCGTGTATTGGGCTGACGTAGGTGCCACGCTTGGGGTCGTACCAAGCGATGTGACCTGATTGAGCACAGACATACATGTCAATACCGTCCGATTCATCCAACAATCGGTCTTTGATGACCATTGATGCACCGTGTGCGATAAGACAGTCACGTTCCATTTCACCGAATCGAAGACCACCTTGTCGGGCACGACCTTCGGTTGGTTGGCGGGTGAGGATTTGAACACGGCCACGAGAGCGAGCGTGAATCTTGGAACTCACAAGGTGGTGGAGTCGCTGGTAGAAGATACATCCGACGAAGATATCGGCGGGGTATGCCTCGCCAGTTTCTCCGTTGATCATCATCTCACGGCCTGTATGGTCCATGCCGTTGCGAACCAATCCGTCGCGCAGGCTGGATTCCTTCTCACCACGGAATGCTGTACCGTCAATACGACGTCCTTCCATTGCACCGACTTTACCGCCGATCATTTCGAGAACGTGTGCAACGGTCATTCGTGATGGAATGGCGTGCGGGTTGATGATGAGGTCAGGAACCACACCGTCTTGAGTGAACGGCATGTCTTCTTGTTCAACCAAGCGTCCAATGACACCCTTTTGTCCGTGACGGGATGCAAACTTATCACCCACTTCAGGAACTTTGTGGCTTCGAACCATGACACGGACAAGACGGCCGGAATCAAGTGATTCAGTCACGTAAACGTTGTCGACCCATCCTTTCTCGCCGTGGCGAACAAGCATGGATGATTCACGGCGTTCTTGAGCCATCAAAAAGGCGCCACCGGATGTTTCTTCGAGGAACCGTGGAGGACTGGTTTTTCCAACCAATACATTACCACCTTCGAGGGATGTTTCAGGAACGGGCAATCCGTCTGCCTCAAGATGCATGTAAGCTTCAGGAGTCTTGAGTCCTTTGATTTCTTGCTTGGAGCTGCCGGGCTTTTCGATTTCTTCAACTTGACCGCCAGGGAAACGACGTCGTTCTGCGTTGTAGGTGCGGTTGAAGGTAGAACGTCCGAGTGCACGGTCAATGGATCCTTTGTTCATGATAACAGCGTCTTGCATGTTGTATCCGTGGAGGGACATGATGGCGACGATGAAGTTCTGACCACCAGGGCGGTCATCGAAGTTCGTAGTGGCCATTGCTCGTGTTTTGGTGATGGAGCGTTGTGGGTAGTGCAAGATGTGTGCTCGTGTGTCGGGGCGCATGCGGTAGTTGGCGCTGGGCAAACCGAGTGATTGCTTGACCATGGCCGTACCACCTGTGACACGAGGTGTTGAGTTGTGCTCGGGGTACGGGATGAGCGAAGCACAGACGCCGAGGACGAGTTGTGGGTCGATCTCACAGTGTGTGTGTTCGGAAGTGTATTCCAAGGGCACGTCAAATTCAGTGCTTTCCCATGTGCCGTTTGGCAGACAGACGTTTGCACGGAGGTGAGCAACCTCGGCTTGTGGTTGACCAAGGTTCATCCATTCGATGTCTTCGTGCTTGATGACCCGGCCGGCTAGACCAGCGGAGTCGCCTTCTGGAACCATCTCAGGGAGGACAAAGGGCCGTGGAGCGATGTAGAGGTCTTCTTCTTCCTCGGCATCGACCCATTCGACGACACCTTCAATGACGAGTGAACGGAAGTTCATCTCACCGTTGTTAAGGCGTGCAAGGTGGTCTTGTGTCAATCGTGGGGCACCATCGTAGAGAATCAGGAGAGGGCGAAGGATTCGGCCTTTGTCGGTGTTGATGAAAATGTCCTTGTTCTCAGCATCATGGCGGATTGATACTTCGGAAGGAATGACACCACGGCGGCGTGCAGACTTGAAGTGGTCAACGAGTTTGACACCGCGCTTGTGAATTCCGTAGATGTCGCCGTTAACGTGGATTCGATCACCATCAGTCCAGTCATCGGGCTGATAGACGTCAAGTTCGTCAAGTCGCTCACGAATTTCGACCTCGTCAATGTTTTCAGAGATGTCAATCATTTGAGCAGCATTCTTGACCAGGCCACAGTTTTGACCTTCAGGGGTCTCGTTGGGGCAAAGTCGTCCCCACTGTGTTGGGTGCAGGTCACGAGCTTCAAAGTGAGGCTGGCTGCGAACCAATGGTGAGGTAACACGTCGCATGTGTGAAAGAGCAGCAAGGTAGGTCGTCCGGTCAAGCAATTGGCTGACACCAGAACGTCCACCGACCCAGTTTCCTGTGGCGAGTGCGTGCATGATTTTCGAAGTGAGAACATCGGGTCGAAGACAGGATGTAATCTTGAGTTCCCGCTTGCGGTTGTGGTGGCGCTCGAGTTGGTACTTGAGGTCACGAGCGAGTTGTCCTGCTGAAACACGGAACAAGTCTTCAATCAAGTCACCTGCAAGGCGAACACGCTTGTTTGCGTAGTGGTCCTTGTCGTTGGGGTCACGACCTTCAATGGCCATTTCGAGAACTTGACGAACGATACGGCCGAGGTAGATGGCCTTCTTTTCACGGTCTTCAGCTTGGTCACCAAGGTGAGGTAGCAATTCACGGTCGAGCAATTGGTTAACACGTGCTTCACGGTATTCCTTTTGCTGGCCAGCAGCGAATTTCTTCTCAAGCCATTGGTGGCTTTCTTCACTGGTCACGACTTTGTATTCCTCGTTATCGTTGACTTCGTTGATGTTTGCCACGATGAACTTGAAGGAATCCGTGTTTCCAGCGATAGCTTGGAAAATTTGTTGGTCATTCTCTACGCCGAGTGCGCGCATGAGCATGACGACAGGGATCGCAGTGGTGCCAGCAGTACTGATTTTGACCATCAGCATACCGTCACGGCGCTTCTCAACAGTCAAGGGCTTTCGCATACCATCTTTCTGTGAGAAAATTTTAGCGACTTCGGTTTGCTTGGCGTAGCGCTTGTTGATTTCGACAGTCACGCGGTTGGGTGCAAGGTCTTCCATAGAAATGAGGACACGCTCGGTTCCGTTGATGATGAAATAGCCACCTGGGTCAAGCGGGTCTTCGCCTTTCTTTCGGAGCATTTCATGCCAGGTAGCTTTGTCTTCATCGGATGTTGTCGGGCTGAGGACGCGGTCACCTGCGATGTGCTTGGCGTGGAGATTGCATCGCTCTGAACGGACCATGATCGGCATGTTGCCGACGGCTACGCCAGTTTCGGTTGGTGAGGGAACACCGTTGCGCTTGATGGTGAAGTCGATAGTGACAGGAGACATGTAGGTGAGCTTGCGCAGGCGGCATTCCATCGGCGTGGACGGATTGAGTGCGCCGTTTGCTTCCTTGACAGTGGGTTGCCCAAGTTTGACATTCTTCAATCGAATGACAATGTCTTGCTCAGCAACGTCAAGTTTGATGTATCCTCCTTCGTCGTCGTCGAAGTCTTCATCGGTTCCTACACGGATGTTACGAATGATGCTCTCCATGCGTGAGAGTGCGGATTCAGATGCAGGGATACAGTCGTTGTATGATGCGAGTTGGTGGTTGACCAAACTGCGTTCTTTGAAAAATGCTTGAATGATTTCTTGCATGGTATCCTCTCCTCAGTTCCCCTCCACAATAAGCCGGTACGCAATACTTTGGCCGGCCGACGGGGAGCGGCGAATGACCTTCAGCACACGGTCGGCAATCCAGCCAGCAGCCAATGGCCTGTGGTCTGGATTTGCTTGGAGATGGGCGTTGTCTTCTGATTCGGCTACTTCTTTGATAACCTGGACAACGGGGTCGGTAATGAGAATTTTTGGCAGGAGTTCCTTTGCCAAGCGGTCCTCGCCAGTTTCGGGGTCTGGCTGAATCATTCGCCAGGGGGCGAGTTCTTCAGTTTCAATGGCGAGTTGCTCCTCGGGAGAGACATTTGCAGGCCCAACGAGTTCTTGGTGGGGGACGAGTTCGTGGTTGAGGGCGTTGAAACGGGACGTGATTTCTGGACGGTCCATGTCGTCGACGGCCTTGGCTCGAATGGTGATCTTCGTGCTCTTCTTTGCTGCTCGGCGGCGTGAGCCTTGTTCAGCGATAATTTGCATGGTGGTAATGAATTCCTCAGCGTCCTTGGAAATACCAAGGGTTGAGGCGACATCGTCGTGAGACATGTTCTTGATGTCGGTCATGTTGCGGTCGGTTGCAAGTTTGTGGGAGTATTCTTCTGAAACGCCGAGTTCCATTAACCGCTTTTTCGTTGCACTCTTTACTACCATTTCGTTACCCCCGCGAACGCCCCACTACGCAAGGCCAGTAGCGTTGTCAGGCGGGCCTGACGGGGTTCGAACCCGCGACCATCGGATTAAAAGTCCGACGCTCTACCTGACTGAGCTACAGGCCCAATGTAGCAACTTGGGCTTTTCGTCCGAATGACATGGTGTTCTTATACGTTTCGGGATGCAATTGAGCCATGCGCTCCGCACCCTGCCAGTGATGATCCAATAGATGGCCTCCCTAAGAAGTGTTCTATTCGCCAAAAATCGCACATTTATACGGATTGGTACGGGCATAGAATGATGATGGGAGCACCCTTCGGGGGATTCATGAGAGGGCCTCATCACTTTGAAGAGGCAGATGCCGAAGCAGAAATTGAGCGCCTCGAACGACCCGCTCAAACGGTCAGTTGGAACTCACCCATTGGTCAGCGCTTTGACTTGGATCTTCTCCCCACTGTCTACGGACCTCGGGAAGATACCAACCTTCTCGCTCATGTCATCAACAAGGCACACCTTTCTTCGCAAACCAAAGCACTTGAAATTGGCTGTGGAGCAGGAGCAGTCTCTCTTTTTGCTGCAAGTCTTGGCTGGTCGGTAACCTCCTGTGACATCAACCCATATGCGGTTGCTTGCACCAAAGGCCATGCAGAAAAATACGGTTACGCCATCAGGGTTCGAGAAGGAGGGCCGGGTCCTCTACAAGACGGTCTACCCAAACAATGGATGGGGGATGAACGCTACGATGTCGTGATGTGGAACATGCCCTACCTGTCTCCTCCAAAGCCGGGAGAGCCTGTTCTCGGCCCCCTTGAAGAGGCGGCCATGATCGATACCGATGATGTAGGATTGTATGCACGTTTTCTCAACCTTCTTGAGTCCGGCCAGCTGCTCAGGCCAGGTGGGCGAGCTTATGTTATCGTCTCAAATCTTGGAATCGGTGACCGTGCAATGCCTCTCGCTTGGCGAAAGGGCTTCGCAGCACGTGTCGTTGGGCAATGTCAATTTGAAGAGGGTGAAGTTCTCAGTGCTCTCGCTTTGTGGCGCCCATTTCCAAAGGCAACGGTTGAACACCACCCAACCCTCGAAAGCACCAATGCGTACCTTCTGAATTCCACCTACGGTCTTGGTTCACGAGTCAGCGCCGACCATCAATCCAAAGGGAGAGGAAGGAGGGGGAGGTCATGGACTTCTCCCGAACAAGCCGTCATGGCCTCCTGGGTGGTGGCCTTGGATGGTGGCATGTCTCATTCAACCATGCATCAATTGCTCGTGGGGCATCATGTTCAGTTACTTTTGCGCACATACGCAGCAGAACATTCTGAGTTCATATGTTTGAAATGGCCCAACGACTTATTTCTTCGGTCATCCGAAGGCTGGCAAAAATTCGGGGGTATTCTCTTCGAAGCACGGTCTTCGGGCAAGAAACACCGCATCGTTCTCGGCTTAGGTCTCAACCTTGTCGCTTCCAAACCCTATGGCTCGCTTCTCGACGCACTCCCCAGCGTCAACCAACTCCAACTCATGGAACATTTGCATGCAATGGTCGCCTCTCTTTTTGATCCGACGGTGAATGCATGCTTAGGTGAACACCGGTTCTATCTTGACGACCTCAATCGCGAGGTAAGGCAAGCCGAATCAAACCTAGGGCCCCTTTTCTATAGAAATGAAAAGGTAGCGTATTCGGGCATGGATGAAGAAGGTCAGTTGCTGGTCACTGTTCGTGAAAATAACCTGCTCGTGGACGACCCTGATGCATTGGTTTGGTCAAGCATCTAATTCTGCATCGAGCACTTCAGATTCGTTTTCGTCTCCTTCATCATCTCGCTGGTAGAGTCCATAGGCTAACAAAAAGCCTCCAATTGGGAAGGGGAGCATGTCAATCATGTACTTCCGCTCGATATCAATTTCAAGGGTACCATCTCCACCCTTCGTGTCGATTTCATAGGTGTAATACCCGCCTTCTGAAATCTCATACCGTTGCTCAACCTCTCCGCCGCTGGCCAAGGTCACAGTTTCTGCATCAACGATGCTGTCGCTTTCATCATACAATACAAAGCGAACGGTTGATTCATTGACCACGGCGAGGTTCATCACAAAGACGTCACCATTCATCATTGAAGCCCCATTGGTGTAGGGTGGATCTTCTCCATTGATTTGTATGGGTGTGACCCAGGCGTGCATGAATAAGGAGCCTACGAGGATGGTGACTCCAGTCAAAATGAGCGCATCACTCATCTTCATTTTCGGAGCCGCTCCTCCACCTCCCATGGCTTGTCGAGACGGATGCAGGCCATCAAAGTAATGTTCACCGATGTTGGCGAGGTTGTTTGACAATCCCCATGCGTTGCCTCACCAAACGAATCTTTCCACTTGTGGTGTAGGTCCTCATTCCATACCTCTCAAGGGCTGAGGATTGAGAAAGGAATGCTCTCAGAGCCGGCGTGTCTTGGTGAGCAATGCGTAAAATCATCAATCCCAAGTACTCCTGTTCGGGGAGGATTTCCGTGCAAAAACGGCGTGAAGTCTCAGAATCTGAACGGAAAAAATCCATCAAACGAGGGGTGCTTGAAACATCAAGTTCATCGATTATTTCGTCGATCTTGTCTTCAACATCCTTTCGGGACTGGAGACTCGGGGCAGTGACCAAGCCAACCCACCGACGCTTCCCACGAAGTGCCTTTGTGAGTCGTTTGGCCATGAACAGGCCTAGGGGGAGGGCTTCAAGAGTTTTCACCTTCTTCTTGACCATAGTATGAAAATGGTGGGCTACCACGACATCATGTGAGCGATACGATGGAACAACCCGAGGAGACGGCCTCTGAAGGTTCAGGTATTGAGGTTCTGCAAGAGCAAAACGCTTCAATTTGGGCATTGTTGAGTGTGCTGCTGAGCACCCGCACCCTCCCTCATGTGGTATTGATCCTCCTTCTCTCCTCCGTGCTTCACATCATGGCATCAAATGGTTTTGAAACATTGAGTGCAATCGGTTTCATATCCTTGTCGAGCGGAAACTTCTTGACGGGAATATTCTCTTCCAATTCCACTGTTCAACGTTGGACTGCCCTGCCTGAAAGAGCAGAAGAGAAAAGCATCGGGCGCTTCAAATCAATGATTTCCTCATTCCGCATTTGCATCTTCCCGCTCGCTGCAAGTCTTTGCGCCCTCGTCCTTCTGCAGCTTTTGGTTGGTGAAAACGGAGCCTTGGGAGACCTATCCTCAACTTTGCCACTCGTATTGAGCAGCCTCTTCGTGGTGTGGGCGATTGTTCAAGGGCGGAGTTTCGCAACATGGCTCTCTACCTTTGCAGCTCAACGCTTGCCTGCTCCCGAAGAGGCAAAAGGCTCCTTAGGGATTTCAATGTCCGTCGCTTTAATCATCCTTATCCTGCTTTCTTACGCCCTTTTGTTTGCCTTTGAAATGATAACGAAAGGCGCCTCCAATCCAATGGCAGTATTGAGCGAAAATATTGTGTTCTATGTCCTCTTTGCGGCTCTTTTTACCATCTCCTTTTGGCTGACCCGTCACCAACGAACGATTGCTGCTCATCAGCGTCATCTCCATCGTTTTTCATCGCGATGGATGTTGCTTACGCAGGCCATGATCACTTGGCACCTTCTCACTGTTTGGCGGCACTGGACAATGACGCCCTCAAATGCCGCCCTTCTCATTGAGGAACTGTTACTGATGATGTTTACCATTCTCATGGCAATATGGAGTCTAACCTCTCGTTCCTTCCGCTCTTCCTTCCGACTGGTGCACACGAACAACGCTCTACCCATTGGTCTCTCCTTTGGCTATGCCTATGCTGGCAGCGTCGCTATGCTCACCGCTGTTCTTGACGACATTCAAAACGTCATGATCGCCGGCCACATCATCGTCTTGCTCACCTTCATGTGGCTTCAGCCAAAAGTCCTCACCAAGGCCATTGGGAATCATGATGAGAGCGTTAAGGTACAACGCATTGTTGCGAATGTGACACCTGCGCCACTGGTGGATGAAGGGGGCGAAATACAGGAAGCGGTCGCACCCCAAGGTGCAGAAACACCTGCGGAATCGGACACGTCATCCGCCCCAAGTGATATCGGCGATGATGTTTCGTGGGCGACAAAGGAGCCTGAGACGCTCGCAGAAGGCGTTCAATGGGACGATGAAATCGAACTCTTGGACTAAATCAACTGATTCCTGATAGTAAGGTTACGACCCGAATGGTATCGACCAGATCCTCGCTCACTCTTGCTCCGAGGATCACTTGAGCATCGTCATCAAGAGCGCTTGTGAAGAGAGCCGTCACGGCGTCAACCTGCCCAATGGTCATCCCCAGGCCACCCTCGACTTGAATCAAGCATCCTTTGGCTCCGCTGACGTCCATGGCGGCTAACGGGGCCTTAAGGGCAGATTCGAGGATTCCCTTGGGGTCGTCTGGGCGCCCGACGCCGACCAGCATGGTGGCTCCGCCCACTTGGTCAACAATAGCCCGCAGGTCCATCAAGTCAAGATTGATGAGGCCCATGCGCATGAGTGTTCGAACCAATCCGTCAACGAGATCTTCAATCCATTCCGCACCCATTTGCCACATTTGCCCACGCTCCCTCGCTTGCCGAGCCAAGCGTTCAAGCGAAAGACGAACGGTGACGTGCGCAACATGCTCAAGGCGAGCAAGGCCGTCTTCCGCAATGGCGGCTCGTGCGGGTTGTGACTCGAAGGGCAATCCTGCCACTGCAAGAACAATGGCTCCTGACTGGCGTGCTTGACGAGCAAATTCGTGTGCTGCTCCTGTGCCAACGCCGCCTCCTAGCCCGGTAAGGAGAATCACCAATTCGGTGGATTTGAACAAAAGGTTCGTTAGGTTGGCCAACCCTCGCATGCGCTGTTCAGCAAGCGGGGGTAGGGCTGCACATCCGTTCTCATCAAGGGCGTGGCCAAGGCGTAGAATGTGAGTATTCTCACCGGTTTTGAAACTGGAGTCGTCTGCATCAACAAGTGCCAAGTGGGCGCCCATGCCGCATCGTAGGTGGGCTTGGTGAGCCCATGAACATCCGATGCCCCCGACTCCTGCGATGAGGATGTTGGACGGGTCCATGCCACCTACTGAGGGCGGCATCTCAATGAACTTTGGTGTTGGTAATCAATCGATGTAACGTAGGTAACGTCGTCGTGCATCTCGTGCCCATGCGTTGTCGGGTTCGATGGCAAGAACTCTGTCGTAGTACTCGATGGCGGTTTCGAATTCGGAGAGATAACGGCCGTAAAGGTGACCGAGATTTGAAAGTACAGGGATGCATTCTTCGTCGCCTTTCAACATGCTCAAAAGCATGGTTTCTGCAGCACCAAGCGAACCCTTGAGCATCAATTCTTCAGCATCATCGAGTTGTTGCAATTGCTTGTCAGAGAGGTCATACGTGTTCTCAAATGCATGGTCGGTCATGGCGCTCATGTAGGGCAAGGCTCGGTTCATGATGAACCCTTTCCTGCAGCCAAGGTGAGTCGTTCTTGTTCAGATGATATATGTAGTTTCAAATACATCACAAAAAACGCACGACTGCAACGCATTTAAGGTGGTGTTTTGCTGACAATGTTTAAGGAGTCTGCACAAGTCGCAAAGCCATAAGGGTGATGCTGTGCACAAAACTTCCCGCAAATACCGTACCACGCTGCTGGCTATGGTAGGGCTCTTGTTGCTTCTCCCATCTCTCGCCTCATCGTATCACGGCGGCATTGGTGGCTCTCAAAGTCATCAGGGTTCGACCGGTCAAGTTGACATCGACGATGTTGCAAAATCGGGTTGTCTCTGCCACAACGAAGTCGCTGACAATTCCGTCCAAGTCATCTTGGACGACGTGCCCTATGCTTGGGCCGCAGGAGAAACCTACACGCTCGTGCTTCAACTCATCGGAGGTCCTGAGGCAACTGGCACGTACACCGCTGGCTTCTCGATGCGAGCATCACTCGGCTCACTCGCCAGCGATGAGGCTCAGAACTGGGAAATTGACGGGGCACTTGACCCTCAATCACTCACGCACACCGAAGCCTCTGCAGCCAATGCAGACCGTTCATGGACGCTAGAATGGACCGCACCTACGGAAGCCGGTGCTGGACCTGCCAACTTTTGGATCGCTGGTAATTCGGTCAATGGCGACCAAATTCCTGGTGTCGAAGACCGATGGAATCAGCTGAACTTTGCTCTTACTGAAGGGGATGAATCCTCTGTAGCCATGGGCACGAGGACCCTCTTCGCTGGAGATGGGAATGTGGCACCTCCCGAACCTGCTCACCACGGCGTTGACCTTCACCACATGGGTGCAAAACTCCGTGCACACTGGCTTGGGCTTCTCGGCTTTGGAGCAGTGATTGGCGTCATTATCTTTGCAGGACTCTTGCTACGCTATGGTTTCTCTACCTCATACAAAGGACGCAGCAATCAATTGCGTTTGCGATACAAATTGAACCGACGAGGTGATCAATGATGGATGACACCATTACTACCTTATTGCGAGGGGTAGCCGACGGCTCAATCCCCGTTGACGATGCACGTGTTGCACTCGAAGGAGCAGAATTGACAGAGGATCAAATGTCCTCTGCAATCGATCACGGTGTCTTTAACGTCGCTGAACCCGGAACGATTGTAAGCGCCTCACTGGCGCCATCAGGAGCATCCTACCTCACCATGTTTTTCCTTGCATGGGGGCTCTTCTGGATTTGCTATTGGAGTTTCTCGATGGTATACGGTCTTGCTCAAGGCTGGGACCAACAACAACTCTCGTTCCATCTGGCCATGACCTTCACCACGGTGATTATGATTGGTGTGATTTACCTCAAGTACATCCTTCCTGACACAATTATTGTCAAGCACGCTCAAAACAAGTTCATTCCTGAACACCAGAAAGACTGGCGAGAGTACAAGTGGTGATGACCAATGGCACGTGAATATGAACTCAAACCAGCACCATCTGTTGAAGGAGATAGCCTCGCTGGAACCACCACGAGCGTCAATCGTCGGCAATTCCTTCGATACGGATTCAACACTGCCGCAGGTGTGTTGACTGCTTCGCTTGGTATACTCGGCTTCGCCTCAATTCTTCTTCCACCCGGTGCGACAGGTGGCGGTGATTTAGCCGTCCAGTTTTGGGCCAAAGGCAGAGAAGACGAGGCATGGTACGGTGCGAAGCACTTGCAACCCATGACAAAAACTGATTTCAAAAATGAAGCGGCTCTTTCTTCTACCGGTACCTCTGGTGCATCTGGAGTTTGGAACGGTGTTCCCGTCGTCGTGATGTATGTTGAGCACTCCAAGAACGCTGGCACGATTGAATCCAACGGAAAAGCCCGCTTCCAATTTACAGAAGGAATCGACGAGACAGGGAAATACGTCGGACACTTCGATGATTTGGCTGAAGCCGACCCTCGTTTGATGCCCAGCGAAGATCTCGTGATGGTCTTTGGCCGTTGTACTCACTTGTGTTGTATTCCAGGATGGCAACTTGTTTCAAATTCCTTTACTGAAGATTCATGGACGCCAGGTGGTGGAGATGACGGAGGTACGAAATTGTTCTGCATTTGCCATTCGTCCCGATTTGACCCAACTGTTTTGGAAATGAATACGAACAGAAACCGTTCCAACGGGGCTACCTTCCAATATGCTGGTATCCGTCGTTCAGGTGGCCCTGCTCCTGTCGGGTTGCCCATCATCCCTATCCAACTCAACGGTGATAACATCGAAGGATTGCCAGATTATGTTGACTGGTATACTTATTGTGACTGAGGTGAAGAAATGACAACAATGTTCTGGGTTTTGTGGTTCTTCATCGTCTTCCTCGTTCTTCTCGTGGCGTTTACGCTGCGCAAGGAGAACGAAGAGATGCCTCGTCGAGACATCTTGCGTGCTGTTGAATCCACTGGCAAGATGGGAGTGGCAGAGCGTTCCTTCCTCTGGGTGTTTTCTTGGCTGGACACACGTTTCAGGCTTCAAGACTACTGGAATATGTCCAAGGGTGCCTACTACAACATGCACCGCCAAATGCCGTTAACTCACGCAGAGAAGTACAAACTTCGAATCATTTGGTATTGGTACCCCCTCTATTGTTTGGGTGGTATCTCCTTCCTTTCTTTCATCATCCTCGTCATCACGGGTACAGTCCTCGGGATCTATTACGTGCCAGGTGGCGAAGGTGACCCTTCACCGGCTTATGCAAGCATGCAATACATCATGACAGAATTGCCCTTTGGCTATATCTTGCGTGCCGTGCACCACTGGACAACTCACTTCATGGTCGCCAGCGTATTCCTTCACATGTGCCGTGTTTACTTCACCGGCGCTTACCGTAACCCACGTGAACTCAACTGGCTCATCGGTGTAGCCCTGATGGCTCTGACCATCGTGTTCGGTTATTCCGGTTATCTCCTCCCATGGGACAGCCTGGCCTACGGTGCGGCTATCATTGGAATCAATCTCGCGAACTCAAGTCCACTGGTCGGGAAATACATCGCAACGCTCCTGTTTTCAGGTTCAGAATTGACGCCACTCACCGTTACACGAATGTACTTCATTCACGTATTCATTCTTCCAGTGATCGTCACAACGCTCATCATCATACATTTGTTCATCGTTTGGGTACAAGGTATTGCGGAGCCACATTGATACGGAGGAGTAATTATGGGATTAATCGATAACTTTGGCCGTGTAGCTTCGCTCTACATGGAAGAAAAGGAACAGCTCCAAAAGGCGGAAGAAAAGAGGAAGCGTACCCGTACGGGTCACGGATTCTGGCCGCACGAAGTGTTGCGTGACAGCATCATCTTTGCGTCCATGCTCTCCATTCTCCTCTTTTATGCATGGCTCATTCCTCCGCCACTTCACGGTGCAGCGGACCCCTACGCTCAGGCAGGCTTTGTATTCCCCGACTGGTATGTTCTGTTTTCATATGGATACCTCCGATGGGGAGAATATCTCCCTCAATTTGTGGTTCCCACAGGCTTTATTGGCGAAATTGTAGGCCAACCTATGTTCCCATGGAACGCTGCATGGTGGGGCGCTGCTCTCACAGGTATTCCTGTCGGTATTCTTGCCCTTCCTCCTTTCCTCGGTGGACGTGAAAAGCGACCAGTGGAAGACCCTTGGTTCGCAGCCGCTGGTGCAGTCTATCTCGCTCACATTTGGTTCATCTCCGTTTTCTCAATCAATATTTTCCTTGAGCTCTACGGCAAAAATCGGTCCGATTTCTGTAAACTTGATTCGCACGGTGACCTGTTGTGTGGTACAAGAGAACCTTGGATTGCTGACGTATTCAATTCGATACCGTGGGTCATGACCGGTATTCTGATGTGGATTTGTGTCTACTTCATTGGCCGTGGTTTGCTCATTCGTGCTTGGGGTACAGGATTTACCGTTGCCAAGAGCCGCCAACTGATCGTCGGTGCCCTGATTATCTCATCAGCCGCAACCGTGGCTACCTACGATACCTATGACAACGGATTCTGGGAGGCAAAGGGCCTTCTGACAATCAAGGACTACGGGGAATTGGAAGCCATGCGCACTCAACCTACCGATGTCCATGTCCATGACGTCAACGAATTCACTGACGACCGAGGCTGGTCAGAAAGCGGAGTCGTGCCAACCGTGGCATGGTTGGACTGGAATATCTACCAGCCAGCAAGATACATCATTACCGATTTCTCTGATGCCAACGGGCATCAAGATCCAGCAAATGGTATCAACGCCGCAGCAGACAGTACCACCTTCAACGGTGGAGATGGATGGTCAGTCACTGGTAATTTCACAATCACTGAGGACTTGGATTACTTCCCCGAAGGCCACCCTGAAGAAGTAGAGAGCATCACGACCGACCTCTCTTGCGAATTCCGCTCGAGCGAGCGTAAAATCAACGATGTATCTACCCAGACGATGGTCGCTACCACCCTTACAGTTACCAACGCCAACGGAAAGGAAGTAGTTTCGTTTGCAAATTGCGAAGGTGCAACCGTTGAGATGACCGTTGGAACCTACGATTACTCCTACGACGTTGTTGTGAGCGGACCACTTGCCCTCAATCAGAGCATTTCGACCGAAACTGCGTTCACCATCGCAAGTTTCCAGCCTCTGCTGATTTGGAGCGAGGATGCACCTGCCGGTCTTGCTGGCCACACGGTCAACCTCACCAACAGCGAAGAAATGGCTCTTGGAGGCGACTCCTTCTCGTACATTGAAAATCCAACCTACCACCAGAACCCGAAAGCATTGGACGCCAAGTTGACCTATGCAATGTTCATTCCATGTGTCACCTTCGGAGCCTTGGTCTTCGTTTTGCTCCGATACATGGCCCGTGGATATGAGTTCGAAATGAACAAGTGCTACGGCTGTGACCTTTGTGACGACGCTTGTCCAATTCGCCTTTTCAACGGTGGAGACAAACTCAACATCATCTACAACTCTTGGAATAATGAAGACGATGGTGTGCCTCTGTATTCGTGTCTTACATGTACGGCATGTACCAATGCTTGCCCTCAACTCGTGGATTACGACTCCTATGTTGATATCCGACGAAGCCTGATTGTCGGTGGACCCCAAGCAGAGATTCCCCACACCGTCTTGCAAGCAGTCCTCAACGCTGAGGCTGAGGAAGCTGCGGATGAGGAATTCATCCCTACAGAAGAGTACCCCATCACCTCCAACATCGGCTACTATCCCGGTTGCGTTGACTACTTGGACCAAGAAATGGTGTTTTCCCACGTCAATGAAGGAAGCATGAACCTCGGGGATACAACGACCGCTGCATTCACACTCTTTGAAGAGATGGAAACAGATGTTGCCTACCTCGGTCGAGACTTCCTCAAGTGCTGTGGTCACGACCAAAAGTGGCAAGGTTTGGATGAAGTCTTTGAGAAGTTGAAAGCTTACAACCAGCGCAAGATCAACGAATCGGGTATTGACACCCTCGTGTCCTCTTGTGCTGAGTGTTTCCGAACCTTTGCTCGAGATTACGAACTTGAAGACGTTAAGGTCATGCACACAACTGAATTCTTGATTGAACAAGGCTTTGACATGAACCTCAAATCTGAAGAAACGACGGTGACCTACCACGACCCTTGTCGACTTGGTCGCCAAATGGGCATCTACGACGAACCACGTGAACTCATCAATGCAGTCGAAGGTGTTGAGATTGTCGAGATGGAGCACAGTGGCGAGGATGCCATGTGCTGTGGTGTTTCAAGCATGATGTCCTGCAACGAGAATGCACGCTCCCTGCGTGTGACTCGAATGGAAGAAGTTCGTGCAACAGGTGCTGATACCATGCTCACATCCTGTCCCAAGTGTGTTTCTCACTTTGAGTGTTTGAAGTTTGAAGGCGATGAAGCCTACGAGGACATTGAAATCCTTGACGTCGTGTCATTCCTCGCTCGCCAAGTCAACGAGAAGAAAGCACAGGTGGCTGGAGAAACCCAAGTCCAAGAACCTGCTGAAGCTTGAATTCAATTTCCGTCTTCAGCATCGTCGTCACTCATGCCGACGATTTCGTAATTCGAAGGGAAGAGTGCAATAGCAACACCGATCACGAGGGAAAGAAATCCCCATGTGAAGTTGTGCTGGACGAAGAGCAATTCAAGTGCGAGGACCACCAACAACAAACCTCCGATGTTTGATACCCAAACGAGCGTTTTGAAATTTGAGAGGCTCACGCCAGTGGTTCCAGGTTTGCGATAGGGGCCGAATTCGCCACCAAAGCGTTGTGCAGACGGGTCTTTTCCTTTCTTTGACATGTGTTCACCTCTTATCGGTCAATCATTGTGATGGCGTCGGTTGGACATGCAAGGACGCACAACCGGCATCCAGTGCAAGCGTCACGGATGATCATCGCTTTCCGATTGCTTTCGACCGACATGAGCGGACTCTTCACATCGAGGTGATAGAGTTCAATGGCATCATCGTCGCAAACAATGGTACACTGGTCACATCCGATGCACTTTCGTTCTTCAACAAAAGCAACGGTACCTTCGCCACCCTTTGTATTTGCACGTTGCTCTCCTCGCTGCCTATTCAGTGCAGTTCGGATGCGCAGTGCCTCTTCTTCGCGGCGTTTGCGCAGTTCGTCAACGCCGGTCATGGTACAACCTCCAGCGGCGGTTCCCCTTGAAACTTGGCAACGCACAGGTTCACTAATACATCACCAAAACAGTAGAACGCACCTACCAAGAGGGGAGGGTTCCAAGCAGTGAGCGAGGTCCATGGGACGTCGGTTGCCCAAGTCCAATTATTCAGGTATGTCCCCAGTAATTCCATTCCCAAAGCAGCCCAAGCCATTGAGGCATAAAGGCGGGGTTGAGGCCCCCATTGTGTGAATGCCAATACCAGGACAAGCAGGAACGGAGCAGAGGTGTCTCCACCCGTCCAAACTCCATAGGCGACAAGCGGTACGAATGGCATCAATATGGGAAAAGCCATACGTTCGGGCAAGGCTATGGCAATCCTGCGACCCAGGTCAAAGAGGAAATAATGGCCAGCGGAAACAAAGAGGGGCATGAAATCGCGTTGATACTCATACACAAGCCATATTTCTGAGAAAAAGAGCTCCATTGGCGTAGCGATAGCAATGACGGTGAGCATCTCAATTCGTTCCTTCCGGTCAGTTCTGAGGTAGATGAAGGAGAACAATCCCCAACACCAGATATTGACGGGCCATTCAGCCCAAGCATCGGGTAGCAAACCAGCGCAGGCAGTAGCCGAAACCCACAATCCAATGGCAATCGTAAGGATGTACCAAAGGGAACGGTTCATGGTGGGGCGAGACGGTCCACCCTTTCAGTCTGTGCGGGGAGAGGTCATGTGAACTTGCACTCCGTGTTCGCGAAACAGTTCACTTGCTCGTTCGAGAAATACAGGTGGCAATTCTTCGGGTGCGTGGACACCGACAGGAATTGATTCGGGGGTTTCAAGCCACTGAAGAGCAACCGCAGTTGTAACCAGACCTGTGGTTCGTGCCATCGATGAATCGCTTCCTTTCCCGTCGTCTTCCACCGTCCAACGAATTACTTCGCCGTTAGCGGTCAAGAGAACTTCCATCCAGGTGAATTCTCCTTTGGTTGGATCCAGTGCCCATGACTGCACCAATGTTTCTGGGTCCAGCGTCCCCTCATTTTTCATGTCGATATAACGTTGGATGTGACCCGGCCAGCGGACGGTATATTCCGCCATTGATTGAGCGGGAACAGTCCACAACAGTGAACGCAAACCATCCGAAAGGAAGGCTTCCATTTCACCTCGCCCACTGACAGTAATTCGATGTCGTTGGTCAAGAGCCGGACGAACGACGGTCACGCCATCACTGATGATTCGAGCGGGCCGGGTGTATTCTGCAATGACATCGTAGGGCGAAAATGGGGCCATGTACGACCAATTGCCGTCGGGTTTGGTTGGATTTCCTCCGACTCTGATTTGAACATCATCGACCCGACCTTGATCTCTCAAGGCTTGCGCCACCAAGAGGTTGGAAAAACCCGGTGCTATGCCTACATCCCAAACAACGGTTGCACCCTTACTAAGTGCATCTTCTTGGAGTACATCAGGAGTTTGCTCTGCGAATGACAGGTCGACAATCTTGCGCCCGAGGTGAACCAATTCACGGGTAGCCTGGTGTCCAAAATCTCCGGGCAACATGTTGATGACCAACCCTTCTGGAAGTGTTTTGAGTTGAGTGAATACATCTCCAACGTGAACCTTGACGCCCGCAATATCGCGCTTTGTGAGGTCATAGGCATGGACTTCATGTCCTGCTTCAGCCAACAGTCGGGCGACATAATCGCCAACTAAACCACATCCCAAGCAGTGTACGGTTGCCATCTTACTTCCCTCGAAGGGCTGCTTCTGCTCCCATGGCCAGCATGCTCAACTCTGCGAGCAAAGCGTGCCATGTCTCTGAATGCTCACCGTATCTCTGTGTCGCTTCTGAAGCACTGGTGAAAATCGCACTTGGTGAGTTGAGATTGTCCCGGGCGGATTTCTTTGGATTGATTCGATAAAACCATGCGGCAGCCTCCCCTCCAACGAGGTAACCTACGGGTTCAACAGGAGCTCCGTCTTCTGTGATCATGTTTGTAGGGATGCCCTCCTGGATCAGGAAGTTTTCAACATCGCTTCCACCTTTAGCGTACCGCAACTTGTTGATTTTTCTGTTTGAGAGATTCAAAATAGCATCCCCCGATTCCAAAATAAGAATGCCTAATCCGTACGTGCCACTATCATTTTTCATAACTGCGAAGGGCTTTTCCTCAATACCTAACTCATCATACTTCGTTTGGATGGAGGCCAGAAATTCATCAATTTCTGCAGCGAGTTTGATTCGGCAAGCATCTTCGGTGAGACACTTGTTTTCTGAAACAAACCAACGGGGCATCATATGCCACGGGTCGATGTCCAAGAGTGCCGCAATTTCTTCTACATAGGGTTGGAGGCAGGCATAATGTTCTGATTTCCTCCTGACGTGCCAACCCATTTCAGCCGGTGGTGAGACATTGGTTGTTTGGAGGCCAGGGATCGTTCCTCCAGTAAGGTCGTTATTGAGGAGAATCAAGTCAGGACATTGGCCATCAACGTTCAACTCTCCATTGTCGTCCAACTGAACCAAATCCAATTTGAGAGGGCCAGAAATTCCGTGCAATGTGCCGAATTCATCAAGGTCGCGTGACCCGACCGTACATCGGAAACCTGCTTGCTCAATGAGCCGCTTGATGGTGATGATATTTTCGACATAGCCTTGGTTCCTTGTGTGACTTTCGGGGAAAATATGAACCCAGCCACAGTCGGGATGATTCTGATGGATGTGCTCGGCGAACAGATGCGCCAATTCATCAAAATCATGCTGTGAAATATTGTTGAATCCCGCGGGGAAGTGGTTGGCATCAACGACTCCGACTTTCCAGCCAGCATCCCGAATGTCAACACTGCCGTAAATCGGAATGGCGACTTCACTGCGTTTGACTTTCATCCAAGCGGTGATGTCTTCACGCTTCTCCTCAATTCGCTTCTTTGTGGACTGCAAACCTAGCATTCAATCACCTCATTTAACAAATCATGGACGCTTCGATTGACCTTCGTATAACCGCCCTCCTGAAGGTGCAACGCCTCAAAGAGTCCAAGCCCCAGCGATAACTCTTCTTGTCCTTTCAAGGCGGGGGCCCATGTATTGTAACGTTCCATCAATTCCTCGGTCTGAGCGGAATACTGGTCAAGGAAGGTGTTGAGCATGGTCGGTGATGTAGCCCGGCCCGCAGGGAGTTTGGGTCTTCGAACGATGTCTTTGGGAAGGTCTGTGAGGTCAGCTGCCCTGCGTAATGCGGCCTTTTCTTCTCGTTGTTGGCTTCGTCGCCAGTCCATCGGGAGGGCATAGGTCTCCTTTCGGTGCTCACTGCCCAAGAAAGGGACACGGACTTCCAATGAATGAGCCATCGAGTGACGGTCAACCAGTCGGAGTTGGAAATTACTCAATTGCCCGTGATTCAACTCGAAGTCAAGCATGGTCTGTAGGTCCTTGGTATGTTCTTGCGGCTGGTGACGGTCAAGAAACCAGCCTTCTTCTGACTTCAGTCTTCCCTGTTCCAATTGTTGTCGCATCACATCAGGAAGGGCTTGCATCCGCTCTTGGAGGGCGTTGTTGTGGTCGGCGAGTTGGCCGTAGCGTGGATACCCTGCATGCAATTCATCGGCTCCTTGACCGCACAATCCGACCTTGACATGGCGGGACATGTGTTCAAAGAGTGGGTTGAAGAAGAGAACCGTTACATCAATATCTTCTCCATGCCAGACGAGTTGTGGCAATCGTTGTTCAAAGGCGTCTTGTTCTAGGATGTGTTGGTGATGACGAAGATCAAAATGCGAGGCGACATGTTCTGCTGCTATCCAATCGGGGTTCTCTTCGCTTTCAGCTACCGTCCAGCATTCAGGGACAGGTTGGTCTGCTCGCTGTGCCGCTTCATGGGCTACTGCTGCTACGAGACTCGAGTCAAGGCCCCCTGAGAGAACGATGCCGACGGGCACGTCTGCCATCAGGCGTTGTTGGACACTCGTGATGAATGAATCCAGCAAAGGTTCGGCTTGGTGAGAAGGGTCCCATGCTTTCGCTGGTTTCATCGCTTGTCGCTCAATTTTAGCGACTCCTCTACACGAAGCCTCTCCGTGTTGATTGGTGCTCCAAACTTCAACGGTACCTGGACGAACATGGTGAACTCCTTTGAGCAGCGTTGTAGCGTCGAGCGGATATTCCCAGACCAAACGCGCAGCAAACGCAAGTTCGTCCAATTGAGGCGTGTATCGCTCATCGGCATGAAATGCCTTGGCTTCACTCGCAAAAAGCATGTCACCGTCAATTTGAGTTCGCATGAGTGGTTTGATTCCCATCGGGTCTCGTGCTAAAATCAATTGTTCGTGTTGAGCATCCCACAGTGCCAAGGCATACATGCCATCGAGCATCCCAAGCCAGTTGGCATGATCTTGGGCACTTGGTTTGCCAGATGTCGGCCTTGATGCTGCATGAAGTGCAAGAATCGCTTCGCTATCTCCTGCAGTGCTGAAAGGATAGTGAGGATATGAGTGTCGTATCACTTCGTGATTGTAGATTTCACCATTGACGATCAAAACGCTTCCATTGGGCGCACTGATGGGCTGCTGACTGCCATCGACATCAAGGATGGCGAGTCGTGTGTGTGCAAAGCCAACATGATGGTCCACCCACGTGGATTGCTCGTCGGGTCCACGATGCTTTTGGAGGTGATTCATCCGGTTGAGAACTGCAGGTTGGGGATGTCCCAAAACACCTCCAATCCCGCACATGAAATCATGTCAGGCTCCTCCCTTTTGAAGGGATGTTCAATTTCGTGATGAAAAAGTCACCAAAGTGGGTATTGGAACATGGTCACGATGAGAAGAATTATGGCCAATCCAAAGCCAACTTGGTACGCGATTTGAGGCGGGTCGTTGCTACTTGCTTCGTCGGTCATGCACTCCACTCAACCCTACCAATAGAAGCCCCCATTTCAACATATTGAGCGAAATCTTCGCGGTTTGGTGATCTTGTTCAAACCATGACTTGGGCAAAGGGCTCCAAAATCAGAATCAACGCGAGTGGAATAAGGACCATCGTGGCGTTATCGTCGATATAGCGTAGGCGGGGCCATTCTGAAATCATGCACACTGGTGCTGCAATAATGGCCACCCAAAGAGGTGTTTCGAACTGCCACGAACATGCCAGCCAAATAGCCAGTATGAGGGCAGTGGCGTAGATCATCACCTGACGGTCCGCAAACCCCTTGCGACGTAATTCTCCCATGAAGGGGTCGCCAAGAGCAAGTGAGGCGATGATGGGCCAAGCGTAGGCTTTCTGTGGCACGAGAAGCAACACAAGCCCAACTCCAATAGCACCCCATGCGAGAGCAGAAATTTGCTTGGCTTCGTAATCTCGCTGGCCAAAGATTGTGATGCCAAGTTTGAGTCGAATGGCCTCTGCGGCCAAGGCAATAAGAATCACACTTGCGACCACTTGTTGGAGTGTCAAGTCAACGCTTTCAGCGACGCTTTCACCGTGAGCAAAATAGACATACGGAAGGAGTATCATCGATAGATGGATGGTACGCCTGAGGATATGTCCTTTCATTCCTCCCACAGAGGTGTCTACCGGATTGGTCATCTCAACCTGTTCACTCATGCACTTCGTCCTCAAGACGAGCCAGTGCGGTTTGAATATCAAGTGTACCCTCACAAAGAGCATCAAGAAGGTCATTGTAAGAGGGATGTTGAATCAGCCGACGCTCGTGTTGACCGAGCAAACGTTCACGCATTCGGGCACGAAGGGCGCGTCCTGAACTCTGGAGACCCATCAGTGCCTCAGCGGCTTGTTGAACTCCTGTGCCATGAAGAGCTGAGGTGAGTAACACTTCTGGTGCTTGTTGTTCGCCGAGGCCAAAGGATTCTTTCAATTCGCCAGCATGACGTTCAGCCCCATCAAGGTCTGCTTTGTTGACCAAGACGATATCTGCGAGTTCGAGTAAACCTGCTTTTTCTGCCTGAATGCCATCGCCCCGAGCAGGTCCTTCAACCACCACAATTCGGTCAGCAACTGCAGCACAACGCAATTCAGCTTGCCCTGAACCGACGGTTTCAATCAACACTTTTTCCCAACCGCATTGAAGCAAAAAAGCGGCCATGTCCTCCACGATAAGCGGAACGCTGCCGGATGAGGAGCGGGTTGCAATCGACCGCACATACACCAATTCCTTGATCGCAGGATTGTCGACCGAGGACATCCGCACTCGGTCGCCAAGAAGAGCCCCCCCCGTACGTGGTGAACTGGGGTCAACAGCGAGCAGGGCCACTTTGATGCCGCTGGTTGCCCAAACGGTCATCAACGCATCGACGAGCACTGATTTCCCCACTCCCGGAGCACCCGTTATGGCCATGGTCGACCACAATGTGGAAGAAGGTTCGGACTGCCTTCCAGCCAAGGCTTGTTCAACGGTGATTGTGCCGTTTTCAAGGCCGCTCAAAACCCGGGCAAGGGCGCGACGGTCGCCGTTGAGTGCCAGTGGGATTTCTTCGCTCATGAAGAGCACCTCATGCCGATGATGTCCAATGCCAGGTACTGTCCTGTCCAACGCCAGCGTTGCCTTTGTCGTTGGCTTGTTGGATGAAATCAAGAATTTCGGAGGTTGGTGTGCCGGGTCCGAAGACTGCACGTATGCCAACTTCATGGAGCGCAGAGCGATCTTCATGGGGGATGATTCCTCCACCAAAGACGATTACGTCACTTAATCCCGCCTCAATGAGATGCTTGCAAACTTGTGGGAATAAATGTGCGTGCGCTCCCGAAAGAGATGACAGCCCGAGAAAACGTGCGTCTTCGTCACGAACGGTCTCAACGATTTGTTGGGCTGTGCGTCGCAAGCCCGTGTAGATGACTTCGTGTCCAGCATCCCTGAGGGCGCGAGCCACAACCTTGGCTCCACGGTCGTGACCGTCAAGTCCGGGTTTCGCGACAACGATACGCAAGGGTTGGTCCATGGGCATAGGAGAGGGCGCTTCCCTATCAACGCACCTATTTCTTCGTTCATGTGGTGAATAAAATAAACACGCGCTTATATTCTCTGTGGATTAAATAACAATCATGCGAACAAATGTTCTTGGTGTTCTTGCGCTTGTTATCTGCCTTGCTGGCTTTGCCATGGCGGGTGTGTTGGGTTCAAATCTCAATCCTTTTTCTGTCCAGGATGAGTCCTTTGAAATTTCAGTTGACAACGCCATGGGGACCAACCGCTACGTGATGATTGAGGTTGATGAAGGAGACAATGACGAAGAAGAAGTCGTAACTGAGATTCTCCATCAATTTCTCTTCTCCGCATCGGCCTCAGACGGAATGATCACATGGGATTTTGGAGATGGTGAAGTCCGAACGGGGGCCAGTGTCACTCACGAATTTTCTGAGCCAGGTCACCACGATATTACCGCTACACTGGTGACCTCAGAGGACGTTGAAACTCGTTCAATTTCCGTTGTCGTCGACCTCGAATCTGAAGTTGAAGCCGACAACATGGAGTGTGTTTGTGCTCCAACCGCCAAAGACACCGTCATCGTCCTCGCAACACATGCATCGACCTCGGCCCTCGAGGGCTTTGTCCAAGTTGAACACGACGGAAGCAGTGAATCTTGCAGTCTGCGAAACCCTCTCCAGGAATGCCATGTCCGTGTTATCCTCCAGAAACTCGAAGAAGGCTCAGTCATCGAGCAAGAAGTTCTCTTCGACGACACCTTCCGAAGTAACGAATACATCGTTGATTTCCTTCTCGAAGACGTCGGCTTAGAAGAGGGTCAAAGCATGCAACTTCGGCTTGAAACAGACCAAGTGAGAGATTGGCACAAACCGACCGCTGCTTGGGCGACCTCTGTAATGTGATTTGAATCACATCAGCAGTCAACGACAGGAACACACTACTGGCACTTTGCCAT
Source organism: Candidatus Poseidonia sp. (assembly GCA_030829545.1). Lineage (GTDB taxonomy): Archaea > Thermoplasmatota > Poseidoniia > Poseidoniales > Poseidoniaceae > Poseidonia. Next base: position 89,573 of record JAURAI010000005.1, on the reverse strand, counting down.
GGCAATCAAGACCTTTGGGAATAACAAGTCCCTTTGAGGGGAGTTGATGAGTCAATTTCCATCAATGTGGACGAATCCATGAAGGATTGATGGTTGAATGCCTTCAGTCAAAAGACCCCAATTTTTACCACTTTTGGAGAGGAACGAATAAGGGCGGCTTTCGTAACCATAGGGTAGGGGAAGCCTATGGCAAGCACAGATGAGCGACTCAAAGACCTCCGAAATCGCAAATCACGTAGTGAGGCAGGAGGCGGACAAGCGCGTGTTGATGCGCAGCACAATCGTGGTAAAATGACTGCCAGGGAACGCATGGACATGCTCCTTGACCATGGTAGTTTCCAAGAAATTGACGCGTTGGTAGAACATCGTTGTCGTGATTTTGATATGGACAAGAACGTCATTCCAGGAGACGGTGTTGTAACGGGACACGGCACCATCAACGGACGTGAGGTGTTCGCATTTGCACAAGATTTCACCGTTTACGGTGGGTCTTTGGGAGAAATGCACGGGCTCAAAATTTGCAAGGTTCTTGACATGGCTCTCAAAACAGGCCGACCAGTCATAGGGCTCAACGATTCAGGTGGGGCGCGTATCCAAGAAGGCGTAGCGTCTCTCGGCTCCTATGCTGAAATTTTCTTCCGCAATGTTCGAGCTTCAGGTGTCGTACCACAAATATCGGTCATCATGGGGCCTTGTGCAGGTGGTGCGGTTTATTCACCCGCTATCACGGACTTTGTGATCATGGTTGATCAAACCGCTCACATGTTCATCACCGGTCCAGAAGTGATCAAGACGGTCACCAATGAAGTTGTCAGTTTCGAAGACCTTGGTGGTGCAGCCACTCACGGGTCAAAATCAGGAGTCTCCCATTTCACGGCAGGAGATGATGAAGATGCGATTCAAATGGCCCGTGACCTTTGTGACTTGTTGCCTCAAAACAACTTGGAGCGTCCCCCGATGAAGAAAACATCGGATAGCAAGGACCGTTTGTGTGACGCTTTGGACTCGATCATTCCAGATGATTCCTCAAAACCCTACGATGTAGTTGATGTCGTTCGTGAGGTACTCGACGACGGTGGCTTCATGGAAGTGCAGGCCGAATGGGCTCAAAATATCGTGATTGGCTTTGGACATCTCGGCGGCCATACGGTGGGTATTGTAGCAAATCAACCCAAAGTTCTCGCAGGATGTCTTGACATTGATGCGAGTGATAAAGCTGCTCGATTCGTTCGATTTTGTGATGCATTCAACATCCCCATTCTCACCTTTGAAGACGTACCCGGTTTCTTGCCCGGCACCAATCAAGAATGGGGTGGAATCATTCGTCACGGTGCGAAACTCCTCTATGCCTTTGCAGAAGCCACCGTCCCCAAACTCACGGTCATCTTACGCAAGGCCTACGGTGGCGCATACGACGTCATGTCCAGCAAACACATCCGTGGCGATTACAATGTAGCATGGCCCTCTGCAGAATTAGCAGTCATGGGTGCAGACGGGGCTGTGGAAATTATTCACCGCCGCCGCATTGCGCATTCCCGAAATCCAGATCAAGAACGAGAGCGTCTCACTGAAGACTTCAAGGAGACCTTTGCGAATCCCTACAAGGCGGCTGCCCTCGGCTACCTCGACGATGTTATTGAGCCCAACCAGACACGGCAACGCCTCTCTCGTGCACTTGAAATGCTGATGGATAAAGAAGAATTACGCCCTGCTCGTAAGCACGGCAACATCCCACTGTGAGTTGAATGATGATGTCAAAGGATGCAGAGTTACGAATGGCTGCTATCGCTGCGGTGATGGCCGTTACACAACAGGGTGATGATCCTGGACAAGTCGCTCGTCAACCCGGTGTGGCGTGGTCTCAGGACCATCGTAGAATGCTGTCGGGGCAATCATCCCTGATGCACGCAAGAGCACGACGCTCACCATGGAGGTGAAATCATGACAGAAACACGCAAAGTCGTTGTCAACGGAACAGAGTACATTGTTGAGGTGGAGGGAGAAGGCACTTCATGGAAGGCGACCGTTGAAGGACAAACCTTTGAAATTGAGATGCCAGATGCAGCGCCATCTGCCAAGCCACGCCGTGCTGGTGGGCGAAAGAAAAAGAAATCCGGTACGGTTTCAGCAAACATCCCCGGCAAAGTCGTTACCGTTGAAGTCAAGGAAGGTCAGCGAGTCGAGGAAGGTCAAGTCATTCTCATTTTGGAAGCGATGAAGATGCAAAATGAAATTCAAGCGCCGGTCAGTGGAGTTGTCATCTCGGTGCATTGCAGCGAAGGGGAAGCCATTGAAGCAAACGTCCCATTGGTTGTTATTGAACCGGACCCAAGCGAGGATGACGAACAGTAAATTTTGTTCTGTTCGTGCAAGACTTAATGAAGCATAGGAGGTAGTTTGAACCATGGCTGAAGCACCCGTCTGTGATTTACCCGGATGTGGTGAAGCAGGCACAGTCGTTTCACGCTTGTCTCCCGAAGGTTATCTCGTCGCAACAGGAAAGAAGGCCTATTCGTTCCGAGAAGCATACCGCCGTTTCCATTATTGCCAAGCTCATCACGATGAATTGATGGGCGGAGTTTGGTCGCGTGTGCGTCAACCCGATGACAAAGGAGACGGCCATGTCGCTCCCACTGCAATTTGACGCCCTGTCGTGGTAGTGCTGATATACCCTCTATGTGTGGTAAGGGCATGAGCAAACAAAACCAAGCGGTTCCATCACCCCTACGAAGCAGCCTCGTCACGGCCATGTTGATTCTAGGGACTCTCCTCAGTGCAGTTACACCAACTGTCCAAGCTGTCGGACCGAATCAAAACGATTTGAACTCAGGGGGTGACCTCCCCGACAACACAACGGTGAACATCACCAATTACATTTTTTCAAACAGTTATAGTGGAAGCGGTGAACTGGATTACGGTGATGATTCAGACTACCTTCGAGTGGCTTTAAGCTCCACACAGGGTCTCTCTGCATCCCTTTCCTTCCCGAGCACCACCACCTTTGCAAACGGGACGACCGTTACCAACGATTTCGATCTTATCTTTTACGACGCTTCGTTGAATTATCTCGATGATTCATATCAGAACAACCCTGAAACACTCACCACCAACACCACCAGTGCTCACGGGGGAATGGTCTACATTGAAATTGCTCGTTGGTCCGGTTCCGGTTCTTGGAATTTGACGCTCTACAAATTCACCGCGTCGAACGGCACAGGTGGTGGCGGTGGCGGTGGAACATCCATCACGAACTGCACCGGCGCTGGTACGGTGACATCGGATGTCCTTGAACCGAATGACGCAACCTCTACTGCGAGTGGTGCATCATTGCTTCCGCTTTCCTGCACAGGACTTTCCATTCATTCATCGACTGACGTTGATTACTTCGAAGTGGATATGATTGCGGGAGTTACTTATTATGCCAATATCTCATTCACACACGCCAATGGAGACCTCGACGTGCGATGGGAATCATCAACAGGTTCATGGCTAACAAGTTCTGTAGGAACATCCAATCTTGAGTCCATGCAATACACTTCCTCATTGAATCAGACCACCTACATCAATCTCTATGGATACAGCTTTGCGACCAATACCTATGACATTGAAATTACAACAGACAACCCTGGCGGTGGGCAATCATTTGAGACCGTCGAAGTGTTCATTCTGAATACCAGTCAAGCAACGCTTTCCTTCTCTGGGCTCACGAACAATACATCCTACAATTACAATTATTCCTACGGGCAAATGCTCCTTGACGACAGCGTTTCGTGGGCAAATTCAACGACGGGGGCCTTCAATACAACCGGCACGACACACAGCCTTAACATCTCGATTCAAACAACCATGATCGAATCTGTCTTGATGGTTTCATCGACCCTCTCAAGTTCGTCGGGAAGTTCCTTTGACAGCGATATGGATGAATATTACATTGAGATGGTTCAAATTTCGACCACGTCATCAACCACCGGAGACATTGAGTTGACCAACCTGACGGTTGGAACGGATTATGCGGTTGAGTGGATTGTTCTTGATTTCGTAGAGTGGGACAACAATTTTACAAACTCAAATGATGTAAACGCAGCCATCAACGCATCGATGATCGACAGTGATGCATGGAATCTAACGCCAACAACATCGTCAGTGAATTACCAAGTTAACTGGACTGGTCCAACCACCATGAACGAGCATCTCTTCCTCGCCTATGTGTCTCTCAACGGGACGGTTGTCAATCTCAGTGATAATACCAATATTTCTGGGCTTCACTTTGAAGACTTCATTCCACAGCTGCCCGCCTTGGTCATTGATACCTATTCGGCAAGTTCAACGGCCAGCAATAACAACGTCCAGGCTGAAGGTCTTGATTTGGTTGTGAACGATGATTATCAATATCAATACAGAATGAGTGACGGGTCTGGAGCCAATCTTGCTTCTTCTTCATTGACCTTATTTACTGCAACAGCTCAAAACATGAGTCTCCCGAGTTTCTCCTATTCAACACCTACTTCATCGGGTACGTACTGTGTTCACATCGATCTGTATTCCGATGTGAGTGTTCAACTGATTGGCGATTCGGCTTGCTTCCAACTATCACTTGATGACGATGGCGATGGTGTGGCGAATGAATTGGACCTGTGTGCAAATACAACCGCTGGAATCACCGTTGACCAAGACGGCTGTGCCCTTTCTCAGAAAGACAGTGACGGTGACGGCTACAATGATGCAATCGATGCATTCCCTTACGATGCGAGTCAATATTCCGACATGGACGGTGATGGTTACGGTGACAACGCCAGCGGCAACATGCCCGACGTCTTCCCAACTGACGGCACACAATGGGCTGATGCTGACGGTGATGGCTATGGCGATAATGCGTCCGGTACAACACCCGATGCGTTCCCAACCGACCCAACCCAATGGTCAGACGCTGACGGCGATGGCTACGGTGACAATGCTTCGGGGAACAATCCTGACGAATGGCCAGCAGATTCAACGCAGTGGAGTGACGCCGACGGAGATGGTTACGGTGACAATCCAACTGGAAACAACGGCGATGCCTTCCCAACCGACAGTACACAGTGGTCGGATGGTGACGGTGATGGCTATGGTGACAATCCCAACGGCACAACCCCGGATGGCTTCCCTACCGATGCAACACAATGGGCAGATGCTGACGGCGATGGCTACGGTGATAACCCGAATGGCAACAATGCTGATGCTTTCCCCAACGATTCCACACAGTGGAGTGACGCCGATGGTGACGGATACGGTGACAACCAACTTGGAACAACACCCGACGCTTTCCCCAACGATTCAACACAATGGAGTGACACCGACGGCGATGGCTACGGTGATAATGCGGCAGGAATGAATCCCGATGCCTTCCCCAACGACGCTACCCAATGGGCCGATGCGGACATGGATGGTTTTGGTGATAATCCCAACGGAAACAATCCTGATCTGTGTTTGAACACTCCTGCCGGACAGGCCGTTGATGCGAATGGATGTTCACCAAGCCAACTTGATGGTGACATGGATGGTGTCAATGACGCTGGAGATGCTTGCCCCAACACACCTGCTGGTGAACAAGTTGACAGTGTAGGCTGTTCCTCAAGTCAGGAAGATCAAGACAACGACATGGTCATGGATGCCTTTGATGCATGTCCCAACACACCTCTTGGTTCTCAAGTCGACGCCGCAGGTTGTGCCTTGAGTCAACTCGATACTGATGGCGACACCATCACGGATGACCGCGACGCATGTCCAACCACGACCCTCGGATTGCCTGTCAATGGCGTGGGTTGTGCTGCTGAAGAACGCGATACAGACGGTGACAACGTCAACGATGCAGCCGATATTTGTGATGCTACACCAAGCAATGAAGTGGCTGACGCACAAGGATGTGCTCCTTCTCAGAAAGACTCCGATGATGACGGTATTACCAACGATATTGACAATTGTCCCGGAACAAGCACTGACTTGCAAGTCGACATGCTCGGTTGTGCTACCAATCAACTCGATGCCGATAACGACCAAATTTCTGATGCTGACGATATCTGCCCCGTGACGCCTACTGGCGAACAACCTGATGCGCAAGGTTGTTCAGACTCGCAAAAGGATGAAGATAACGACGACATCAACAATAACAAAGATCTGTGCCCAGACACACCCGTTACCCAGCAAGTCGACCTTGACGGGTGTTCCGAACAGCAAAAAGACGATGATGACGACGGTATCAAAAATCATCTTGACGAATGCCCCAAGACAGTTGAAGGTGAATTGATCAATCCAGTTGGATGTGCACTCAGCCAACTTGATTCCGATGGAGATGGTGTCTCCGACGATGAAGATGCATTCAAATTCGATGCCAACGAATCCGTTGACAGCGATGGAGACGGCGTTGCTGACCGGTGGGATGAATTCCCCGAAGACTCAACTCGTTCCCAAGCAGAAGAAGTAGAATCCGGTAATGGCTTGCTCTATGCAATCATCACCGTTTTGTTGCTTGCACTCATCGGTGGCGGTGGCTATGTATTCACTCGTAAGCCTGAAGAAACTACAAGTCCATTCGGAGATGCGACAGGGGCAACTGATTCCATGACCGACCAGTACATGGCAGAACAAAAGTCATTGCCGTCAATTGAGGAAGCATCAGGACCACAGCAGTGGGAGGAAAACGGCGTACATTGGTCTCGCGATGAGAACGGTACTTTATCCTACTTTGATGCAGCGACCAATGCCTGGGTCCCTTACCAAGGCTGAAGTGCATTCATTGAAGGGAATAAACCTAAACGGGGGTTTATCCTAGAAGGCACGCTGATTGCAATGACAAACGAAGAGGTTTACACCTTTGGTATGGAACTTCCACAGGATGAACATTCAAATGATGGAATGAAGCATCCCAGCCTGACTCTTGAGAGGGCTGCCAAGGCATCAACAAATTTCTTTCCACTCATTGCGGTTTTTTGTGTCACTCTGCTTGTCTCAGCCTCGTTCTTTGTGTTGTTTGGGGTTGACAAAGATGACCCGAATGACCTCGATGGAGATGGAATCCAGAATTACGAAGATGCATGCCCCGATGGATTGATGGGATGGTCTTCAAGCCTCAGCAGCGACCACGACGGTGACGGTTGTTCAGATGAATCAGAAGATGACGACGACGACCAAGATCGCATTCCCGATGAACTTGATGACTGTCCAAAAGGCCTTCTTGATTGGGAATCCAACCCTCTCAATGATTACGACCAAGATGGTTGCGAAGATGTGGTTGAAGACCTTGATGACGATAACGATGGAGTCGAGGATACCAGTGACACCTATCCTTTTGATTCAACTGAATGGTTGGATAGTGACGGGGATGGATGGGGCGATAACAGCGATGCATTCCCACTTGATCCACTTGAATGGAGTGACCTTGATGGAGATGGTTACGGGGATTTGGTAGACCTTTTCCCAAGCAATGCTACAGAATGGGCCGATGCAGACGGTGATGGTATCGGAGATAACAGCGACTTCGATGATGACAATGATGGTGTCCCTGATGTTGAAGACTTGAACGATGGACGAGATGCTGCTATGTATTTGCAACTCTCTAATTTCACGTTGCTGGAAACAGTCGATCTCTTTGACACTCAAGGGGAGATCTATTTTTGTGTCAATGTAAACAACCAATCCTATGGCTGCCTTCCTTCGGTATTGAATAGTTATGAAGAGGTGCAAGTTGGTGAAACGCTTCGATTGACACACAGCTACCATATCAACTTAGACGAAAGAGTTCGTTATCACTTTATTGAGGTCATGGCTTATGATTCGGATCCATTTTCAGATGATTTACTGGATTTGAATCCATCTGAAGAACATCAAGGATACCAAGTGGTCTTTGACAGCCAAGATGGTTTCTTCAATCAAACATTCATCGCAGATGGTGAAAGTGGAGGAGATGGTGATGCAGGTAGGTTGGAATTTTCAATTGTACCATTCGATAACTTAGAATCAACGGTGCGTCAATTTACCTGGGATTACGACGGTCAAATGCATTCATTGGTGTGGACATTAGATTATGCAAGCTACATTGGTTATCGTTCGATGAATCATGCCATTGATTGGTCAAATTATGAATCCTATGATGATGTCATTCCACAATATGCTGCCTTTGCGACCCCTACAGATGCCAACGTGATGGCCCTCGCAGAAGAACTTGAACGGATGGCCAATGATTTAGGGTACGAGCGTTCAATCGACGTCATCCGTTTCATTCATGCCTTTGTGGGGGATATCCCGTACATGTTCGATGATGACAGTTTGGCAAATCAATCGGATTATCCAAAATATCCTGTTGAAATGCTATGGGAAGAGGCAGGTGATTGTGAAGATGGCAGTGTCTTATTCATCAGTTTAGCAGAGCATCTCGGTTATGATACTGCATTGATGCTCGGTATGGTCAAGGCAACAGAGGATGACGAATGGGGCGGGCATGCTTGGGCAGTGATCGTCGTTGAGAATTACAGTGGTGACCATTATCTTGGATCAGGCGAAAAGTCGGACCTTCCATACTATTTTGTCGAAACAACCGCTCATTATGACAGCAGCGATATCGGGATCAACCCTTGGTACGATGTCGATGAAGAAGCCTTTTTCGAAATCACGTGAGTACTTCGAGCAATCGGTCCTGTTCAACAGCCATTCTCAATTCCATTGCGATTCTTCGACCACTTGACATGGGTTTGCGCCAGGTTGCATTTCCATAGGGGTGTCCAACACTGACATGGACGTTGGTCCCGCCACCTAAACGAGGAGCAACGTCGTAGATGTAGTAATTCATGTCCTTGTCAATACAGGTTTGCAGGCAAAACGGACCAATGATGCCAGGGTCGTAATGTTCCTTACTGGCTTCAATGAACTTTTCACCGAGTTCGAATGCTTTCTCCAGTAAGGATTCTCGGATGGTTGCGGTGTTGTGGCCAACAACGGTCATTTCTGGTATTTGTTGATGAAGAGGCATGGTCATCTGTTGCGGTGCAGGGAGGCGAACATGACCGTCAAGAGAGGATTCAAAGCGCCAATCGACACCGAGGAGCTCGAGTTTCTCCCCTTCCTCTGCAAGTGGACTGTAAAAGAAATTCAAATTGAACACGGGTCCGATAACATAGCGTTCAATTCGAGCGCCATCAAGTGATGCTTGATCGATGACTCCCTCGGCGAGGAGTGCAGCAGACTTGTCTTGGTATTCCTGGTAGGATGCACATGTGAAAAATCCACGTTCGAGTTTCTTTTGAGCGTGATGAAGTTTGACGATGACGAGACAATCAATGTCTTCAGGGCTGTCAATTCTCTCGGGATAGGGCAATCCTGCTTTCTCAAGAATCCAATAGTAGTCCTGCTCCTCGGTTCGCTCTTCCATTCGAAGCATGTTTCGTGAACCAAACATCGGAACACGGAATTTTTCCTCAATGTCGGTGATACTTGAATAGGATGTGAAGGAGCGGTTTGGAATGTAAATCACGTTTCTCTTACGCATTTCCTTTTGCATCTCGGGATCGATGACATCATTGAATGAATCGAGGACGACTGCCTTGTCGACCATGCCTCGATACACCCTTCCCGAAGAACTGCGGTGGGCCTTGAAGTAATTTGCATAGGTTTTGTGCCGTCCTTCTTTGCAGTATGCAACAGTCGGAAATCCTTCCTCAATTGCTCCGTCACAAATGTCGAGAGCCGAGTGTGATGCCGTCATGCCGATACGCAACTTAAGGCGATCATACTCTTCAACGATGGCTGCAATCTCATCCTTTGCAATCACTCAACACACCTTCCAGGTTTTTCGGGTAATTGTGAAGGTCTTTGATGTGTTCGCCACGAAGAATTCAGTCAAACCTCTGAAGTTGCATCAATTCCTCGGTGGAAAGTGTTTCACCAGAGAGCAACTTGGCCATCAAGTCCTGCGTTTCATTGCTGGCGGTTGGACGTTGTCCTTGACCGGCACTTGCACCACGCATGGCACGCAAAATATCTTGAATTGAGTGGAGGCATCGCAAGGAAACAATGTAGAGGCTGTGCTCTTTATCTGCTTCCTTTTTGGAGGTTCGCAACTTTCGGTGAGCGGCCTCAGCCTTCTCACGTTGGCGGTCAACTTCTGAATTCCATTCAATCATGAGGTCGTGAGCACTTTGTGCGGCTTCTGCTGCTTCTTTCACAGCGTTGTGTGATGCCTCTTGGAGTTCAACGGCGGCTTTCAACTCTTTATTTCCTTCTGCGGCCCCTGAGAGACTTTCCTGTTCCTGCAGACGCTTTCGCTTGGCACTCAAGTCCTTCATTTTCTTGAAGTACTTGGTCTCATTTTTCCCTTGGTGCTTGCCTTGCTCAAATTCTCGCTCCAGTCGTTCCATAGTGCGGGTCAATGATTGAACGGTGTCGGGGCGAACCGGGCGTCCGCGTCGGTCGAATTGTGGGGGTTGTTCAGGAAGTTTTTCACGCATGGTTTCCTTTGCATCACGAACGGCTTGGTTGGCTCCATCTCGCTCTTTCTTCTTCTCACGGACCATCTCGTTCATTTGGTCACGGAGGTCGCGTTGTTCCCTCACTTGAACGATGAGTTCGCGCACTTCGTTGTTGAGTTCGTTTCTTGTGGTGGTGAATTCTTTGGTTTTCTCATTCCAATCGTCTCGAATTTCGCGATGTTGTGTGGCTTTTTTATCAACCATTTTTCGTCGTTCATCAAGAAGATCTTTGAGTTCAGCCATTCTTCATCGCACCTGTTCGCATACGATTCCCACCGTATTGCATGTGGGCCACCGACCACCCCCATTTAACCCTTGATGACTCAAAGCAACCAATCTTGGAGTGAGCCATCTTAGTTGATGTCGATGATACAGTCTTCAAGGGTTTGTCGGGCACGGCCGAGATTCGCTTGCCGAGTAAGGTTGAGTACAACATTGAATTCCTTTTCTTTCCTCAGTATGATGTGTCCGTTTTCAAGAACAAGGGTCAAGGTTTTTGAGTCCTTAGCAGCGGAAAGTAAGTCAATCCAACGGCCAAGTTGGTGTGGCGCAAGATTTGAATCGTTTTCACTTTGATAAATCACAAAACCATCGTGTTCAAACACGGTGAGGCTGACCACATCGTCAAGAGTTACCAAAGGTCTCATGAGGCGTTCAAGCACATTTTGAGGTGAGGTCGGAGGTGAATAAGCGTTCGCTTTAATCAATCCGAAGAGGCCCTCGCATCATATAGCCAAGACCAGACTGATAGTATCCCTCAAGCGGTACTTTGATCTCAAGAAAGCGTCGTTGATAGAAGCGTTGAGCGTCCTTGTTGTCTGCCTTGACTTCAAGCTGAACTTGCCGATACCCTTCTTTGAGTGCTGCCTTTGAAAAAAGCCCCCATGCCTGTCCACCTAAACCATTGTTTTGATGGTCAGCAGCGATCACGAAGGCAGCGATCCTGACGATATCATCTTTGAATGGTGTTGCCCAAAGAACGCCTCGAATGGTTCTAGGTTCATTCTCTTCGAGATTTACGAGGATGAGGTTACCACCCCACTTGGGGATTGGCAGATGACGCACAGATGCTGGGCTGTACACTTCACCAGTCTCGTTGAGGAAGAGGTCCAATACTTGTTGACAGTGCTGCGGTGTTAGGGTCGACGGTTCTATGCCCTTGATCCATTGCAGGTTTGCCATGATTCGCACCTGGATTCATGTATCCCTTGAACCACGTGAAGCTTTGGTCGTTGATGCTGCAGATTTTTTCTTCTTCCTTGGAGATGGCTCCTTTGTTGCTTCAAGATTCGATAACCCACCGTGGTCAAGTAAGGCCCCTAAATCTTCCAATGAAATTGAACCACCCTGGCTGATGGTCTTACGCGCCTGACCTGCATCAACAGGTTTCGTTTTGGGTTTCTTTGAGCGCAAAAAGGCCTTCAAGCGGCCGATTTCCCTCGTAGTTTTTTTGCGCTGTTCAACCAAGGTTGAGATGATTTTGGCAGTATCTCTGTCGGCCTTATTGATCGCCTTCACATCTTCTGCAATTTGCCGATGAAGTGCATTCAATTCCATTTCAACAGTTTCAATGGGGTCAAGTTGAGCATGCATGGCTTGGAGTTCAAAAAATTCTGAAAAGAGTGTAATTTCCTGTTGCAGCGTGAGTGGTGAAGTGTCGAGTGGTTGTGCAAGTTTCTCGTAGACCCTAGCCATCCGCTGCATGATTCTGTATTTTGGTAAGACAATTTTAGCCATCAGCGTGTCACGTTGTTGAATAAATTGGTTAAATTCAATTCGTTTCGTGAGTGTAGTCTCTGCTAAATCATCTTGAAGTTCGGGATTTTTGGAGGGTATGTCGTTGCTCTTTCCCACACAGAATTTAATGCAAGAGGATCTAAATGATGTCAAAGTTCGATTCTTGGTCAACTGTGCATCAATGTCAACAAGGCTTGCTTCGTGAGTTAGAAGGTTCGATTGAATCTCAGAAGATTCCAACGAGCGAAGATCTGCGAATAAATCACTCTCAGCCATGAACACCATCTCCTTGTTCATTTGCTGCTGATTTGTTCAGGGCAAAGGTGCTCATGCCCCCTTCATTGACCCGATTCGCATCTTCGAGGAGTGTGCTTAGCGTCGTCTCATTCATAGCCGACCAATATTCAATGGCTGCAAGGGCTTCTTTGAGATGACTCCTCACGCGCCAAAGTATTGACATGACTCGTTTACGATGTGTTTCGTTTTCCTCGACACTGTTTTCCGCTTGAGTCCTTGCGAGTGGGTCTAATTCGGTCTCTGGAGTGGAGGCAAGTAATTCAGCGAGGGCATTTTTGGATTCATTGTACAACTCATAGGCCCGAGTCAACTCTTCATCACGCTTTTTTTCCTCTTTTGGAAGGCGAGATGCGTGCTTTTCGCGCCTTGCGAGGATGATGCCCAGCAGGTCGTGGGGTGAAACCTCCAACAAGGACTTGTCCTGCATCGTTTACGGGTATCACCTCAACGTAAAAGAAACAACCCCTTCGGCATTCTTTCTGCGTGAAGGTGAAGAACCCCAAACTTCTACCGAGTCATATGGGGGCGAGTTCATCCGTGCACAAGCCTCACCTTGCACTCTTTATCGCGTTCATGTTCTTGCTTCCATTGACCAATGTTGTACAGGCAAGCGGTGGTTCGGTTTTGATTGAAGATGCTTCCTTTGGCCTCGTCAATTACCAACAGGTGAACGACGAAAATCTCAGCTTTACGGTGGAGCTTCATGAAATGGATGCAGGCCAAGCCAACGTATCCTTGTCGGTCATCGTCTCTTCGATGGAGGGCGTTGAAATTAGCAATACGACGACTGTATTGAATGAATTTTCTGCATCAGAACAACGCAATGTTTCTCTCTTAGTTGAGAATTTAAGTTACGGCTACAGTAATATTTCCATATCGCTAGAGGGCGATTATGGCGTCGATTCTCCAACCCATATGGTGAGCATTTCACGTATCATCCAACGCTTGCGCCCCCTCTCGATTACCCTTGGTGGAACGGCCTCTATCACCGCAGAGGGCATTGATGAATCTGGGATTGTGACCGGTAACTTGACATTGCATGATGGGGATTTTGTTCGCATTCAAGCGCCCATTGTCAACGAGGGAGATGTTGGATGGGTCGGTGATGTCCACGGTACATTTTCCAATGATGGAGTGATTGAGGAGGTTCACCTCGAGAATCTGTCTGTCGGCCCGATGTCTTCGACCATTGCGGTGTTTGAACCATCCCAGCAATTACGAGAAGGAACGCTTTCTTGGACTCTTAATTTGTCAGGTGTTTTAGGAGATGCTCACGACGGCCATCAACGTAACGGGTCCTATCCGATTCAACCCCCTCCTCTCCCAGTAATGGTCGGAGAGATCACATCAAACGCAGATGAAGTCAACGCAGGTGACCAATTGCAGCTGAACTATCAACTTTGGAACAACGGAACGGTTGGTTTCTCGGGTTCCATTCAATGCCAGCAAGACGGCATTCTTCACGTCAACCAGTCTGCGAGCATTTCAGCGGGGGGCTCTCAAAACTTCTCTTTTACCATGGTTGCAAAACCGCTCCTTATGAGTTGTGACGTCAGTAATTCGAGAGTGGATGCATCATCAATGCTTCCAAGCCTGCTTTCGGTTCAAATGCCATCAGCAGCCTTTGAATCTGCAGGTTCTACAACTCCTTCGCTCTCCGGTGGCCCTTGGCACAAGGGCGATACAGTCCAGGCCAACCTCTTGATGAGAAATATGGGTGATTTGCCAGGGCGCGTTCGCCTTGTCCTACAGCATTCCGATGTGAAATCCGAAGGTGATTGGGTTGAACTCGAAGACGGTTCAGCAGGAGAGATTTCGACCTCCTTCACCCTCACCTCAACGGGGAGTGTTCCGCTGGAATGGAAGATTGAAAGCGATAATGGCCTGGTCAGTGCCCCCTCAAACGGGTCTGTTCCAATCAATGTTGCCATGAAACAATCGGTGCACATTGGACTTGAGAATCTCCAGTGGAGCGCAACGAACGGTGTAACTTTCAATGCCCAATTCACACTGGATGATGGGAAATCACGGGAAGTATTGGTTCAGATGGGCTATGAGACCGGCGATTCAACGATCTTCATTCGCGAACAGGTGATGACCCTCGAGCAGGGCAGTCGTCATGAAGCAGTAAGTTTCGGGCACATTGATGCAGAAAAGGTCGTGATTCAACTTTCTCCGGTAAATTGGCTCATTGGCCCTGGTCCACTTTCGCTGACTTCCAGCATTCCCGATAGCGATACTCAGTACCGCCTTGATATCGGCCAGGTCACCTCTCCTATTCGCCCTGTTCAAGGCAACTCAGTGACCATCACCGTGAATTTCGCACAATCTGGCCCGGTGGGGGGAGGTCAAGGGGACCTCCGATTGGTTGACAGTTACGGCACCATTTTGGCAATAATCATGTCACCTGCTTGGAACGGTGATGATGCCGTCTCTGCCTCCGTTGATGTCATATGGCCGAAGGGTAATACAGTCATCATTCAAGGAATCTGGCAAGTAGATGGACAGATTATTTCATCTCAAACGAGTTTTACCTCGGGACAGGTCGCTGAAGAAACTGGCATGGAATGGCCGATAGGTGCCTTGATTTGGGGCATCGTTGCTGGAGCTGGGATTTCCCTTGTATTACGATTGCGTTATCGCTCGGATGCTGCCAAGGATGAATCCTCGGGAGGGCCGAAACAGGTTTCAAGTTCCCCGTCTGAATCTCCGCATGCAAAAGAAGAGAAAAAAGAAGTCGCCTGTCCTGAGTGTGACCGCCGCTTGAGAGTCCCCCTCTCGTATTCAGGAAGTGTAGGTTGTCCAGATTGTTCACACAAATTCAGGGTTGAAGGGGAATCCGTTGACCACCAGAGTTCGATTCCCGCGAGTCAACCAGAGGCCCCATCGCCAACGCCCGAACCAAAGCCCGAGCCGAAAACGGATGGTAAAATCGAAGTTTCATGTCCAGATTGTCAGCAAAGTCTGCGAATACCTGCCTCCTATACGGGTTCTGTACGATGCCCTGCGTGCACGAAAATATTCAAAGCAACCGAGGGATTAGCCCTTCAATGAAGCAGTGATTCAAATGGTTGGTCATTTTCAAGAATTTGAGGATGAATACCTTGAAACGATGTATGAATTCTACGAATCGGACAGTGATGCACGCGTCCGCACCGGTGAACTTGCTTCTCGATTGGGTGTAAGTCCCGCATCGGCTACCGAGATGGTTCAACGACTTGCACAACGAGGCTTTCTCGACTATGTCCCTTACAAAGGAGCCATGCTTACACCAGATGGGCTTGTTCACGGGCGCAAAATGAAGCGTCGTCATCGTCTGGCAGAGGTCTTACTCGAAATTCTTCCTTACGAAGGGAATGCTCACGAAACCGCATGTCGGCTCGAGCATGCTATTGACGATGATCTCGAAGTAGCCCTTTCAGCCTTGGTCGGCCCAGAAGGAGTAGACCCCAGTGGACGCCCCATTCCCGAACCGACCGAAGATATCGCACGTCGCCTTCCCAGTAACAGCCAATCTCTCTCTCTTCAACAGTTGAGCGATGGACAAGAAGGGGTACTTGCGGCGATCCTCCTTCCTGGTACAGCGATTGATATTCTTCGGGGTGACGGCATTGGGATTGGCTCTGTCGTGGTAAAAAAAGGCCCCGAAATGTGGCAAGAAGGCAACCTTTTGATGACCCTCTCGGATGAATGGATGGAACGAATTTTCGTCACGATTCGCAAAGAATAGGTGTGAACACTTTAGAGGAGGGCAACCCTTCCTGTTATCATGGGCGAAGAACCATCAACGGCCATGAGCGAAGTTCTTCCGCACAAATCCGACGAAGGCTCTCGTTTTGGATTCCGTCTCTCTGAATCAATTATTCACGCTATTGACCGGCAAATTGTGAGTTCTGGGCTGAGGCTGATCATGTTCCTTCCTGCTTTTGCGGCGATCACGTATTTCTCATCCTGGGCTTTTTCCCAAGCCTCTCCCCTGTTTTGGGAGGATAATATCGAACCCAACATCGGAATGGGATTCTCAACCTTCACGGCCAGTCTGTCTTTTGTTGTCCTCCTCGGCTACATTTTAGCAATTGGTTTCCATCGATACCGGGTAAGCATCTCACTGGCTACATTTCACCAACTGGTTGAACAATCAAATATCGACCATCGTTCAGTGCAGTCACTGCAAGGCTACGATGGTCTCCTCTACCAATTGGAAAATGCGATGTCCCATCACACCAAATCACTTTTCTTTGCTTGTTGTTCTGCCTTGATGCTCATCGCAGTTCTATGGAATGGGACCTCGACTGAGTTCGGGCAATTCTTCCTCCTGGCTTCTTCATCCTTCCTGGTTCTCTCGGTTGGCCAACACTTGCCCACTCGCTCAACTCCGTTTAACATGGTTGAACAGACTGGACTGCTCGCTGCCTACACGCCACCGGTCCATCCATCAACCCTCAACATGGTCTTCAGCGACCTCATTAAGACACACATGGACCCCTTGCTGCGCTCACAGTATGATGAATACACCAAGGCATTAGAACAAGGTTTCAAGCGAGGTATAAATCGACATTTTGCTCATGAAAAATTCCTCATGACCTTGTACCGCCACGCTACTGGCTTGGACCGAAAAACATTGGAATCTGAAATGAGTGAAATCTTGATGAAAAAGGGGATGGAATTTGTATTCAATCATGAGGTGTTTACTCTTGAGGCATGGCTTGTTCTTCTTGGGCTTATTAATCAGCGCTGTCCTGCCTTTTTCAGAATGGTCGACCGTCTCAAGCAAGATCTTGAATCGGGGCGAGAACCTGCAATGAAGGACCTCATTTTCGAAGTTGATATGGAAAACGTGGTGACCGATAAAGCAAACCTCTTCACCTTATTTCACAACCTTTCAGATAAGACACGAACCGTTGTCTTCCGTGTCCAAACTCCAAACTTTGAGCCCAAGGACCTCGCCTTGACGTATCGACTTGAACCTGGCGAAATGTATTGGTGGTCCGACGAAGCACTTCCGCTCGCTGCGGAAGGCAACGAAGATGTTCTCGGGAAAATGTCGGGGTTGCTCAAGGATAGTACGGTCTCATGGCAGACATTGATTCCAACAACCAATGGTGATGCGACGGTTTCGGTTCGCTTGGAAGAAACAAATGGGGAATTACTCCTTGGAAGGCAAATCAACGTGCGGGTACGTGCTGAATTCCGCCAATGGCTGAGGACAACAGGCTCCTATGTTGCCTATCTGTTTGGCGGCTTTGGCTTGGTATCCTCGGTTATTTTCATGATTATCCAAATCTTTGATACCGCAGTTTGAACAAATCAACATTGTTTGACAATCCATAGCCTTGAAATGTGAGAGGGATTGGAACACATCATGCGCGGCAAGGCTGGAGACGGTGAGCCTAACCCAGATTCAGAGTTACGAGATGAACTCCAATCAATGGAAGCAAGAGTTCGCAAGTTGCGTGAAACCCGCAATTCACTTCGCGAACAAGGTAAAGCGGTCGCTCAAAAGCGGGATGCTGTTCAAGAACAATACCGAGAACACCGAACAAAGTTGGACCTTGTGAAATCTGAACTTGATGCCATCCACGCAGAAAGAAACGCCCACAAAGCCAAGCGGGACGCCATCAACACTCAACTAAAGGAATTGTTTTCTCAAGCCAGAGGACGACGAAGCGAACGTGGTGAGAAAAAATCTGCCACCGCAGAATATTCCCAATTGATGACCGAAATCAACTCCTTGGAGGATAAGTTTCAGACGACCTCATCCAGTACCAAGAAGGAAAAAGAAACGATGGAGCGTATCAAGCGGATGAAACGAAGGGCCGAAGAACTTGAGCCTGATGTTACGAAATTCGAAATGGTTAACGTGGACCTCTCCAATCTTGATGAAGCGATTGCTACACTGAAAGCCGAGTCTGATGATGCTCACAAATTATTCGTTGAGGCGCTCCAGCGAGCTGACGAAAAGTGGGCGGAATACAAGGAAGGTCTCGACCATCGTGATTTCCTGAAAGCAGAAGGCGACCGCCACCATCAAGAATCAGTAGAACACCATCAAAAAGCAGATGGCGTTCACGAAAAGATCACTGAAATGATGGTCGATGTCAACAAAGCAAGGGAACAACTCAACCTTGCGATTGAAGAGCGCAAATCCTGGATGACCGACCACAATGATTCGGTGAAGGCTGAAATGAAAACCGGTGCAGAATCTGATGAAGTCGCTGACAAACTTGTCAAATCCCTTCTTTCAGATGGTGAACTGATGTTTGGCGGATTGGGTAAGGATGACCCCTCCTCGAAGAAAAAGCGTGGCTCACCTTCTTCCAAGAAAAAGAACATGCGTCGTCTTGGACCCATACGCCGTCGTTGAGGTGATGCCGTGCTTGGCATCATTATGGCTGGTGGACAAGGCTCGCGTCTGATGCCGTTGACGGAATCAAGGCCTAAACCCATGGTTGAAGTTCTCGGCCGACCTGTGATCGACTATGTCAAGGAGGCAATGGTACAGGCAGGTATCGATGAAATCATTGTCACCACAGGTTATCGCGGTGAGCAACTCGGCAAGCATGTTAGCACCTGGCCCGAGCAAAGTCCTGTGGCGGGTCTCAAAGCCAGCATCAATCAAGAATCAACCCCCATGGGGACGGCTGGAAGTGTCGGATTGTTGCGAGAGAGCATTACCTCAACATGCGTCGTCGGTTCAGGTGACGCAGTCGCCTCCTTCGACATCAAAGCCCTGCTCGACGCACATCGGAAGAATAAGGCGAAAGTGACGATGGCACTCTGGGAAGTTGAAGACCCAACTGAATTCGGTATTGTGGGTTTGTCATCAGATGCGCAGGGCGAAGTCGATGGGAAATTGCGTTCTGGATTCATACGTCGTTTCTTAGAGAAACCAAGTCGTGAAGAAGCGTTCAGCAACGTGATTAATGCAGGCTTGTACATTCTTGAGCCTGAAGTATTTGAACACATTCCGGAAGGCGAAAAATTTGATTTTAGTAAACAATTATTTCCTCATCTCCTCAACCTAGGATGGCCAATGTATGCACAAGCCATCGATGGTGTTTGGTTTGATGTCGGCCAGCCCAGTGAATTATTGCGCGCTCAGGAAACCCTCATCAGGGATTATGACAGGTTGCCTTTCACTTACCCTCCTTCATACCGCCTTTTGGATGGGAATTTATTGGCTGAAAGCGCTTCACTAAGAGGGCGGGTGAATTCAAGCGTTGTCGGTCCAACATGCCAACTTGGGGAGGGCTCAGAAGTTTGCGATTCCCTCATCATGGAAGGTTGTAGCATTGCTGCATCTGCCAAGATTAACCAGTCCATTCTCGGTCGGAATGTATCGGTTCCTGAAGGCGTCATGGTAGAAGATTGTGTCATTGGTGACGGGGTTCAATTGGAGCCTGCCTCGATTTATTCCAATCAGCGTATATCTCAGTTTGATTGAGATATGTAGGGCGAGGCAATAAATAGGACATGTTTGTCGCCAAAACCGATTATCATGAGCGATGGACCTGTTCGTAGTTACGACCGCACTTGGGAAGAGATTGAAGCCATGCTTTCCAAAGCTACTGAAAAGATGAACCAGTGGAAGGAATGGTATGAAATGTGCAAGGATGAAAGTGATAAGGACGGCATGAAAGAGGCTGCACGCAATCACAAGGCATTGCAAGGTGTCGTAAAGACACTCAAGTGGACCCTTGGAGAAGAAGGCGTCGACGATCCTTTGGATTGATCACATGCCACGCTGGTCATAACGAATTTCCAGCGTTTCTAATTCATCGCCCTTCATTGGAACACCAGCCATCATACCCATGGCTTCTGCAACCTTGCTTGCTTCATCATAATGTGCGGTTGCCATCACGATAGCGTCAGCCATTGTTTTTGGATCACTTGACTTGAAAATACCAGAGCCGACGAAAATGCCGTCCATACCCATTCGCATCATGAGGGACGCATCTGCGGGTGTGGCAATTCCGCCTGCTGAGAAGGTGACTACAGGGAGGCGGCCTAATCGATGAACATCGTTGAGAACCGATCGAATCCCATCGTGCATCTCATCATCAATGGGTCCGAAGGGCGTGTTGAAGTGTTCTCCGGGCATCACTGATTGTGCGGACAAGACCTTGTAGCGGTCCATGATATGTTCAGCTGCGAGGTTTAATCCGTTGTCATCAAGGGATTGAATTTGTTTAATTTCTTGGTCGATGAGTCGAGCGTGAGTAACAGCAGCGACGACGTTGCCTGTGCCAGCCTCACCTTTTGTACGAATCATTGCGGCCCCTTCCCAGATACGTCGAGTTGCTTCGCCCAAACCTGTGGCTCCGCAAACAAACGGAATCTCGTATTCGTGCTTGTTGATGTGGAAGTATGGGTCTGCTGGTGTGAGGACTTCACTTTCGTCAACCATGTCAACGCCCATGGCCTCGAGAATTCGTGCCTCACCATCGTGGCCAATTCTTGATTTTGCCATGACTGGTATCGAGGTGCAATCGAGGATTCCTTGAATCATGTCTGGGTGGCTCATTCGGGCTACGCCACCAGCTTTGCGAATGTCAGCAGGGACTCGCTCAAGAGCCATGACTGCAACGGCACCCGCATCCTCAGCGACTGCGGCTTGCTCGGGGTTGACAACGTCCATTATGACTCCGCCTTGTTGCATTCGGGCGAAGCCTTGCTTGAGCAGGTCGCTGCCTTTGCGGAATTGTGTGAAGTCGATATCCTTGCTTGACATACCGAGCCCTCGTAAGCGTCCTTTATGATGCTTGGTTCTCAACCTTGAGCAGGTAATCAGTCAGAAGCGAGAACGGGTGAGTCGCCTTCTGCGATTTCTGCGTCGATGGACTCTTCTGCGTTTCGTTCAATCCACGCTTCTTCCTCTTCGGGGATGTCCGTGTCGGCGAAAATAGCATCGACAGGGCATTCAGGTACGCAAGCCCCACAATCAATGCATTCATCGGGGTCGATGACGAGGTAGGTATCAGCTTCTCTGAAGGCTTCTACGGGGCAGACTGCAACGCATTCCTGATATTTGTGGTCAACGCAGGGGGAGGTGACGATATGTGGCATGATTAATCCTCATGCAACGCTAGAATCAAGCCCTACTTAATTTCTTGTGAACTTCTCAATATTGTTTCGTACAGGCGAAATTATGGTTGTTCCTGATGGCCATAGTTCTCAATCCACTGATGTCCTTCATGCTGCCATTGTTCCAGCGTCCAACCCTCGGGCAGACCTTCTCGAGGGAGTTGTGGGGCAGAATGGGACGGTGCTGCCTCAAGAGGTGGTGTGGTTTCCTATGTTTTCTCATCCTCAACAGATTCCAAGATGAGCGAACTCTCCTGCTGACCTGTATTTTGTTGTGAGCGATATCGAAGTGCTACGTAAACGAAGCCCCATAGTCCGAGTACAACAAGAAACCATCTGCTTAATTCCGACGCAGTCCATGTCTCAGCATTGCCCTCGGTTGGTGCTTGGTCTTCTTTTGAATCGTTTGTACTGGGAAGTGAACCATTGTTTTGCTCATCAACATCCTGCATGTCTTCTTCCTCAACTTCTTCTTGAGCAGGGAATGGTGATGTATCGCAACCGTTGGGAACTCCATCACTATCGCTGTCTTCTGTGTCGTCGTACCCTTCGCAACGATCTTCATCATCGCCGACACCATCGTCATCAGAATCGATAAGTTCATCGCATCCATCAACGATTCCATCGCCATCGAGGTCAACGTTGTCATCATGGCCGGGGCATCGGTCCTCAACATCAGCGATGCCGTCGGAATCGCTGTCCACAAATTCGTCACAGGGGTCCGCAATTCCATCATTGTCCTGGTCCAAGAAATCATCTCCTTCAGAACACACATCGTTGGGGTCGAGAACACCGTCACCATCAGTGTCATCAATGCATCCATCACCGTCTTGGTCCCATTGCCATGCCTCTTGCTCGGGGCATTGGTCGGTCCAGACTTCGAGATAATCACCGGGGGTAAGGTCTTGCTGAGCCAATCCTGCGTAGTTGGCTTGGTAATGTGTCGCCTTGAATACTTGGTTGGCCGTTGTTCCCGCTCGGTTTCCTTGTGGAATGCTTTCGCTTTGGTTGAATGGTCCGCTGTTGCCAACGGGGTTGATGTAGGTCCATACGACATTTCCATTGCCGTCGACTTCGTACAATGTCCCACTGGTTCCATAGGTTACGAGAACATGTCCGTTGGACAAGGCATGTGCTCCTGAGATCGCCGATGCGTACATTTCCGTGGCAAGGTCCCAGGTCCAAGCGGGTTGATTTGGACCATAGGTCCCATTGGCTTGAAGTTCGTACGTGCCGTTGATGATGGTGGGATTGATAATGTCAACAGATGAATATTCCACGCTTCGGCCATTTCCGTTGTTGAAGACCATCAGTTGCCCTTCATTGGGATGACCCTGCGGAATCCACTGTACGTCATGTTGTCCGAACAGTTGTTGGTTGCTCGAAAGTCCTTTTTTGTACACTTGTGGATTACCCCATCGGTAAAGAAAGTCACCACCTTTGCCAGCGTTGCCGCCAGTATGTCCTGCTGCCTCTTCAGTGGTGGTGCTATGGTCAAGAATGTAAATTTCATCCATTCCTCGACAAGATATTGCGATTTGGTCGAGAAGTGCATTGTAATCAATCCCGTTGCAATGCATCCAATCCGCTCGTCCAGCCTGGTTGCCTGTGCTGCTCACATAATTGATGTTCAGCAATTCAGGATGGTCCTCAACCACTCCGTAATTGTCTTTCGTTGGGTCATAATCCTGCACCAAATGGTCCCATGCATGCCAGCGCCATATAATGGTTGCATCGTTGGTTCCAACGGGTTGAACCTCGATGATATGGTCGGGCCATACATTGTTTTCCCCGTTAGGTGAATCACTCGCGAGCGCTGGGTTTCGTCCAGCCTGAGTCGCTTCCTCTTCGGTCTTATCTTCCCATGCAATCATGAGAACATTACCGTTAGGCATTGGTTCGATGTCGTGATGTGAGATGAACTCCGTTGAATCATAGGTCCACGACCACTCAAGCGTCCCGTTCCACGAGATACGCTCAACTTTTCCTGCAGTCCCACCCCCGGAAAAATTCCCGACAGAGGTTTGTGCGATGTTAGCCGTCCTCAGCAGCGAACCGTCCTCGAGCAGGTATGCTGACAAGCCAGGACGATGCTCCCCCGGCGAGGTCCATTCGTGAACGAAGCGCCCGTTGTGGTCAATGAGATAGGTTGTATTCCCCGGGAGCGGCGAAAACAGCGTGTATCCTTCAGTTGCCCCTCCATCACAGTAGACGAGCCCCATCGTCCAGTTCACACGGTCTGCATTGCAAGAGAGCTGTGCAGGTGGGGTATTCCCTTCGCTTTGGACGTGCAGTGGCATGCTGGCAAGGATGAGAAGCGCCAAGATTGGAACAACGAGAAAGCGTTTCACAACTAGCAACCCCCATTGTGCGTCATTCATTCATTTTCCGTGCAGCCTCGATGGCATCTTGGAGTGTTGACCGTGCTTGCTCGAGAGCGTCTTGCCCGGGATAGACTTCGATTTTGGCTTGGCCTTTCACGGTCCCAGTACCTCTCGATTCGGCGAGGTTGATGTTGGAAGAAATGAGGTCGTCAAGATTCAAACGCAGGTAAAGAACATGATCTTCGTCGAAGCGATGTTCCAGTGTGTCATGCAGTTCCTGCAGGTTTTCCGCCCCGAGCATGGCCAACGATTTCATGGCTAAACTTTTCTTTTTGCTGTGAGATGTGACCATCCACAGTTCTCCGCCGTGATAGGAGGTGCCTCGCTCAATTTCCACCGCCTCTGGATCACCAATAAGCCACCCCAGAGCCTCAACTACCACCTCGTGATTTGTAAGAGCGCTCGCAGTCGCCCTCCATGTGATGTGATGAAGTCCCACAAACAAAGGCTGTTCGTGATGTTTCATGAGGTTGCCGAAGGTTTGTTTTTACCTCGAAGCAACGGTGAGTGAGATGAGGCGCTTTCAAATAGGGGGGGTTGGTGGGCATCTTGCAAGTGGGGTAGCCCCCGCAAGACACGAACCGAGTTGAACGATATGGCAAAGAAAATCAGTGCAAAGGCACGCGCAGCAGCGCGTAAACAACGTGACAAGTGGAAGACAAAGCGATGGTACACGATTCGTGCACCTCGCCATCCATGGGATTTCAAGCAAATCGGCGAAACAATCGGTGAATCCGATGAGCATATCATCGGTCGTGTCTACCAAATGACCCAGCAAGAATTTAGCGGCGACTTCTCGAAGATGCACGTTATCCTCCGTTTCCGTGTGACCGAATGTGTCGGCCAAGACGCCCTCACCACCTTTATCGGACACCACCACCAAACCGACCACACCCGCCGACAAATCCGTCGCTACCGTGGTAAAGTTGACGATGTCGTTGACGTTGTGACCACCGACGGATACCTTGTTCGAATGAAGCCGCTGATCATCACTCAACAGCGAGTCCAGACTTCGTTGAAGCAAGACATGCGTGTGCGTGCTCGTGACATCATCATCTCCTACGCATCCAAGAACACCTTCGCTCAAGTGCAAGAAGCACTCATGAACGGTAACTTGGAAGAGGAAATTCAAAAGGGCGTCAAATCGATCTACCCTGTCCGCTCAGTCGCTATCCGCAAGAGCCAATTGTTGCAAGAAGGTGTTGTTGCTTCATCCGGTCCAACCTTGGACGAGGTTCACGCTATGGAACAACGCCAAGAAGCAGAATTGAAGGCCAAGAAAGCAGCAGCACTTGCAGAAGCAATGGCTGAAGAACTTGATGGCGAAGATGATGAAATCGACGTCGCAGTTGAAGACATCCCTGACAACATCAAGGCCGCCGTTGAGGAAGCAGTTCCAGGCGCTACCATAACAGAAGCTGAAATTGAAACCGAAGACGGTCAAGCCGTATTCGAAGTGACCGTCGAAAAAGACGGCAAAGAGATTGAAGTTGAAGTCACACCCTCGGGCGAAGTGGTTGAGGTTGAGGAACAATCCTCGGAAGCTGCTGATTACAGCAGCATGACGGTTGCAGAACTCAAGGAACTTCTCAAGGCCGCAGGAAAACCTGTATCTGGTAAGAAAGCCGACCTCATCGCTCGCTTGAACGAATGAGACTCATTTCCGTGGGTCACATCCCTCGTTGAGCCGTAGGTTTGAGATAGGGCTTCACGCCACAGCGTTCCATGCGCCTTGGTATCATTGGAGGAACTGGTCTCATCGCTATAGGAACTGATGGCTTCACAGGCTACGGTATTACCGTTAAGCACCACCACAGCATGGTTGTAGAGACTCCGTTCGGTCCAGTACCTTTGAACTGCATGACGCTGGATGCAAGCGGCGAGGAAAAAGAATTGATTTTCCTTCAGCGACACCATAACGAGTCTGGGCACGGTTGCCCGCCGCACATGATCAACCATCATGCCAACATCATGGCGATGCAGGACGCTGATGTCGACCTCATCCTATCGGTTTGTTCAGTGGGCGCTATCGCACCAACCTTTCAACCCGGCAAGGTCGCACTCGCTAACCAATACATCGATTTTACAGGAGTCACGACCACCTATCACAGCGATGAATCGGTCTTTACTTCTGTTACTCAACCCTTCGATAGCCAAACCAATGAACGTCTTGTTGATGTATTGCGATCAGAGCAATCATTTGAATCGAGCGAGCCAATGATGTACACCTATTGGTTGGCACAAGGCCCTCAATTTGAAACCGTTGCGGAGGTTGATGCAATCGATCGCCTTGGTGGAGAAATGGTTGGAATGACCATGCCACGTGAGGCCAAACTCGCCAGGGAACTCGATCTCCCATATGCTGCTGTATGCATTTCGTCAAATTGGGCTGCAGGGCGCGAGCCTGGTGACGGGACAAAAGATCTCAACCACACCGATGTATCCGCACATGCCAACGACCGCCTCGGCCCCGTTTGGGCATGCATTTTGGCCTTGTTGAACTAACACAAACATGATGGCTCGTCACGATGACCACGCCTCATGAATGGGCGAACGGTTGACGACTGGATGGGTCACAAACCTGCAGATGAATGGGAAGCGATGATGAAGCGTGTTGCAGCCTTCCATCACAAGCATGATTTTGCAGGAAAAAACGGTCATGACATGGGCTATAGAATGGCACTCACCATTGAAGAATTGGGTGAGCTTGCTGCTGCAATCACCAAAGGGAAGCCGATTGAGGAATGTGCTGAGGAAATGGCGGACGTCCTTATCCTGCTCATGGGCCACAGCTTGGCAATGGAAATCGACCTCAAGGCGGCATTTGAAAAGAAATATGCACGCATCATGAAGCGTGAGGCCCTCCAAGGAAGGTTGGGCGTTAGGGTCACCGAGTACCGGCCTGAGTAATCAGCGTATCAGGTGCTGAAAGGTCATTTCGTGGTCGTCTTTCTCGCCAGCAGGGACTCTATTTTCTGCAATGAGATAGAAACCAGAATCCTCAATGTCAGGTGCGTATGTGTCTGCATCCTCGACCATTGTGTGGACAATCGTCCGATGAATTTCTTTCGTCGTTTCGAGGAAGAGTGCGTAGATTTCTCCTCCTCCGATGATGACAACTTCCTGCTCTTCACTCAAGGCCATGACCTCTTCGTAAGACATGCATTCAACTCCTTCAATTGGCTCCTGTCGTGTCATGACAACGTTTCTTCTGTTTGGTAGAGGGCGTCCCAGGCTGTCCCATGTTTTACGGCCCATCACAATGGTTTTGTTGAGTGTCTTCAGTTTGAAATGCTTCAAATCACTTGATTGACGCCATGGTAGGTCACCATCTTTTCCAATAGCACCGTTCTCATCACAGGCATAAATCATGGTCAGCATGCTCAAGCCTCAAATGGAAATGGGTGCCTTGATGTGTGGATGGTGCTCGTAGCCCAGCACTTCAATATCATCGTAGGTGAAGTCGTCAATGTCCGTTTTTTCTGGGTTGAGCTTCAAGGTTGGCAGCGGCAGCGGTTCTCTCGACACTTGCAACCTTGCTTGGTCGAGATGGTTGTTGTAGAGGTGTGCGTCGCCGAGGGTGTGGACAAAAACACCGGCTTCAAGACCGCACACTTGAGCCATCATGTGCGTGAGCAAGGCGTAGGATGCAATGTTGAACGGGACGCCAAGGAAGACATCAGCACTGCGCTGGTAAAGTTGGCAGTTTAGTTTCCCATCTGAAACATGAAATTGGAAGAAAGCATGGCAGGGCATGAGTGCCATCTCGTCCAATTCTCCAACATTCCAAGCCGAAACGATGATTCTTCTGCTGTTGGGGTTGGTTATGATGGCATCAATTGCCTGCTGTACCTGATCGATAATCCGCCCGTCCTTTGCTTCCCAATGGCGCCATTGTTTTCCGTAAACGGGCCCTAAATCTCCGTTTTCATCGGCCCATTCATTCCAGATTCGAACGCCATTCTCTTGGAGATATTTGACGTTGGTTTCACCCTTGAGAAACCATAACAATTCGTGTACGATGGATGGAAGGTGAAGTTTTTTGGTTGTCACCATCGGAAAGCCCTCGGAGAGGTCAAATCTCATCTGATATCCGAAGACCGACTTGGTGCCTGTCCCCGTCCGGTCACCCTTTTCAGAGCCATGTTTAAGGATGTGACGCATCAAGTCAAGGTATGCCTGCATCGTATCGCCAGAGATTTCTCGTCAACGGCGGCACTTAGGGATTCTCACCCTCTCACACGATACTTTCTGGGAACAAAGATGCGGTCAGCCGTTTCGAAAGGGGCTCGTAAGTAGTTGTGAATCATGTTGGAATCCACTTGGTAAATTTCTTCGAGAAAGGGTTCTATCGCGAGGTTGATCTCTTCTATGTTCCATCCTTTGCACGTATAACAACGTCTCGAAAAGGCTCCAATGGTGGCGAGGGCATCGTAGTAATCCCTTGCTTTGAGATGCTCTTCGATTCGTAGAATTTCATCGAAATCATCACCTGAGAAACGGTTCCCCGAAATAATCCGGAATTCTGCCAATTGCTCTGCTTTGTTTCGAAATTGTTGGGGCGTTTGTTGAAGGGGCCAGCCTGCTTCACCCAAAAGTACGAGGGAAATGACTGCATCAATAGCCGCACATATCTGGCCTCGTTGCATGAGGATGCATACAAGTTCACCCTCGAGTGTCACTTCCAAATGAGGGTCTTTGTGAACATGGAATTTGCGAATTGTTTTGAGAGGAAAAATCGATACTTCTTCACCGTCATCCAGGCTGAAGATTTCATATTCCGCTCGTTCATAACAATAGGCACTTGCCCATATATTTGATTCTTCAACAATCGTTTGGAGAAGGGTAAGACCTTTGACTTCAGCAAGGATTCGCGGATCATCGCTTTTGACTGGGAGTGTGAGGTTTCCAAAAGACGTCGAGACCGTTGTCGAGACCATACAGGTGATAACCGTCGAGTATCAATAAACTATGGCGCTCCGAGAGCCGCAAGTGTTGCCATCAACTGGTCTGTGAACCGACGATAGAGCCTGGCTAATTCTGCACGGATTTCGTGCTCTTCTTGACCTGCGAGTTGCTCAAGTTTCTCAGCCGTGTAGTCTCCACCGCCCTCGTTTCCTAACCATTCTAACCAATTGATCTGCTTGCCCGATACGATGCTCAGACGACGCCAAAGCCTTGGCCATTTGTGTGTTTTTGGGGCCATGATCTCTCTTGCGCCGATTAACGCCATCGGGATGACAGAGGCTTCAGGGTGTGCGGCAGCGAGACGTGCGACACCAGTTTTTCCCGGCAATAAATACGGAGCCTCGGTCCGTTTGGACCGTGTCCCCTCTGGGAAGATGCCCAATGCGCGACCGTTGACAAGAACCGTTGCTGCACTCGAGAGCGCATCATTCCCGCCCTGTTCTCTAATGGTTTCGATTTGTCCAGTTGAAGTCATAACCAGCCGCGTGAGCGGATTCGAAAAATGTCCGTCCTTGGCAAGATAGTGCGTGGTTCGGCGGGCAGCTGCGATGATGGCTATTGGGTCGATATGAGATACATGGTTTGCCGCAAGAATCGTTGGACCTTTACGGGGAATGTTATTCACCCCGTGAATGCTCCATCTCAAAAAAGGGCGAAGTAAGGGGGAAAGAAAGAGACGGAGAGCACTGTAAACCGGCGTTCGTGGAATCTGTTGAGAGGCTGGCGCGATGAACCAGTGTTCCTTCAACAGTATCCAAGCCTCTTCCAAGCCTTTCGAGTTCGCCACGCAGGTTCCTCAATTGAATGAGGCTTTGAGGTTTCGCCGACAGTTTCCTCTGAGAGGGGTATTTGGTGTTCAACAGTTCTTGGCGGCAGGACAAGCGTCAAAGTGTACCGCCTTGACCAATGTACATGGCTGATGCAAGAAGCGGGGCTGTTGTCCCCTTGTTTCTCAGCCTCACCTTTCTGTTGGTGCTCATTCACCCGGTAGCTCTCGCTCAAAGTGCTTGGGAAGAAGATGGGTGGCTGAGGACCTCCTATGCCAATGAACGGCTTGAGCAAGGTGATGAATTCGGTTGTTACGGCATGCCGGGACTCTCTTGGACGAATGATGCAGGCGCAGTTGCCCAATCATGTCGCACCTACATCGAGGAGAGAATTAACGCAAGCCAGTGGGGTAGTTCACCCCTTTCAACCTACACACCATCATCCCTCACAATGGTGGAACACGAACGTGTAGCCAGTCAAGGCTTCACCGTTCACGGGGATGAAACAGAACTCTCTCTGTCCGCATGGCACAATGGAAGTGATGAACCCGTTGATGCCTGGGATTGGTACAATCTCGGCCGTCGAGGTGGGAGTTTGGAAAAAAGCGTCGCTTCTCTTGAGAATTTGAAAGATGAACTTTCTCAGGGCGGACTGGTCAACATGTATTGGATTGGCCGTGTCAACGATGCAACCGTTCGTCACGATCAGGATATTCTTGATTTCCTCAACGAAGAGCCAGGGTTGTGGTTGACGACATGGGGCGAGGCCTGGTCGTCATGGTCAGCCAAGCGATGCTATGAATTCACGCACAATCTAGAATCATCGAACAATGGTTCTCTTCTTTTATTCGAATCCTTGGATACTGAACAATGCCGTTCAGCCACCAACAATCGTGCTTGGAATGTACCCGTTACATGGATGATAGATGTCGCAAATTCAACCGTCAATTCTGTGACGAGCAACGGCACAGAACTGCCATCTATTGAATATAAAAAGAACATGCAAGAAGGGTGGTGGGTCAATGGCGAAGGGGTCTTGATGCTCTCTGTGGTCAATGGCAATCCAGTTTCAATCGAATTGGCTGATGAAGATGTGGAATACGATGTCCTGGGTCAAACAGAATTTTGGAACAATCATTCTGCAGCGGTCACGATCGCAGGCCATCACACCAATGATTTGTTCAAATGGTCAAAGCGCTTTCTTGACGAAGACGACATTCGATTCACTTGGCTTGTGACTCCAAGAGTTGCTGAAGAAGGCGATGCTTGGATTCCTTATGCCATTGTAGGCATTGGTTTTTCATCCATCGTTGCTATGTTGTATCTGCTCAAGAAAGAGGGTCTGGGCCCCATCGCCTCCTCGCCTCTCACGGCCAATACTTTGCATGGTGAAAAGAGCCCTCAAGTGGTCTCCAATAAGCGAAGCCTTGATGCCAAAGAAGATGACGACGAAGAATAGAGGTGGACTGAATGGGGAATGACGATATCATCATCGACCCTTGGGGCAGTGCTCAATCCACCGATTACGACCGCATCATTGAGCAATTTGGGCTAACCTCACTCTCGGGACAATCGCTTGCCTCTCCGTCAAAACTCCATCGACGAGGTATTGTATTCGCACACCGGGACCTCGACGTTATACAGGAAGCTCAGCGCAAGGGCGATCCCTTTGGTGTGCTTACAGGATTAATGCCGAGTGGACAAATGCACCTCGGGCACTCCATGGTAGTTGAACAGGTCAAATGGTTTCAGAAGCAGGGTGGCGATGTGACCATCGCCGTGGCTGATTTAGAAAGTCAAGCAACCCGAGGCGTCTCCTTGGAAAAAGGACGTGAAGTTGCTCTCAACGAATACATTGCACATTATGCTGCTCTTGGCCTTGACCCTGACCGTACGAATGTGTATTTTCAATCAACCCGTCCAGTTGTCCAGCGACTCGGTTTCCAACTTGGAAAGCGAACGAACCTCAACGAATTTGAATCCATCTATGGATTTGGGGGTGAGACGAATCTCGCTCATGTACAAGCCCCTCTTGTACAAGTAGGTGACATCTTACATCCTCAAACTGAGGAATACGGTGGGCTTCGCCCCATCGTGGTTCCTGTAGGCGTTGACCAAGACCCTCACCTCCGATTGACACGCGGGCTTGCCAGTAAAACCAATTGGTTCAATCTCAAAGATTCGTCCTCCAAGGGTGTGTTGATCAATCTCAGCGTACACGACGAGAACGCAGCAATCTTCGGCCAGATGCCGAACGGCCGGTTGGACAAAGAAAAGGTCAAAGCCATGTGCGACCGGGTTGTTTCGGCGGTTGCCTCCTTGGGCTTTTCTGATATCATCTCCAGCCCCAAACAAGGCCACGTGCACGTTCCTTCAGCAACCTCTCGAGACAAGCACGGCATTCGCATGGCCTTGCTCGCCCTTGAACGAAATCTTGGAGGCATGGGGCTTCTCGCTCCCTCCTCGACCTATCACCACTTTGCAGTCGGCATGACTGGCAGTAAAATGAGTAGCAGTCAGCCGAAAACAACGCTGTTTTTGCGCGATGATTTGGCATCCGTTGAGAAAAAAATCAAGCGTGCTTTCTCAGGTGGCCAAGCCACTGTTGAAGAGCACCGACGCTTGGGAGGAAACCCTGATGTTGATGTCGCATACCAATACATGATGTATTTCTTTGAGGAAGACGACAGCTTCCTCGCTGAAGTGAACTCAGGCTTCCGTTCAGGCAAGATTCTGGCGGGTGAGATGAAACAATTGTGCATCGAACGAGCCTCGGCATGGATGAGTCATCTGCATGAAATGAGAGATCAAACAGCCCATTCAGTCCAGGACTTCCTCGCTACCGATTCACGGTGAACCGTCGACCTCATCTGTTGAAAAGACAGCAGGGTCGGGGCCAACGGGTAACTTCTCAAGTTCTTCTTCACTCAAGGGACGCTCAACCGCATCTTCGTGGAGAATCATTGAATGGCCGTGCGGGTCCAAAAGCTCCAAGGTGAGGGGGTTGGCACCTTCTTCGTGCAACGAGTGGAGCCGCAGCGTCAAATTGACAAGCGTCTGGAGTTGTTCTTCAAGCAGCCCCTCCTCTTCTTTTCCTTCTTCAAGACGGGCCATGATGTCTCGCTGAACCATTGCTATGATCTCATGAAAGCGAAGCATTACTCCCTCAACGTTTGAAACGTATCCGGTCGAACTGCTTCCAGGATTCACCTGGAGGTCAAGTTCAGGAATCACGACCGTACAGGAAGAAGATCGCACGACTCGGGCTTGGAGTTTGCTTGGTTCGTCGATGAGGAGTGTCCAACCACCTGCCTTTTTTCCTTCTGCTGGAATGAAATCAGTTTGCGTCCATCCGCAATCATTGCACATCAATGTTAATTGTGTGTGTTCTCCAAAATAGGGGATTTCATCAATATGGGTGATCATCTTGACCTGTCCCGTGGATGAACATATCGGGCAGGGAAAATCCAGGTCCTGCTCATTCACGGCTATACCTCCGAGAAATCGCTTTGATCGGCCGTGAAACCTTCCATCTCGGTTCCACGAAGGCCACGGCAACCTTGTGGAAGCAGCATCAGACGAGTATCTGTGATTCGTATGATTTGGCCTTGAGCATCGCCTTCGACAAATGCATGAAGAGTGCTGAGTGCCTGATTGAACTCCGTGGTCCGTTGCATCATTCGCTTCATTTCTACGATGCACGCATGTCCGTCTGCCACCCAGTTCATGAGGGTCGAACATCCAGTGAGGTCGTGAAGTGTCGAATTGTGAAGGACCATGCCTCCTTCATGTGATGGGACGGGTGCATTTGGGTACAATACGCCGAGGTCATGATAGTGCAGTGTGCTCGATGCAGGTTTGGCACGTACCTCGCGGCGGTTGCTTGGCATCTCAAACTGCCTCAAAGCCCCCTCGTCATCTTGGACCGCATTGACGTTCTCGCTTGGAGGTGTATCCAACCTCGCTTCTGCAGCCTCTAGAAGGTCCAAGTCGGGCATGGAGGGGACCTGTTCTTCCGGTGGCGTTGGTGACGGTGGGGCGCCAGAGAAACGGTCGAGGGAGGACTGAGCCTCATCAGGCTCTCGCCGTTTTTTCCTGCGCATGTCAGTGCAACAAAGCGAGGCTTCATCAAGCCTCCCCTCCACTAACGTGATAGAAGTGATGTTCGTTGTGTTCATCCACTCAGCGGACACATCATCCTGGCCTCTGAATCGTACGGTTGATGCCAAAGTGCCTCAAGGTTCAAGAAGTGTCGTCGCAGAGAAGATACCATGTCAGAGCAACAGGGCGTCTTGAAAACTGGAACCAGCACCATCGGTATTACCTTCAAGGGTGGTGTCGTTGTTGGAGCGGACCATCGTGCAACCATGGGCCACTTTATTGCAAACAAAAGTGTCCAAAAGCTGTTTAAAATCGGTAATAATCTTGCCCTCACTACCGCAGGTCTCGTCGGTCACGCACAGTCTCTTTCACGCACACTGACAGCAGAAGTCGCACTCTTTGAACTCCGTCGCCAACAATCGATGACGGTGAAAGGAGCCGCTACCCTCACTGCAAACATTCTCTCTGGACGCCCTCACTGGGTGCAATTGCTTATTGTTGGCGTTGACGCTGATGGTGGTCACGTTTACTCAATTGACTCTGCAGGAGGGTCCATTCCCGACGTTTATTGCGCCACGGGTTCAGGTTCACCCTACATGTACGGTGTTCTCGAAGATGGTTTCAAAGATAACATGACTCAGGCGGAGGCATTAAAATTGGCAGCGCGAGCGCTACATGCATCCGGCCAACGTGATGCGGCATCCGGTAACGGCATGGATTTGGCTGTCATCACCCCAAGTTCTGGCTATGTACAACTCTCACAAGACGAGATTGCAAATCTCCTCAAGTGAATACAATTCCCGCGGTTCTTCGCCGCACTGCGCACCTTGCGCTATGTGGTCAACGTTGACTGCGGGTCACCTTAGGTGAATGAAAATGCAAATGACTTACAAGCAGCTGAAGGATGAAATCGAGAAGATTATTCCACGAAATATCGAATACACCGTCGACCTTGAGGCGGGGAACATCGCGATCATCACCTCGCAAATGGGTCCCTTCACGGGCCCTGATGGTCTAATTGGAAAAATAGCGCGCCGTATCAAGCGAAAAATAGTTCTCAGGACGCCTATTGACAAAATGATGCCAATGGATGATGCGAAGGAATTCATTGAAAACCTTCTTCCACAAGAAGCAGAAGTTTCGGAGATGTATTTCGACGGTTGCTATCGTGAAGTGACCATTCAATGCCAACATCCAGGAAAAGCCATCGGAAGAAAAGGAGAGAACAACAAAAAAATTCGTGACGAAACGGGCTGGTCCGTCAAGGTGGAACGAACCCCTCCATTGTTCTCCAAAACAGTTCACGACATCCGAATGTACCGTCAGTCCTTTGCAGACGAGCGACGCAAACTGCTCAAAGACTTCGGCTTGAACATTCACAGGCCAACACGCCCGGGCTCATCGTGGGCTCGTGTCACTGCCTTAGGTTCGTACCGAGAAGTTGGGCGTGCCTGCCACTACGTCACAACGAATGAGTCAAGAATCATGATCGATGTTGGTGTTAACATTGCATCTGATACGGACCCAATGCCGTTTTTCAATGCGCCTGAAGCACTGCCTCTCGAGAAACTCGACGCCGTCGTTCTCACTCATTCCCACCTTGACCACGCAGGAATGTTGCCTGTTCTCTTCAAGTACGGATACAGAGGTCCTGTCTATTGTACTCCGCCCACACGTGACTTGATGCTGCTCTTGCAAACCGACTACCTCAAAGTTGGAGGTGCAGAAGGCAAGCGTTCTGCTTATGACATGGAAGATATCAGAATGTGCATGAAACACGTTGTTGACGTTGATTGGGATTCAACCACCGACATCGCACCCGATGTGAAATTGACCTTCTCGAACGCAGGCCACATTCTCGGTTCATCTGCCGTCCACCTCAACATCGCAGATGGAAGGCATAACATCGTTTTCAGTGGTGACCAAAAGTACGAGAAATCATGGCTCTTTGATGCGGCCAACACCCGTTTCCCTCGAGTGGAGACACTGGTTATCGAATCCACGTACGGAGCATCCGGAGACTACCAGCCGTCCCGTCAAGAAGCCAATCAAGAACTCCAAGACATCGTATCACGTACCTTGATGAGAGGTGGTAAAATGATCTGTCCTGTCTTTGCGGTCGGAAGGAGTCAAGAAGTGATGATTGCCATTGACGAATTGTTCCGTTCAGGAGCGGTCAAACCTGTGCCTGTCTGGCTTGACGGGATGATTCAAGAAGCGACAGCAATTCACGCATCGCACCCCAATTATCTCACAAAGAGCTTGAGCAAATCTCTGCTTAAGGACGATGGAGAAAATCCCTTCACCAGTGAATGGTTCAGGCCAGTCAAAGGTCGGGAACTCAGAGAGAGCATCATCATGGATACCTCCCCGTGTATTGTTTTGGCCACCTCCGGAATGCTCAATGGAGGTCCTGTGATGGAATACTTCAAGAATTGGGCTCATGAAGAGCGAAATTCACTTTGCTTTGTTGGCTATCAAGCAGAAGGAACACTTGGTCGCCGTCTTCAGAAAGGATTCGGTGAAGTTCCCATGCTCATCAACGGTAAAACTGAGATTGTTAAAATTGGATGTGAAATGGTCACCATCGATGGATTTTCGGGGCACTCCGATCGCCGTCAACTACTGGATTTCGTCGATCGCATCAATCCGACACCCAAGAACATCATCTGTCA
The DNA here is from genome assembly GCA_030829545.1 of Candidatus Poseidonia sp. Taxonomy (GTDB): domain Archaea; phylum Thermoplasmatota; class Poseidoniia; order Poseidoniales; family Poseidoniaceae; genus Poseidonia. The sequence continues at coordinate 53,064 of JAURAI010000005.1, read as the reverse complement.
TCACGGAGATTATCAGAAATGCAACGAACTGGGTCTCACGCTGCGTGAACGGTACAGTTGTATGACATATGCACCCAGTAATCTTGAGACAGTCCGACTGTTTTGATTACAAAGGGATGTCAAGGTCGTAATCAAGTGGGTCTGGAAGGTCTTCGGTCGACAAAGCCAATCGGGAGTCATCCCGTCCGCTGTTCGTTTGGTTGTTGGTCATTCCGAGGTGTCGAGGTTCGTGCTGTGTGGTCGGATTTTGAAGCATCAAAAAGATTCCGAGAGCGGTGATAAAAAGCGTCGCAATCACCAATGCAAGTGTAAACTCACTATCCTGGAAGAGGGTCAGTAAAACCAATATGACCACACCACAAAGCGTCACGATGAGGATGCCCCGCGTCGCTTTGGCCATGAGTGGCTCATGACCATGTTATTCATGAACCCGTTGCGCTTGTGTTGCACCATGCAAGGCTCGAAAGGTCCCGATTGCCCGGGATGGTTGATGACTGCAGTGGCACCTTGGGGTGAAAATGCAGAAGATGCCTTTGACCAAGGCTTGGTTGAACTTGGCTTGGGCGATGTACGTCTGATTCAGGCACAAGGGGCGATGTTGCCACTTGGATTCGGTGCAAGCGTCCCCCGCCCACTTCCCATGGGGTCCTTGGTCGAATGCCATCTTGCAACGGCTTATGCGTGGAACGGTTCAACTGCTTCTGCTGGTGTTGCATGGGCATCATGCACGACCCCTGAAGGCGATGAGTGTGCTATTGTCGCCACCATCACAACGGATTTGGACTATGAAGAAACTGTGCTTCTACTGCGTCGTAATCTACAACGAAGGTTAGCAAGTCGCGACCTCGAAGTATTGCAGTTTGATGTTGCAGTTGATGAAGTCACCGCCGGGCAAGACCACCATGGTGTCGCAGTGGCTGCATTGATACTTCCTGAATCTCTCTCACTCGGTGCTCGGACAAAGACAGGCCCCATTCGTGGTTCGCTTACCAGGCGGGCCGAAGAACCAAAGAAACGGGTTGATACCAAGGCTCCAGCCGCTCCCGCACGCCGTCCGGGGCAACCTCAAAACAATCATGATTTCACACTCTGAGAACGGGGAAGTACATGTCTGAACAACGATGGCTTGTCATACGTTGCCCCCAATGCCAACAGTGTTTTGGTCATCGTTCCTTGACGGGGCGGTGCCCCCATTGTGGTCAAAGCCTTCCACGTGACTCCGAAGTGCTTTGCGAAGTAACCTCAGCACCTCAACTCCATATCGAAGTTGCTCTGGCGAATACTCCCGAGGGACTTAGAGCCTCACTCCGTGAGAAATTAGAGAAGGCGAACCGCTCATTTGAAGGAACTGAAGAATTCTCTCCGAGAGCATTAATGGCTTATCTCCGGAAAAAGGCTGATGAAAACGGTGTTATTGATCGCATGAGCGTCCTTCTCGCTCTTCAACAGCACCACTCTGACATCTCTGTCGATGACCTCATGGAGCGGGCGGAGAGTGAGGGTTTTGTACTGCGACTGGACGATGGACACTGGCAATTCTTTGAGTGAAGTTCATAGGTAAGACCTCATGGCAGAAGACAACGGGCGTATGGGTTAGTTTGGCCTATACTCGGGCGTTTGGGACGCTTGGACCCAAGTTCAAATCTTGGTACGCCCACCACTTACTCGAGCTGGCCCTTGCTGTGCACCCACAAAATGTGGAATCCGAACTGTGTCTTGATGAATGATTCGGGTACCGTTTCAAGTTCTGATGCCCAAACTGCCTCTTCAAAATCTTGAACCATTTGTCCCTCAATGAATTCACCGAGGTCACCACCTTTGCTTCCGCTGGGGCAGTTAGAATACTTCTTCGCCATCTTACGGAAGACCTTGAGAGGTTTTTTAGCCGTTTGAATGGCTTCGAGAATCATTTTTGCCTCTGGTTTTCCAGTTACCAAAATATGACGAACATGAGCCTTACGAGGTTTTCTCCGTCTGTCCAGTCGTCTCATGACCGCAACTCCCTGTGCATACGAACGGCCATTCTGTCAAAAATGTGCGCCATGTACCAAAAGAAGAGGCCAACAAGTGCCATTGGTACACCCCTGGACATCAATTCATCTTCCAAATCATTGCTCAGCATTGGCAAAAAAGCCGACCAACCTAGGCAATAGGCCAACAATGCGAAAAGCGTATGCGGCGTTAGATTCCGGGGCTTCAACCATGCGAGGTTTCTGCGATGATGTTCGATGGCCATCATGATGCCAACTCTTGCAAAGAAGGGCACTGCTTTGATACCAGACTCCTCATTCTTGTAAATTGACTCTACGGGGATGTGAGCGATTCTCCAACCATGGCGAGACAGATTGATGATCCAATAATTTGGATATCCATATCCTTTCCATGAACGATTCCAATCCCATGACTCAAGAACCAGTGAACTCGTCGCTGTGAACCCACACTGTGGGTCTTCAACTGGCTGACCAGACGCGAGCGTCGTGAACAACCCGAGGATGGTTGAAGCTCTCTTTCGAGCAGGAGGCATGAGGTTGTAACCATCTTCGTGTGCTTTTCGATTGCCTTTGACATGGTCGGCATGTCCGGTGAGAATCGGTTCAACAACGGACATGAGGTCGTCTGGATTCATTTGTCCGTCACCAGCCATGACAGCACTAACAAAGGGCTTTGTGAGGTGTTCAAGCACGTATTGATGGCCACAATCGATCGCAGAGCCCACACCTTTGCCTCCATTCTCGAGAATCACAAGTTTGCAAGGTGATGATGCCTCTTGAGCCCTTTGCCTCGTTTGGTCCTCTGAGCCATCATCGACGACGACCACCAAATCAACAAAGTCGGGCAGTGTTTCAATCACCTTGGCGATGTGTTCATCTTCATTGCGTGCCGGAACGACCACCGCAATGTGATGGTCGTCCAGCATGATCAGGCCAGTCAACTGGCTTTCAAGAACCTACCCGAAAAGCGCATGTTATCCAATGAAGCGAGAAGAGAATTGATAGGTTGGACTGGATAGCCGACACTGTGAATGGCTCTCTTGACCGATTGGTTTTGGTTGGACGTGACATTGAGTTGCGCATTGTATCCCTTATTGTGCGTGCTCGTGAGGCAGCCCATCGAGTCATTTTCATTGATACTGGTTCCAACGATGAGACCGTTGAACTTGCTCAAGAGGTCGATTGTGAGGTCTATCATTACACGGGAGAGATCATCGCCCAAGACATTTGCACCTACCTGCTCAAGGAATCTGAATCTGAAGGCAAAACCCTCATTCTTCCAGTGAATAACTCCCTCAAACTATCAGAACTCCCTCTCAGTGTTAACCGAGCCCGTGAACCGTGGGATATTCACTTTACATACAGAGATGTTGCGACATCAGATGCTGATGAGGATTCAGTGGTACTTTCTCAAACAGAGATCCAGCATTTGATTCTCAGTGAAGATGGCTGTTCTGCAATGGCCTCTCTGTCCCCTTTGGCAACACCAAAAGAAATCCCAGATGGAATGAGGGCTCGTTTTGTAATAGCGGACCAACCCATTCAACTCCCACAAAGGGAATCACTGGCGACAGCATCTCGATTTGCCCAATTGTTTTATTGGATGCTTGAATCCAAACATCCGCTGTTGTTATTTGGCATTCCAGGAGTCGTCCTCTTCGTTCTTGGCTACCGCCTTTCGGGTGACCTTGCTACGATGTTTACCGAATTAAATTCAACATCCATCGGTGTGACCTTGGCCACGGTTGCGATGACGCTCATCGGCCTCTTTGCAATGATGGTCGCCGTGATCTTGTACATCATGGGCAAACAGGTCGAACGCATTCAATCCCAATACAACTGGCCCAAACAAGGTTAAGGGTCTTCAAGGAAGGTAAAAACATGACTGGGTATCTCGTATGTTTGTATATGGACCGTGTATTGGTTGACCATCTGTCGACGTGGCAATTTGTTTACGACCAACTTGGTATCTCCAACGATGAATCCTTTGAACTCTACAACCAGGGATTGTTAGACGAATGGGACTGGATTAAGCTGGACCTCGCCCTCATCAAATCTTCTCGCTCCGAACCTATTACAGACGAGCATCTTCGTTCGGTAATGGACGGAATGCCAATGATGCTTGGATGGCGAGGTCTCATTGGCCACCTTCTTGAACAAGGGGTTCACGTCGCCATAGTAAGTGGCGGCTTACAAAAGACAGCACGTGACATTGCTGCACAATTTCCTTCCAAACATCTCTGGCGACGACGTTGGGGCGGCATCGACCGACACACAGCGTCTGAGCAAGCAGGGGGCTATGACACGCAACTTCACGTGTTCACCAACGGCTGGCTCAGAGACAGGCCTTTGAGTTCAGGAGAACATACAATTGGTGACTATGGGCGCTATCAGGTGCAAATGGACGGCAAGGGTTCTGTGGTCAAGATGCTTCAACGTCGATTGGGTGTATCCAAAGAGCATACCGCGTCTGTTGGCGATTCAGCCGGTGATATTGGCATGTTCAACGAGAGTGGATGTGCTATCTTGTTCAATCCTTGGGACGACCGTCCCAAAGAACATGCTCACCATATCATTGAAGAAAAAGACCTCAACATTGTTCTAAATCTCATTTGTGAGCGTTTTTCACTTCCCAAACCTTGATGATGGACCTCACCCTCAAGATGGACATGGTTGATGAATTTTTGACTTCAATTTGCCCGCACTGTGGCTTTCTTCTTGGAGCCTTTATTCCAGGTATGCCTTGCCCCTCATGTGGCGAACCCTTGCTTTGATCAAGGAGTCACACGGCGTGAAGTACGTGGGAATGGAATAACTTCGCGGATATGGCTTGCACCCGCAAGCCAACTGACAACACGATCCACTCCCAGTCCGAAACCACCGTGCGGAACCCCTCCGTAGGAACGGGTGTCAATGTAGAATTGATACGGTTCATGGGGTGTTCCTTCCTCATCGAGGCGACGCAGAATTTCTTCCTCGGACCATGTTCGCTCTCCGCCGCCGATAATTTCTCCATAGCCCTCGGGGGCGAGAAGATCGTGACAGAGTACATATTTCTCATCGTCTGGGTCGACACGGTGGTAGAATGGTTTCGCGATTTTTGGATAATGCGTTAGGAAGTGTGGAAGGTCAAAATCCTGGGTGAGGATTTTTTCTTTTGAGTAATCCAAATCTTCGCCCCATTCAACTTCAACTCCCTTGCTTTGGAGAATTTCAACGGCTTCATCGTAACGCATCTTCGGGTAGGGTGAGTCCGCATACCTTGCAATGGCGTCGAGGTCACGATTGAGTGAGGTCAGTTCTGATTCGCGCTCATCCAGCAACGTTGAGGCGATATGGCGGACAACTCCTTCACCGTGAGCCATAATCTCATCATTGGTCGCCCATGCTACTTCCATTTCAGCGTGCCAAAATTCAGTCAAGTGTCGGCGTGTCCGAGATTCCTCAGCACGGAATGATGGTGCAATGGTGTAGAGTCGTTCAAGTGCAGGCATGGCAGCTTCAGCATAGAGTTGCCATGATTGTGTAAGATAAGCGACTTTATCGAAATACGGTACTTCGAATAATGTCGAACCACCTTCAACGGCACCGGCTACAAAATTAGGTGCTTGGTATTCAATAAAATCACCAGCCCTGAAGTAGTTGTGAATGGCTCCGAAAGCCGAACTTCGCAGTTTTAACATCGTTGTCATTCGACTCGTGCGAAGATAGAGGTGACGATGGTTGAGTAAGAATTCTGAACCGCCTGGCATGGGTTCACCGTCCTCATCAACCACGTCCAAGGCTTCTTTGTTAATCGGGAAGGGTCGCTCAGGGTCAACTGCTCCGACAATCTCGACGGCATTGACGACCAGTTCATGACCTCCCTCAGAACGCTCGTCGACATTGACGGTTCCGTTCAGGATGACGCTTGATTCAATCAGGGCTTCCTTCAAAGCGAGAAAAGATTCTTCACCGATGGTGTCTTTTTTACCCACGCATTGAATTTCCCCAGTAGAATCACGCAGGACAATGAATCGCATCTTGTTGGATCCCCGAGTGCGCTTGATCCATCCTTTCAATTCTACGGTTTTTCCGTCGTACAAACCATCTTGCACTTCTCCAATCCAAACGGTCTTGCCCATACTCGCACCCGTCTGTCCATTCGTGGGGTCTAATTCAATGTCACCCCCGAGCACTCACGCAAAAAGAACACCTCCCTCATTAAAATCGGGCAAAGGGTCAAAACGGAACAGGTCGAAGAACACATGTGAGAAAGGTCGCTGTCTATGCTTTGGGTGGCAATGCACTCCAGCCGCCAAACGACGAATCCAATGAAACAGCCCATGTGTTGGCCAAAGTCATGAGTGATGTCGTCGACTTGCTCGAGATGGATTGGAATGTTGTCTTGACACACGGCAACGGTCCGCAAGTCGGTCATCTCCTTGAAATGGATGAGGCATCAGTTCATTCGCTTGATTCATGGGTGGCGGCAACTCAAGGTATGATCGGACACGAACTTTCGATGAATTTGCAGGCGATTTTGGAGCGTCGGCGACGACCAGAACGAAGTGCTGTTGTACTCACTCGGGTTGAAGTGGACCCTGACGACCCTGGCTTCTCCATGCCCACCAAACCGGTCGGCCCAATTTTGGATTCTGCAACTGTCATGTCTGCTGACTGGGATATCGCACAAACAATTCACGGGCCACGTCGTGTTGTTGCCAGCCCCCTTCCCATACGAATTCTTGAATTGGATGTCATACAGCACCTGGTCAAGCTTCAGGCGGTCGTCATCTGTGGGGGTGGTGGCGGTGTTCCCGTCGCTCAACGAGATCAGCATCTGACGGGAATGCCTGCCGTCATCGATAAAGATCATTTTTCATCTCGCCTTGCCCTAGATTTGCAGGCAGATGCGCTGATTATCAGCACCGATGCTGATGCTGTTTACTCGGATTTCGCAACACCTGAAGCGAAAGCACACCCTATGCTCACGGTTGCCGACATACAATCCATGGATGAACAAGGTCAATTTCCGACAGGGTCCATGCGACCCAAATTGCACGCACTTTGTTCCTTTGCCTCCGCTTCAGGCGGTGGAAAAGCAGTGCTTTGCTCGCCGGGGAATGTTCTTGAGTCACTTCGAGGCGAGGGCGGCACGACCATTGTTGGGTGATGAATCACATTGATATGATGCGGAGACTTGGGTCAAACCATGAAGACCCCTAACCTTGAAGCAGAAGCCCATTGTGATGGCCCGTGTGGCGTATACGACCCTGCCAGTGCTCGTGTCGCAGCAGAAGCCGTCCAGTCCATGACAAAGAAAATGCTCGGTTTGACTTGCCCTGAGACCAGCGACGGTCCAGCAATGGCAGCCTACCTCAACACGATGAGCCGCTATGCAGCCATCAAAGAAGAGGAAGCTCAAACCTGCAAGGATGAACTCCTTGTCCTTTGGACTGACTTCTTCAAGCCACAACATCTCGAGGCCAATCCGGACCTCCACGATACCTTCTGGCACGCTGCAAAGTTGTGCTCCGCCTGCAAAGTTGAAGTTTCAGCAGACCACGCTCAAGAATTGATGGATGCTTGCGAAGCGATTCACAACATGTTCTGGGCAGTAAAGGGCCGTGAAGTCCCTTGGATTCGTGCATCATGAGTCAACCTGACGGCGAAGATTTTCCCGTTCGCCTCAAAGGCGAAAGCATGTGGCCTACCTATCCTGAAGGAACTGTCCTAACCTTTCGACCAGTTCACGGGGATTCAGTTGGTCCAGGTGATGTAGTTCTTGCCCAACATCCGCTCAAGCCTGATGTCCTCATCGTCAAACGCATTTTGCGAGTTGAGCAGAATAATGCCCTCTTTCTGACCGGAGATCAACCCGATCCTCTGGCCTCCGAGGATTCCCACAATTTTGGACCGATTTCGAGAGGCGCAGTCATCGCTCGTTGTAAGGAAGAGGGAAAGCGGGCCTGACGGGGTTCGAACCCGCGACCGATGGATTAAGAGTCCATCGCTCTACCTGACTAAGCTACAGGCCCACTTTGGCCTTCTGCCTCGCCTATTTAATGCTTCACGCAGACTGTATTGCTTGAACAATGAACTCATGCTTTTTCGAGAACAACTACCCCGTCACTTGATGCAAGCACAACAACATCACACATGTTAATGAACAGTCCAACTTGTACCACCCCGGCGATATTCAAGATCATACGTTCCATCTCGAGTGGATTACTAATGGTCGGTCCAGTGTGCGCATCGACGATGTAATTGCCGTTGTCAGTGACCAGAGTTCCTGCTTCATTTGTCCGGAGCGTGACGCTGCAACCAAGAAGTTTTTCGAGTGCTCGAACCGTTGTGAGGTGAGAAAATGGAGTAATTTCAACGGGAAGGGGGAAGTCGCCCAAGGTGGCTACTTGTTTTCGCTGGTCGGCAACAACCACCATGCGTGCAGATGATTGGGCTACAACCTTTTCCCGCAAGAGGGCTGCTCCTCCTCCTTTGATCAGTTGAAATTGCGGATCGAATTCATCTGTTCCATCGATGACAATGTCAAGTCCGTTCAAATCGTCAAGAGATGCTAGCGGTATGCCGACTTCTGTTGCGAGAGATTCGGTTGCAATTGATGTTGGCACGCCGATAATTTTCAGGCCTTCCTCCTTGACGCGACGTCCAAGTTCGAGGATGGTATACTTCACGGTAGAGCCTGTACCAAGTCCAACATTCATCCCATGTTCCACATATTTACAGGCTGCACGACCGGCTTCCGCTTTGAGGGCTTCAACATCCATGAGGGTTGCTAGAGGAAGGACTCTATTGAGTTTCGTCATCCATTCCTCACACAAAACGAACCGCCGAAGCCTTTAGACCATTGATTTAGCGTGGCTGTTCTATGAGTCCGCAGGGCAAGGGGCGAGGTCTCGCGATTGGGCTATGTCTCTTGTTTCTCATCTCCATGATTCCTTCCGATATCGGATTGGTGAAATCACCACAAAACTTGGTTGAAGACGAGGGCGTTATCGCCCCCACAACACCAATCGGCCAGGCTACGACCTTGACGGTTGGGTCATGGCCTGACGGAGCAAACGAACGCATCAATGTTGCAGTCGGTGACGGCTACGCCATCAAATCAATGGAACTTGAACTTCAACCCAACACCCTTCAAAACTCCCTTGCTTCAGCGATGACGGATGTGGGTGATTTTGATGACAACGCAGTTTACGACGGCATGGATGTGAACAAATCCTCACTTCAAATTCTCCCTCAAGACTGGAGTTATGACTTTGAATCCGGGGTGTTTGCACCTGAATGGTCGCTCTCAGGTACATCGAACTGGGCGATTCGAGCAGATACGCGACTTCAAGGTGCACAACTTGCGAAGGCAGGGACCATCACCCACAACCAAGAATCCAGTATGACGCTTGACGTGTCTCAATTGCCGGCAGCTAGCGGGACGTTCAGGTACAGTGTTTCCTCTGAGGGGAGTTTTGACTATCTCATCTTTTGCATCGACAACACCGGTTGCACCAGATACAGCGGTTACACCTATCGTTGGTCGGGCACGGTGAACAACGGATTGCAAACGTTCTCCATTCCTGCCACAGCCCAGACGTTGACTTGGAAATACACCAAAGACGGTAGCGTCAACAGTGGATCGGATACTGCTTGGGTTGACGACATCATCATCACGCCGTCGGGTGGTTCGGGCAATGGGGAAGGGAACTGGACTTCAGATGTCTTTGGCCCCTCTCAAATCGGTCGCGGAGAAGGCTTGATGCACGGACTGCTTCACATGGACGCTTACGTTTATCCAGGTTCGATTTTTGAATGGCAAATCCTTGACGCTCAAACCTCTCTTCCAGTTCCTGGTTTTGAACACATGTCCTCCACCTTTGCCGACCTTGGCATGATTGATGCAGTGGCCCACCCTCTGTTGCGCTTAAAATTCCACATGAAGGAAGCGTCTGGAGGAGGGACTCCAGAAGTCCGGAGCATCTCCATGAATGGACATATGGCCAAAACATTCGATACAGATCCAACTTCTGAGGGATGGCAAATCCAATCAGGCAGTTGGGCAAATGGGGCCATTACCAGCAGCGGAGTCGTCCTCAGCAACGAATACCATGTTCGAAGTGGATTTTCTTCAATCATCGCCAATAATGTACAGTCTGGGCAAGGGCAACTTGAATTCACGACCGATGGCGGAGATACATGGAATGCTCTTAACCCACAAGGCCGTCAAGATTTGAGTGCACCTGCGTTCATGGTTCAGTTTCGGATGCAAAGTACGGGCGGCTCCTACACCTGGTTGTCCTTTGATGCTGAACTTGTTCGAACCTCAGTCCCTGATGGATTGCGATTGGATGTAGGTCTTGATGGAACACCGGAATGGTCGCTCGACCGAGACGGTATTGGTATTCTTGGGCTACAGAACGAATTGATCACTGGTGACTTATGGGCTACGAAAACAGCCTCACCTTCAGCTGCAGCATCCTTTGAAATGGCATTACCTACTCGTGGTGTTGATTCATTTTCATTCGCCGTAGCCTCTCCATCGATTGAATTGAGCAGCCCCTACATGGTCGTATCAGTGAACGGACAAGATGTTTTGAACCGAGGACTTTCAAACATCGTGGACTTAGTGGTTGTAACGCTTACATCAACTGAACTGACCGATATGAACAGTGCTTTGACCCAAGCCAACGGCGTCTATGGGCTTGATGCATTGCCCATGGCGAGTGTTGAAGTTCGAATCGGTTCGTCGTTAACAACCTCATCCTTACTCTTCGGAGGTGTATTCGCACCATACGAAAGCAACATGACGCTGACATTGAATGCAGCCCACCCGTTGGTGATGGGTTTGAACCACGAACTTTCAATCACCATTCCTCAAGCAGGTCAACGCCATGCAAACCTTCCTGTCCGAATGGACGGTACGGGATCAATTTTCTTGACCATTACTTCAATCGAAACCCAAGCCTCGGTCCGCCCCGTTTCTCTTGAAGTGAGCAACGTCACCAATACGCTGGTGCCTGGTAACGATTGGATTGAGACCAAGGCGATCTTTGATTTCACACCTCTTGGCATTACTGACGCGTACACTCATGCTCAACAATCCAACTGGGAGGTCCAGTTCCAACTTGTAGGTCAGTCCCAACAATCTACCTTGCGATGCCCTGTTGCATCCCTTCCAATTACACCAATTTCTATCTCAAGTTGTACGGCCTCAGGGACGGCATTGGTTTGGTTTGATGAGGGTCTTTCAGGTTCCATCACGGCCATTGGTTCGTCAAGTTACCTTGAATTCGGACATCATTTCAAATTCCCAGATGGCTGGAACGACGAACCATCCGCCATCATGATGGTCAACATGCTTGCACCGACAGGATCCATGCTGCCCGTATCGCAAACCTTTGGCTTGGGTTACGACCAAGGCGTTGAAAATGATATTGCGCTTCGCTCGTGGTCGGTTCTTTCGAGCGAAGGCATCCGTTCTGATGCTGCCTTCCCCTACCTGCGAGCAGGAGAATTGGTGAACATCGAAGTCGTCCTCGGCTTTGAGGGAACAGATGAGGGTACACCTCGGACAGGTGCCGCCTTGGTTCGTTTCCTCGTCGATGGGGCAGAATATGCCACTACATCGTCCTATTCCAACGGAGTGGCTCTCTTCACCTACAACGTGCCGAGCGGTCGACCTTCAATGGAACTCGGCGTAGAAGTCGTGCCGTTGCGGGGTCAAGACATGGTTGAGGAAGTCGCCAACACCCATACCTTCCTCTTTGATAATGTCCCACCAACGCTTGTATCAAGTGATGTTGACCGTTTTGATAACCGAGATGCTTCACCACGGACAGAACTCAAATTTTCAATCGCAGACCGACCACATTTGCCCACGCATGCGATGGCTATGATTTGGCGCTCTTGGGTTGATGATGCCAATGGTGACCTCAACATGAGTTCTGATGAATTGCAAACGATGGACCTCACGCTCCCACAAAATCTCTCAACACTCATCGGTGAGTACTCGCTTCTTTTGGATACGGCAGATGCAGAAGTCGGGGATTACTTTGTTGGTTGGCTTGAGGTAGGTGACAGTGCAGGACACCGAATGGCAGATTCTGGAGGCATGAGCACACCGCTTTTCAATGTTCAAATCAACGAAGATGGTGCACCATCCTTAGGGGCTTCGACCTTGGCGTGGCCCAATGGCGAAGAGGAGCCATGGATTCACCCTGATGAATGGAACACGATTCAAATTCCTATATGGGAGCGCAACGGAATCTATGACCTTTCTGAGATACATCTTGCTTTAGCATTCAATACGCCCTATCCTTCAGTGATCAGTTGGAATCAAAGTACCGATCAGTGCTCTTCTTCTCATGCTTACATCGAATTGGAATCATGCGAGCTTCTTCCGCTGGAAGAGAATGATTTGTTCTCCCGAAATGGAGTCTTTGAAGTAAATTTCAGCATTGAATGGGGGTACGATCCCGATACGTCACTTCGCAGGATTCCTCATATTACGATGCTCGACCAATCGGGTCAATCAAATCGGTTCTTACTCGAACCATTGAGTTGGAAGTTTTCGGGTGAAATGATGATTGACCCTGACTCGCTTTCAATCTCTTTGGGCGACGAGCCGGAGGATTCGTTGGGTTATTGGGTCAAGCCTCGAACCTCCTTTGACGTCACTGGTTCCCTTGTTTGGTATCGAAGCCAACGGGCTGTCCAGCAAGACTTGTATGTTGACCTTTCCTTAGGTGAGAACGGTGCGCAAATTCAGTCAGTCAACGGGACATTTACTACAACGTTGATGTCGCCTCTCCTCGACGGGACCTATGGCCTGTTCGGAGACCTCTATGATGCGCCCAATGGTGCCGTCTATAGAGGAGATGGTTCGGCATTTATTTGGTTCATTGTCGATAATGAAGCACCACGGATGGCGGCAGTTGACCGTCCTCAGTTCAATACAGTTCTTTCGGAAGAAGAATGGACAGACCTCAACTTTGAACTGAGGTTGAATGAAAATGCCCGTTTAGACGAAGGTACGTTGATGCTTCATTGGTCGCTTAATGACGCAGGCCTTGGCCTCAACTCCTATCTGTATGACAACGGGAGTGTCCCTCTCGAGGTTCTTGGTGAGCGACTGAGCGGTGAATCAATTCCCGTCCGCTGCACGCTAAATTTGGATGAATTGATGCTGCCGCTCTTTAGAACCAAGGCCATTGAATTGCGGGTTTGGGTGACTGGGGCAGATGCTGCAGGTCATGAAGTCGATTCAGTCTTCAACGATATCGATGCACCACTTCGTGTATGGACTCTTGAACAACGTGTTCCTATCTACAGCATTGGCGAGATTGAAATGAAACCATCTTCCGAACTTCATCAAGGTGACCTCATCACGGTTGCTACCTCGATCAGCAATAACGGTCTCGCTGATGGCGAAGCAAATGTTGTGCTTGAATTGGTTGAGTCCAACGGTGCACGTACTCGTTTGGATGCTCGTGTCATCAATGTCCAGTCTGGAGAACAAGTTCTGTATCAATATCTTTGGAAACCCGGGCGGGATGGAACGCAGTGGCTCGAATTGAGCATTATCAACGGACCAAATGCCCAATCGGATACGGTCCTTGTTGATGAGCCACGTTCTGACGGAGTCTTTGCAACGATTACATCCATCAATACATCCTTACTCGTTGTGGTTGTTCTCCTTTCCCTTGGGTTGGTTGGCTTGCTTGTAGTTGGTCTCCGTCGAGAAACCCTGCCTGGTGCACCAGCAAAGCCAGTACCCAAAGTCGCTCAACCGAAGCCACCGTCTTCTCCATCTCAAGAGGAAGAACAAGGGCCGTATGGGAGTCAAAAAGCAACGGCTTCACCTGGTGAGAATCCCTATCAGTGAAATTTCCTCAGTGAAGGGAGTTTTCAAATGCAAGGTGTGAACACCTTGTTTCGGAGGGAGTAGGAGGGCCGCTGACAGAGTTCGACTCTGAGGAAAGTCCCCTCTCCACAGTGCAAGCGGCTACCACAAGGAAGCAAACAGAAATGGTTGGGTCAATGCCGCAGAAACGAACGATGCAAGGTGTGTACGATGACGTTGAAAGACCGAGATTGCCTTGTTGTCGATGAGACGAGCAACCCCGCTGGAGCAAGTCCAAACAGTCCCGTTGACTCTGCACGACGAGGGACAGGTAGGATGCTAAGTTGAATGCGGTCACCGAAGGGTAACAGAAAGGGGCTTACTCCCTACTCCCTCCACTCAAAGAAAGGCTTCAATTGGAGTCATTCTTCCCGAAGAAGATCGCTTCATTAGGACAACAGTATGGCATCATTCCAAGTTGCCGATAACAATTGCATCAAGCGGTTTCATGACTTCGGATTGTCCAACAGCAACCCCTTCTCCGAAGTCTATCCATGATGGATGACGATTGATTTTTGCTCTTGCTACATGCTCTGCGGTGATGATTGCAGGCAACAAGAAGGTACTCGTGACGAATGCAAAGATAATGAGCAAGCACATGAGCATGAAGAAATTCTCTAATCCAGGGAAGGCTGCAAGGAAGCCTGCTGCGATACCAGAAACGGTTGTGATCGTGGTCTCAAAGATGGTTTGACCCGTTTCCTCAATGGCAGATGCCATGCCGTGTGGCGTCTCACCCTCTTCCTTGATGCGGTGCAAGACATGAATCGCATCGTCCACACCGATGCCGAATACAATGGTCCCAATCATGGCCGTGAAGATATTGACGTTGACATCGCCGCTACGCATCAACAAGGGTTGCCAAAGGATGACAACGGCCACCGGTATCATGGTGTAGATTCCCAATCGCGGGGAACGGAAGACGACCATGAGCAGGAGCGTCAAGACGAGGAGTGTCAGGAGGGTGGTCGTTGTTTGCGTGTATTGGATGCCTTCATTGATGTCAAGCGATACCGGGAGTCCACCTGTCAGGAGTGAAGTGCGTGCGTTGGAAAGTGCAGGTCCTTCCTCTAAGATTTCGTCGATTTCATCCCGTAATTCACCAGCTACATTGAGGTTCATGTAGGGTTGGCTCACGTATACGATTGCTTTCTCACCGCCTTCATTGAGGAGCATAGAACGGACTTCTGATGACAGCGTGTCAAAGGCGACATTGACCATGTCCTTGCGGAGGTCTTCACGTTCACCAACGGGTATCAATGTCCATGCAGGGCAATTCGGGTCAAGCAATTCAGTACTGTCCCAACACGGGTCGTGCAGCAAATCCCATAGAGATCCATCGCCAAGAGTAATGCCGTCCGCTACTGTGATGGTTGCGGGTACTGCTTTGAGGAAGGTGATGATGCTCGTCGTTGATGTTTCATCAACCTGGTCAATTTGTTGTTCAATGACATCGATTGAATCCAATACTGGCAGGTCTCTGATGTTCTGAGTATTGTTGTTATTCGGTCGTTGTGATGCATCATAGATGAACAACGAGGTTTGCCCACTGCTGAATTGCCTCGAGTATTCTGCAAGCGAATTGAGTGATTCAATACCATCGGGTGCTTCTGATGAACCCGTGATTGGTTTACTGAGTTCATCGAGATTTGCGATTCCATAAACCGTGACGCTGCTCGCGACGAGTATAATCAAAAAGAATCCCTTGATGGGTGCCTTTCCAATGTTTTTCCAAACGCTTGGGTTCGTCCTTTTGTTAAATTTCAGCATCCAGGCTAACGTTGGCACGAGCAATATACTCAGGACGAGTGTGGAGAAAATACCGATCACCAGAGTAATTCCTACTGAGCGGATTGGAGAAATAGGTACGATTGACGGGGCGATGAGGACTGAGAATCCAACGATGGTCGTCATGGCTGAGAGGAACACTGCTACGCCTGTTGAGCGGGTCATCTCCATCACACATGATTTGTAAAAATCGATGTCCCAAAGGTCTGGGACTGGGTCGTCAGGTTGGCCCCGCTTTCGTCTCCGCTCGTTTTCATCATGGGCTTTATCGATTTCTTTGCGCCGAACTTCTTCGATTCTGTTCACCATATGCAGGGCATAGTCGACACCTAAACCGATTAAGATGGGAAAGGTTGCTACGATCATAGGTGTCAGGGTGATGTTGAGAATCACCGATGAACCAAAGGTGATGGCAAGGGCCATCAAAATGGGTGTACCCGTGATGACGACTACTTTGGCAGAACGGTGAAGGGCGGTGATGACCAACACCGTGAACAGCACCGACCAGGGAAGAATCATGAGCAGATCTTCGTAAATTGCATCTGAAATGTCTTCGAGAACTTTGGTTAAACCCGTCACCGTCATTTCTGTGTTCGAAGAATCGCTCGGGCGGGCGTCAATGATGTCTTGGAAATGATTGAGGAGTGCAGAGAAATCTTCCCAATCTCCCGTTACCGAAGGATTGTGATGCATACCAACGATAATGGCGGTTGTATCCCATATGCCATCTCCATCCATGTCGTTTGTGTAATTTCCATCGCCGTCACTGTCAACGGTCGGGTCCATGTCGTTGGTGTCTTTGAACAAGGCGTCAAAACCACCGTCTGATTCCTCGATGACTTGATCAATGCGTTGTTGATCTGGTATTGCATATTCTCCACCAGGTGGCAAGAGGTCGCAATCCAGTTCAATTGGTAAGCGGTTGTTTACTCCGTGCACGCAAAGAGAGTTATTGAATCGTCCATCTGCTGAATTGATTTCTTTGATGACCTGTGCGGGTGAGATGATCCACAACACTCCGTCCTTTCTACCGTGGTCGGTCTTGTCAAAATCCATACCTCTTCCCGTTGAATCACCTCCGATATTACGGTCGTCTCCCTCAACCCAACTGATTTCATTAAGAAAACTTTCATCGGTGATATTGGTCGTGTCTGTTGGGTTGAATGCATTCGGTGTTTGAATGTAAATCACGGCAAGGTCCGTTGACCATTCTTTACGGACTTCGAGCAGCAGTTCAGTTGAGGATGCTCCGTCGGGTAAGAAAATCTCAACATCGTCATCGATCTGTTCTTGAAAGGCCATGCCCTGCTGGGCGAAAACAGCGCTAAGAACAACGAACAAGAGAACGATTGTCCCCGGAGATTTGAGTGCGTTGGAATAGAGTGCGTCGAGTCGTTCATGACTTCGGGATTTGATACCTGATGCGAATCGCTCCAGAGTATTACTGACAGATTCCCAAGGTGAGGGTCTACTGTCCATGGCCATTGCAGGTGGAGGTGGGTCAAGAAGGGTTTGGCGCGGTGGGCCAAAAACTTCGCATCAGCAGGCGTCAAAAGCCTCAATGAGATACTTTGTGATAGGGCTCGACCAAGCGAGTTCGGAGATGCCATCTTCACCTTCTACAGCGTAGGTTCGAATGACGTCGCGGACGCGGACATTGCCATCCGATGACCGAGCCAAAATCATGGCTCCCTTGATGGGTTTGCCTGTTCCATGAGGGTCATAGACCGTATCAAGGGCCTCTTCAAGGAACCACTCTGCTTTGCCTCCTGGTTCTCCTTCGTAGGTCTTCTTAGGCCTTTTCGCTCCAAAGAGGCCACCAGATTTAGGCTTGCTTTTCGGCTTGGACGTTGTTGATGCAGTTTTGCTAGAACCTTTGGAAACCTCAGCCTTCTTGCCTTTCGAGTCGCTTTTTGTAGTGGATTTTAGTTCATCCTTGAGTTCCTTGTGAATTTCTTTCTCAAGCTTCTTTCGTAACTTTTCCTCATCAACCGGTGAGGCTTCACTACCGCTTCCTTTGGAATCAGCAAGTTGGTCTTTGAGTTCTTGAATCTTATCTCGGTAGGTTGTGGCTAAATGCATGAGTGAAGCCTTCATTGCAGCTTCGAGTTGAACGGTGAGAAGTGTGTGTGATGTGGACGTCCACTTTTTCCACTGAAGCAATGTATTTGCTTGGATGTCTGAGCCACATTTGGGACAGAAACTCTTGTTGGGTGGGCGCATCACTGGGAGGTTGGTGAGTGCGGGGTTGGTTGATGTGGATGCACCGAGTGAGATCTCGAGCAGGTGGAGGGTAGCATCACGACCAACATTCATCGCTTCGACGAAGGTGGCTTCATCAGCCTCAAAACTGCCTGCGTTCTTGAGGTCTGCTAGTTTTGTTTCGGCCACGGCTGCTACAATTGCAGCATCTGCGGCTTCATCACCCCACTTTTTCTGTCGCAGTTCTGGTGCAACTTCAACTTTCATTTCCGGCTGTTCAAATGCGCCAGCGATGCTCGTTTCACCGACATCATCGGCAGCAGCTGCAATACCTAGAGCGATCGGGTCAGCACCGTCTTCAATTTGAGCAATCATGTCAAATTTCTCTGCCATCGAGAGGTCTTCTCGAAGCCGTATCACATCTTTGAGTTGGTTCAAATCGTGCCCAGTTGCGGTAATCGGCCCTTGAACCGACATGTTATGTCCACAGGAGAGACAAAATGTGGCAGTAACCTCCACACCTGCCTCACAGGTTGGACAATAGACGCCGCCCATGACTCATCATGGCAAGTAACTCTTTTTGAAGGGTGTGTCTCAATTCGATTGAGTTGTTCAGTTTGAAGAGGATAATCAAGACTCGGTCGAACCGCCATCATATGAGGCACATTCCCTGATCAATTGGCAGATGACATCTTGGTCACAATTGAAAAGAATCGGGGCCAATCGAGGTCCACGCTCAGTCCCCATAAACACGGCGTAGCATGTCCGATAGACGTCCTTCATGGGGGCGTTTGTCTTTTCAGAAACGGCTTTGATGGCTGCCGTGATGCCAGAAACGTCCCAAGCAGTATCCACGAAGCAGGTGAGGAGTGTTGGCAGTAAGTCTCGTTGATGTTGTTCGAGAAGGTCAAGGGCTTCGTAGTTTGGGTGTGTCATGATTTGAATGCGCATTTCTTCTGGGAAATGAGAGGATTTGATCCAAGCACGCATTCGCATCAACCGGTCCTGAAGA
Organism: Candidatus Poseidonia sp.; assembly: GCA_030829545.1. Classification (GTDB taxonomy): domain Archaea; phylum Thermoplasmatota; class Poseidoniia; order Poseidoniales; family Poseidoniaceae; genus Poseidonia. Next base: position 34,175 of record JAURAI010000005.1, on the reverse strand, counting down.
ACGGATGAGGGTGATTCAATCGCACCTGAACCTCGTAGACTCTCCCAAACTGCTTCGTCTTCGTCCTTGATTTGTGCAAGCAGAGCGAGGTGACGGAAACTCACTGCGGTTGCTTCACTCGAGTCCTCTTCGGAAATCATCGAGAGGCGAAGAGCAGCTTGCGCATCTTCGGTTTGAACACGCTGGCGACGACTCTTGGTCTCATCATTCAATTCAGTTTCAAAATCTCTTGAGCACAAGCGCTCATATTCGTCAGCTAAATTAACGAGGCCCATTCCTGTATCAAATTCTATAGCCTTATTTGGCTTTGAATTCGCAATCAAAAAGCGCAAAATTTGTGGTGGGACTAACTCCAATGCTTCAATTGGCCCGACGGTATTCCCCGTCGATGAAGACATGGCTCCTTGGCCCCGAAGGCTGATCCATTCATAGGTCAATGGAAGGGGTGGAGCATGACCCATGAATACTGACAATTCCTTTCCTGTATCGTACGAACCTCCGCTAGCACCATGGTCCTTGCCAAAAGGCTCGCAGGTCACGCCATTGTGTCCCCATTTCGCAGGCCAATCGAGCCTCCAGGGCAATTTCCCCTCGCCTTTGGTGATGTCCGATGAGCCATGTTCACCATGTTCGTCACTCCAGTGAACCAAGGGGTAGTCATAGCCAGTAACAGTAACGCCGTCCAAGGAATTATTTGAGTTCAATGGTTGCCAAGGAAACCATCCTTCTGGAAGTTCTCGACTTGATACACGTTCAATGATTTCCTTGACGGTTTCAATGTCGTCACAGCATCGCTTTGCAGCATTTGCAAACAGTCCGCTTTGGTAGGCCTCCAAGTTTGGAATTAATCTGGGTTCAACACCAATTTGCTTGAGGGCATCGAGGAACGGCGTCAGAAAATGGTCGCCATAGGTCCAACCATCTTGTTCAAATCGGTTCCAATCAGGTTTCCCTTCGCTATCGGGGGCAGGAATTGCACCGAGTTGTTGGCCGATGAATTCTTGATAGGATTCGTCCAAAAAGGGATATACTTTTCTCAACGGGTCTGCATTGTCAACCACGAACACAAGTTCTGCTTTGAGGCCTGCTTTGTTGGCGGCCCGAGTGATCATATCACCGGTTAAGATTTCACGCAAATGGCCAATATGAAATTCGCCACTCGGGGTAATTCCGGTTGCAATGATGTGCTCTTGACCTTTCTGAGCAAGACGTTCTGCCATTACGTCTGTCCAATGCATGCATCCACCTCAAACGGCTACGGCACGAATCAATCCACGCAACGGCACATCATCGATTTCATTTCGAGTTGTTTTGTTCACCAAAACAACAGCAAGTACGACTTCCCCGCCAGCTTCACGAATGGATTCGATGGTTTTTGACATGGTCACGCCTGATGAGAGGACATCATCTATGATGATCACACTTTTTCCAGCGACCTGGCCGTATTTATTGGAGAGTGAACCGTTCCCTTCGCCCCCATCTGTGGTTCGGAAGACCGTCATGTCAGATTCGAGACTCCTTGCGACCTCATAGGCGAAGGCGATTCCGTTGATGGAGATTCCAACGACCGTGTCTACGTTATCAAAACCAATTTCTTCGTCAGCAACATCTGCCATGATTGCTCCGACAGAAGCGATTCGATGCGGTCGAACACCCAACGTTCTCCAGCCAATGCGTACGTCGGTCGGGCGGTCTTGCTCACCTGTTCCAGTGAGAAGCCACGTGATGGTATCCTGTGAGAGCGACAATTCATCTGCAATTTGCTGCGTATTCAACCCCTCCTTGCGGAGGTTTGCTGCGAGGACTTTCAGTTCTTCAATGCTCAAGACCATGTTGCTCATTCCCTCGTGCCGATGACCCCACATGAATGCTTTCCTGTTTGGGCTTGCCCATGCGAAAGTCTTGAAGGTGGGCATTGGGGGCGAGTATCATGGCCGACTTCGAGTATGAGTCACTTCTTGACCGAGCAAGAGACAATATTCCTGAGGAGATTTCGTCTCGCTCTCGGTGGCGTCTACCTGCACCTCAGATTTTGATTGAGGGTTCAAACACGATTTTCCGTAACTTCAACGAAGTAGTTTCAATGATGGACCGTGATGAAAATCACGTCTACCAGTACATTCTCAACGAATTGGGAACTTCCGGCTCACGTGATGGGCCACGAGCACGGTTCAAGGGGCGAATCCCTCCAAAGCGAATCAAAGGAACGATTGCAAATTACGTGAATACGTACATCAAGTGCAGTCAATGTGCAGCGCCCGATACGCATTTCATCAAGCAAGACAGAACCACGCTGCTCAAGTGTCAGGCTTGTGGTGCTACCCGACCGGTCAAATTGTGAATCATTCATCCATCTTGAGCGTCATCGCTTCGTCAACTTCGCCAGTTTTCAAATGCTTGAGAAGCGCCTGTATGTGGCTGTCATCAACCAGCCCGTACCATATTCCTTCGGGGTATACGACGCAAGTAGGTCCATACTCACAATGGTCTAAGCATCCTGACTTCTGAACACGCACATTTTTGATTCCAGCCTCTCGAATGTTCATTTTCAGGGACCTCATGAGGTCAATGCTTCCCTTTGGTTCACACGAAGGGCGAGTTGCCCCCTCAACACGGGTGTGTCCGCAAATGAAGGCATGTCGCTCGAAGCCTGGAGTTGTCCTGCCTTTCGGATCCCGTGTCATGGCATCGTCACCTCGTTGATTGACGCTGCGAGAGTGTAGTCAAGGCCTGTGATGGCGTTTTGGTCGTGCGTGTAGCATTCGATAACTGCGTACCCCCAGCCAAAATGCAGTTCTGCATGATGGTTCTGACGTTCGCAAATCTTTGAAACTTCATCGACGAATGCTTTGGCTTGAGCAAAGTCCTCAAATTCATAGGCTCTCATGAGCCGTTCTTCGACCACTGCCCATCCATCCGGGATGGTCAAATACTCAGCCCCAGAGGTGGGAGTCGTCGTTTCCAGTCGTCTCTTTTTCGACCTTCTCGTGAAGCTTGGAGCGTCGCTTCATGTCTTCTCGCTCAAATGCGAGCAATTCCTTGTCATCGATATACGCAGGACGAGTGTGGGCCACAAGGACCATTCGGACGATGACCTCTCGAGCGATGAAGTGACATTTTCCATCTTCTCCTAGAATTTCCAAACTGCTCTTTCCACTGGATAGCAGTCGGCCGCGAAGAAAGGCGTCTTCTGAGTTCGAGAAGGCTTGAACATTCATGTGAATTTCAATAAAGTCGTCTCGTCGTAGCCCTTGTCGGCGTTCGAGGAGGTCTCCGTTGTAAACAGAATCAATACCCTCAAGTTCGGGAGAGCCCATCTCCTTCCACATTGGCTCGGCCCACGTTGGGAGTTTGACACCTTGCTTTTTCTTCGCCATGCCTTTGCCTGTCGGCGAGGCTACTTGAACCTCGCCTTTGGCTTGAGAAGGATGTTTTCTACGGGTGAGTTCATCAAGTGTGGGGAACGCCCCTCGGATAGGGGAAGCGCATGAAAGTCTCGTGGCGAACGTTGAGTACCGTCCTGTTGGAGGACGAAGTGCTGGACAAAGCCTTCTCTCGAGCCAAGAAGGCTGCAGACCGAGTTGACGATTCAGACCGTATTTTTCGTGTCCGAAAGCAAATGACTCGTATGGTGCAAACAGCAGCCGATATCATCGCTACCGAATTCACTGATTTGGTGAATGCTTGGCCGTCTCTCGATCAATCTCCGCTTTTTGATGTCGCCATGATCGACGCATGCGTAGGCTGTGATGATTATCGGAAACATCTTGCAACGCTTCAATGGGCTGGGAAACAGGTTCAGAGAATCGCTTCCCAGAATGCCAAGAAAATCATCCGAACAGGCCGAACTGAATTGATGCATGATGCACGACGTGAAGCCTATGGCCGTATTTCCTCCATCATGCGTCAAGTCGGTCCATCCCTGACGTGGCTGAGTGAAACTCGGGAGGTCCTAAAACGACTCCCTAAAATTGACCAAGTGCTTCCGTGTATCGTTGTTTGTGGGGCTCCAAATGTCGGGAAGTCTGCTTTTATTTCCGCTCTGAGCACTGGAAAGATGGAAGTCAATCACTACCCCTTTACAACCAAACAAATCCACGTCGGTCATTTCATGCATCGTCGTCTTCAGTACCAGTTGGTTGACACGCCGGGCTTACTTGACCGTCCAATGGACAAGCGCAACGATATCGAAATGCAGGCCATCGCAGCACTCGAACACGTTGGATCACTTGTCCTCTTCCTCGTTGATGAAAGTGAATCCTGTGGCACACCCTTTGAGGAACAAATGAATCTTCTCAAAGAAGTCGAAACCTTGCTGCCCGAAACTGAATTGATGCTGGTATCTTCCAAAGCAGATCTCTTGGATCCACTTCCTGAGCTGTGGGACCAAGTTCGTGAGGCAGAAGCAGATTGGCGAGCGAACGGTTCGGAGGGTGAGCCTCATTTGCCTCTCCTTCAAGACCACAAAGGGCGAACATGCCTTTCGGCGACAGAAGAGGTGGGCTTGGATGCCATGCGCCTTGAAATCGTTCGACAAGTGAAGGCCGCTCGGTCAAACGACCCTATGGAATTGCCAGAGGGTTGGTACCGAAGTGACCAGTGATCACATCGATTCAAGTGGGATGATGCCCAATCCAATCATGCCATTGCGTAATACATCACGAGCCAGTTCAGAGACTTGATAGAAGAATTGATTCACTTCACCCTCATCAATGATGTAGCAGTCTCGGTAAAATGCATTGTAGCCATTGGCCAGATGGAGTAATTGTTCTGCGAAGAGATGGGGGCGATGGTCGTGAACGACCTTTCGCAAACAATCGTTGTGGCGTCCAAGTACTCTCAGAAGGTCCACGAGGCCTTGCGGAAGTACATCTGGAATGTCCAGAGCGTCGCTTCCCTCAGAGGATTCGAGACTGGACACGCGACGATGGATGGAACAGGCTCGTGTGTGGCTGTACATGATGAATGGAGCCGAACCGGATTCAAAACTCAAGGCGTCTTCCCAACGGAACGAGAATCCTTTCTCAGGGCTGACGTTAATGATGTTGAACCGAACTGCTGAGGTGCCAACGGCTTCAGCAATTTGGTCAATGGTTTCTTGTTCATAGTCAGGGCGTAATTCCGAAACGACCTTGCCAGCCTGTGCCTTTGCTTCTTCAAGGAGATCGTCCATGAAGACAACATTCCCCTGTCGCGTTGACATCTTTCCCTCTGGTAATTTGATGAATGAATAAAACACGACTTCAGGTCGTTGGTGGCCCAATTCCTCAAGTGTCAAACCGACTTGTTTTGCTTGCAACTTATGGTCTTCGCCAAGCACATTGATGAGTTCATTGCTCATGCTCCACTTCCAGCGATGGTAAGCAATATCTCGGGTCGCATAGAGGGATGAACCGTCTCCTCGTCGATAAAAGAACTCAGTTTTCCCTTTCAATCCCCTTGCTCCGAGGTCAATAAATTGTGCTCCGTTATCTGCTACGCCGTTGATTTCCAGTGCTCCGAGTTCATCCATCAGGGCGGTGACGTCTCCGTTGGTGACGAACCGCGACTCTTTGGTAAACCTGTCAAATTGAATGCCCAATCGTCCCAGTGTTTCCAACATCCCGTCCAAAACCGGTTGATAGGCATCCTCAAAGGCTTGAAGAACGCCTTCATCCCCGTTCTCACTCGCATGGACAAGTTCTCCAATCGCTTTCTCAATGGGTGGTGCTTCGTTCTCATCTTGACGGAGTTTTTGGGCTGCTTGGTACCAGCGGACACGTTGGTGGTCAGCTTTCCCTTCCCAGGTTGGATTGGATGCCTCACGGTCATGAAGCAGCGTCTCAACATCGGTTTGGCTCAGGTGCTCGAGGGCCCACGCAAGGACTGCAACTTGTTTCCCCATGTCGTCAACATAGTATTCTGCCGTCACATCATGGCCCCACAAACGATGCAGTCGAACCAAGGTGTCTCCCAAAATTGCATTTCGGGCACGACCCACGTGGAAAGGGCCGTTGGGATTAGCAGACGTGTGTTCAATGAGGACGGAGCGGTCTGAAACTTCATGCGTGGTTTCCATTGCGCCGTTAAGCAGTTGCGAAGCAAGCCACCGAGGAGAAACTCGGAAGTTAAGGTAGCCATTGATGGCTGTGACTTCGCTTAGAGATGCGTGTTCTGGTATGCTTGCAGCCAATGTTTCTGCAATTTCAACAGGTGACATTTTGAAGGCTTTTGCAAATGGGAAACACGGGAGAGTAAGGTCGCCTTGGTCAAGTTCTCGTGCTGGCTGAAGCATGCTTGCAACAGGTAGGTCCGTTGCCCCAAAGGCGCTCACTGCCTGTTCGACCAGTGGCAAAATTTGCTCTTTCAACAATTGCATGCTTAGTCCTCACATCATTGGGTAGCGCAAAATGGCAGCAAGTCCACCAAAGCCTTCCATGAGTTGAGCACCTTCTTCAGTGTCAACTGAAATGTAAACCACGCTCGTTTTACTCTCTTCCGCATCAGATGTCAATGAATCAATCATGGAATGACTGGCGATTTCTTTGATGGCGTCACCGCTTGCAGAACATTCTGGGCAAGACGGCAGTTCTTCATCACGCTGCAAGCGTACGACCCATTTGTTTTCGATGCCATTGGAGCATTTTTTACACTGCAATTGCACGTTATTTCCTCGAAGGCCCTCGGAGATCAGGAGTGTGTCAACTGCCCCTTGTTCAAGTGCATTGTTGATCATCATCTCACCATAGGTCGCTTTGGGGTGGCTTTTGATGAGTTCTTGCAAAAATCGGTTCATCATTTGTCGTTCTGCATCAAGTTCAATTTCCCCCATCAATGCTCCTGCATTGTCCACCAGTTCTCGAACTCCTGATTCGTTTGAATATCCGACATCGAAATGGGTTTTGGCGATTTTCTTGTGAACCTCATGATGGAAATAATCATTTTTGACTACGAAATCCTTTGTGGCCCCAGGTCCACCAATGATGATGGCCTGGATGTTTTCAAGATGAGGAAGCCAGTAAGAACTTGCATGTTCTGTGGCGCGTTTGAAAAAATTATGAGCGGCTTCTTCAATCAATCGTTCAAACCGTTGTGCCGATTGCCCACCTTGCCTGTGCTTGCCCATGATGTTTGAAACAAGATGCTCCTGAACATGGATTCTTTTTCCGGTTGCAATCCCGTAAGCTGCTTCTGAACGGTCAATCACAAAAAGTCCGTATGATTTCTTATCGATCAGCATCTCTTCCAGTTGCGTCAGTTCAAAACGTGAATCGCATCGGTAACGGAATGAAATGAGTTCTTGAGGTGGTTCTTCAATCACGATGCTTACCATTCGGTTTCGATTGTTGCCGATAATGATTGAACCAACAAAAATCGCCAACCCGTGTTCTCCCGGGGTTTTGAAGCGACTGAGGGTTGAGATGGCGGACTCAATGGCCCCTTGTACGTTTTTCCGAGTCCCTTTTGATTTGATATTGGCTGCTTGGCCGTGTTCATTTTGGAGCATCGAGCGGGCGTCAGAGATCTGCCTGTCGGGCGGTATGATGAGGCTGACCAATTCGGTGCCAAAGCCTTTCATTTCCCTTAATTCCTCAAGCGCTACTTTGAGTCGTACGCGACGTGCTGATAACTTTGCATCGTCTGACATACGAGTCCCCGTTTTGGGTGTGCTCAAGCGAGGCATTTCAACCCTCTCCTATTGGTCAACCTTGCAGATTGTCTTGGAGGGTGGAGGGGATAGGATGAAAGAATGGACGCGCTGCACATCATCCATGAGCGTCATCCATGTCGTTGCTCTCGGCGGTAGTCTTCTGCGGCCTGAAGAAGCGGACGATCGGGAAATGTGGCTCGGCCGCTTACGACAATTGGTGGTTCATCTTGAGGGCAACGGGCGCAAATTAGGCCTCGTTATTGGCGGCGGGTTGCCGGCACGTGAAGGCATTCAACTCGCTCAATCCTCCATCAAAGATCCTCGACGCTTGGACCAAATCGGGATTGCAGGCACGCGCATCAACGCAACCGTTCTTCAGCAAGTCCTCCTTGAGATTGGTTGCGATGTCGCCCCTTTAGTGCCTCATTCTATAGAGGTGGCCCGTACACTTTTTGACCATCATCATGTGGTCGTCATGGGTGGCACAGAACCCGGTCATACGACCGATACAGTTGCCGTTCAATTGGCAGCAAGCGTTCAAGCACGTCACTGTATCATCGCTACGAACGTTGACCATGTCTATTCCAAAGATCCACGTCATCATGATGATGCTGAGGCCTTGATGGAATTGACTCTGGACGAATTAGCAGCCATCACGGGTGTTGGTACGCCCCTAGCGCCCGGTGCTTCTGCTGTTATTGACCCCATGGCAGTTCAAGCAGCCATGGATGCCTCGCTGGATTTGGCCGTTCTTGACGGGCGAGATCTTTCACGACTGGACGACGCTCTTGAAGGAAAAGAATTCATTGGAACGATTATACGAGCGTAGGTGAGGACATGGTGGATGCAAAAAAGGTGAAGGATATGGTGGCCAAGAAAACCAACAAAATCATGGGTGCTGTGAACGGCAGTTCTGGTAAAGTTCAGCCACACAAGCACTGTCGTATCTGCCATACGACCATTCCATTGGCTGCAGAACCTCGTGTTTGCACGAGCGAAGAGTGTGTCGATAAGAACGAACGCGATGAGAAAAATCAACGAACGGTGAGAATCCTTATGTTCGTCTTTTTCGGATTGTTTGCTGCCCCGTACTTGATTTCACTCGCAATGCAAGTGATCGGATGAATGTTAGTCCAAGCCGAATTCACGGACGAGCAGCAGTTTGAGGAAACGTTGGGCGCTTTGGAGGACCAAGCCAGTTGCCATGAGTGAAAGGCCGAGCAGTCCGATCCATATTGCTGAAATTCCCGAGCCAATGATGTTGTCAACCTGCATGGTAAAGCCCTGAGCGGTTCGCATGCCCATAGCAGCACCTGCTGCTAAAAGGCCGAAACCAGGGATTCCAAGAACGAGCAATGGTTTCTTTTGAGACAGCGAGAGGAGCGCCCATGTCATCACGGTAAAGCCGTGTGAAACCGCTGTAAAGTTGGAACCCTTGGGTACGTCATATCGAATGATGGTTGGTACTTCAAGTACAGCAAGTTGCTTATCATGAGCGTCTTCAAGCATTTCAAGGGACAATTCCATGCCTTCTGCGTCAAAACGAAGTCGCTCCAATGCGGTTCTTGAAAATGCGCGGAACCCAGATTGGGTGTCTTTGATGCCCAAATCACTGGTAAGGTTGGAAGCAGCTGTGATCACTTTGATGCCCAATCTTCTGTAGGCTGGCATATCGGTTCCTCCGCCACCGTCAACGAAACGGGAGCCAATGGTGAAATCGGCCTCGCCGCTTAGAATTGGGGTCAACATCTTCGGGATGTCGTTGGTATCATGCTGGCCGTCTGAATCAAGGAGGACCAAGGCGTCTACGTCCATTTTTGTAGCATGCATAAAGAGAGTCTTGAGAGCTCCACCGTAGCCACGGTTCATCCTGTGGCGGATCACTTTCGCACCACAGGCTTCTGCGATTCGTGCACTCGAGTCAGAGGAGCCATCATCGATGCAGATAACTTCGTCAACATGTCGAAGTGCTCTTGTCACAACCGTGCCAATGGTTTCCTCCTCGTTGTACATTGGCATCCCTGCAACAACGTAGGGCTTGCCCTCAGATGAGGGTGAATCACGAGGAGTCACATTTCTATTGTAAATCAATCTTCTATTTATGCGTATTTAAGAATGAGATTCAGTTTGACAGAAAAAGGGGCTTGGAGAGCGGTCGTAACCGCTCTCCAAGCGTTGTACTTCTCACAGAGAAGGAAGGCTGAATGCGCACCGTGCGCTCTCAGTCTTGCAGTTGACTCACCGTCGTGACAGCACGCTCACCTTCAAGCACCTTGTTCAATGCAGCCAGGGATATGACCAACGGGACATAGGCCTGACCGTCACTGGTCATGTAGGTGCTGCAGTCGGCAAAGGCAGCGGTATTGATCGACACTTTGAGAGCGCCTCCAGCATTGCTGCGTCGGACATATCCAACCAGGATATTGTTGTCCATTGCCTCTTCGGTCACAGTTTTGGTTTTCTTCACGTATTCACCTCCTCCGAGGGTCTTCCTCAGGAACTTAAGGTTCAACTTCAATGGATTTCAATGTCATGGCGGGTATCCAGAGAGCAACCATTTCCCTTATACGAGCGCTGGGGGTGGTTCGTCCATGCGAGCCTTGGTGACAGGTGGTGCAGGATTTATCGGTTCACACCTCATTGACCGGTTGGTGTCCCGTGGAGACCATATCGTCGTATTGGATAATCTTTCAAGCGGACAGCTCTCATTTCTTGACCATCATCAATCAACGGGTCAGGTCAAGGTCATCAAAGGCGATTTGTGCAATTTCGAAGACGTCCATGCAGCGATGAATGAAGATATCGATTGTGTGTTCCACCTCGCAGCAAATCCCGACATACGCTTGGGGACCCGTGTTACCGACACCGACCTCAAACAAGGAACCATTGCAACATACAACGTCGTTGAAGCCATGCGTCGCTGCGATGTCAAGAAAATCGCCTTTGCCTCCAGTTCAGTAGTTTATGGCGAAGGAGCCCCTCTTCCAACGCCTGAAGATTATGGGCCGTGCATGCCTATTTCCCTCTACGGAGCGAGCAAGCAAGCAGGAGAAGGCCTGATCAGCAGTTGGGTTGGTACCTTTGGCTTGCAAGCTTGGATCTTCAGGTTTGCAAACATCATCGGAGCACGTGGAACACACGGTGTCATTTTCGATTTCATTCACAAATTACGAAAGGACCCCACTCGGCTCGAAGTCTTGGGCAATGGACTCCAAGAAAAGTCCTACATGGAAGTTGGCGATTGTGCAGATGCTATCCTTCACGTCATGTCCATTGCAAACGAACCATTGAATCTCTACAACCTCGGTAGCCATGACACTGCCTCTGTTCGGACCATTGCTGAAATTGTGGTGGATGTTACGGGATGCAAGGATGCTCAAATCGAGTATACTGGAGGAGATCGTGGCTGGGCCGGCGATATTCCAAAAGCCCGTCTCTCCATCAACAAAATGTTAGAAAGTGGCTTTGATGTAGGCATGGACAGCGAAGAAGCCATACGTCACACGGCTGAATCCCTGCTCGCAGAAATTGGATTGGAGGATGAATCATGAAAGAAAATACCGAAGCTGACGTACGAACGGATACTGCCATCAAAATCTTAGCACTCTTTTTTGTGGCTATCATTTTCCTTGCATTCACCACAAGCCCAATCAAAACCGGAACAAAAGAAGGTGAACGTGCTCCGCCTCTTGAAGGCATGATGTACAACGGTAGTGGTTGGACTCAATTCAATATGGACGACTACATGACCACGAACTGGACGGTTGGCGACGCCAATGGTGAATGGCTGGTCGTGGAATTCATGGACACTGATTGTACATTTTGTCTTCGTGATGCTGATGAATTCGGTCAAGTGGCTGATTTTTTCATGAAAATTTCTAAGGACACTGATGGCACTCCTGCCTGGAACGGTCCAACTGTGAACTTCGTAGCAAGTGCTACTGAGTTGAACATCAAAGGACACGACTCAAGCCGAGCGGAAATTATCTCCTTCAGAGATAAAACAGGTGATTCATCCTGCGCAGGTAATGCTTGCAGCAGTCGTCAGGGGAGCGCTCATAATTTCATGTATGTCGATGACATTGACCAAGAAAACATGCAAGAATGGAAAATTCCAGGTACGCCATCCTACTTTATCATCCAGCCTGACGGCATTGTAGCATGGGTTCATTCTGAACATCCCCAAGAGAAAGTATCGGACGGTCTTTTCAGGCTTTTCGACGAACAGGGGTTGATGCCAAATGAATGAAAACATCATACTTCTCGCCTACATCATCCCTTTGCTTGTTGGTACTGCGTTCATGACCAAGGCCGGTGACACCCTCGGCACGTCGCTCTCATCGCGCTATCCCTCACTCGTACATCGCCGCCGCCGTCATTTGCTTGGTTTGAACATCGTTACCTTTGTCGGTATTGCAATTTCAGTCCACACCTTGTGGATTTCAAACAAAATAAGCGAAGGGGGCTCCGTGTGTTCAAGCGCCACTGTCTTTTCCTGCGATGATGTACTGGGCAACGCTTCCTACAATGTGGATCCAATCTTCGGTATATCTTGGGGGCTCATCGGTATGTTTGCCTTTGGAACGTTTCTTTTCTTTGCCAATACCGTTGCGAAAGAGCCCGATGCACGCTGGGCTGCTCGTTATATGAAGTGGGGCTTCTACCTCACAGCAAGTGGACTCCTCGTCATTGGACTCCTGATTTCCTATGAGATTCAAATGGAGAAAATTTGTCAATATTGCACAACAGCTCACGTTGCGAACGTGATTGCAATGTACGGTTTTTGGAAGGCCAGCAAGATGCATGAGGCTGGAGAATGGAAGGACGAAGAACCAGCTTCCTCGTCATGAGTGTGGTGATGAGCATGAACAAAGAAACAATCTTCTGGATGCTTGTAACCATCACTGCACTTGCTTCAATCGGATTTTTACTCGGTGAGAGTGACGGAGACCCCCCGTTTTCAACCGCTGATGAACGACATGCACTTGCCAATGAATGCATTGGTAGCCACGATGGAGGTCTCGCTGAGCACTACCATGCAACGGTGCGTATCTCCGTTCACGGTGAATTCATTCCCATACCCGACGATGTTGGTTTGAACGATGAGGGTTGCTCGATGCGTCCCCTTCACACCCACTCCGGGGATGGTAAAATTCACATTGAAATGAAGGAAGAGGGCGTTGACGCACCTCTCGAAGCATTTTTCGACATCTGGGGGAAGCACATGGATTCAACAGGTTTTGACGAGTATCTTGTTAATGAAACAACAGAATTCCTGATGTTTGTCACAGTTGATGGAAACCAAGAGCAGGTCGAGTCCTTCCAAAACCACATTCTCGCTGACGGTCAAACCATCGATCTCGTCTTCAGAGACAAGGTTTAGGGCGTGAATGTGTCGTTGAACATGAAGGCATTTGGTTCGGTCTCGATTTCCTCCATTCTCAGAACTGTGACCTCAATTTCGCTGGCTTCCATGTAGGTTGTTCTCAGTTCGAGCATCAGTTGCTTTTGCACATCTTCCATATCAGCTCCGTGAATCACGGTGAGATGGTGAGTTGAATCTTCGCTCACCTTCGCAATGTATTCTACAACCCATTCCTTGAGTGAGTGTTCCTTCTCCCAAGTGACGTCTTCCCATGTGTTTGTCATGGTATTACATTGGCAGAGCAGTTTATCAAACCTTGCACAAGATGTGAGATACATTACCGGATTCATGAAGACAAATACCGATTTCAGTTGCTAAAGTTGTAAAGCAATACGAAAATATTACTTTTTACGAATACTTGCAAGAATACTCAGTGCCACGCAGGCCCCAAGGAGCAATGATGTGGCAGAAGACGTCTCGCTCACCGTCGCCAAGGGCCGTTTCGCTAACTCGACGGCTCCAAAGGTCGATGTTGACCCTCCCGCTTCGATGGATTCCAAGGTCGCCTCGTGAACGAGAATCAAACTCCATGAATCCATCTCTTCGAATTCAACGGTCAAGGATGATTCACATCCCGTGGCTGAATCGGCACTCAAGAATCCAATGGCTGTTGTGATCGTGCTGTTGTCAACATTGCATTCAGCCAAGCCCACGAGCACTCTGTCACGAACATCCCCTCCTGGATTGATTGCTCCTTCAGGCATTGCCTTTTCATGTTGAAGGAGCATAAATGTAAGTTGGCTTCCTTCTGCCTCTACCAGGGACGCCGTTGTGATTGAGGCACGATACCCCTCTTCGGTTTTGACCACTTCAAACTCCAGTTGGCTGGTTGACTGCCTCGTTAACTCGGTGTTTAGGATGTCACGTTGCACATCGTTCCAAGCATCGTATCCCTTTCGTGGAATTCCTGCCTCAACAACAAATGTTGGAGTTGAATCAGCAACATCAGATTGAATTGTTTTCAAGCGTTCAATCCGAGACTGGCTGGCTTCGGGTTGAAAAGCATCTTCTCCATCACTGGGGTGCAAAGCGATGAGTGCAATCCGAGACCCATGGCTATCTGCGACTTGGAACAGTTCGGGATCAATGTTCGCACATGTTGGACACCAGGTAGCCGTCACTTCCTCCACCAAGAGCGTCCTGCCTCCAAGTCCGCTGCTGACTGGCTCCTCAAATGAGGTTTCAAGGCTCACAACACGGCCTTGACTGGTAGGTGCCCAGGGCAAACTGAGCACCATGAATACAAGAAAGAACAAGCACAGGGGAGAACCACTGCGCGAGTTGTACCTGCGATGCATGCTCCGCCCAGTTCCTCCCCTGCCTTGATTGCTTGCTTTGAAGGGGTTAAGGAGAAAGGGTTGATGAGGGCGAGGTCCTCACAGAAGCTAGAGGGAGCAATATTGGCAGACCACTGGATTGAGAATCACAAGCGTGATTCCTGGCGTCGTCAAGCCAAGGCCAGTGGCTACCGTGCTCGTTCAGCCTTCAAATTGAAGCAAATTCAGGAACGGTTTGGCCTTGTCCGTGAAGGCGATTTAGTCCTCGATGTTGGCTGCCACCCCGGCGGGTGGGCGCAAGTCGCTGTTGAACTCGTCGGAAGTGAAGGGCATGTAGTTGGTGTTGACCTGCTCCCATGCCAGCCAGTCGAGGGGGCGGTCTTGCTAACCGGCGACATCACTGAATCAATCACACAAGAGCGAATCCTTGGTGAATTAGGTGGGGAACGCCTCAATGTAATCATCTCGGACATTTCTCCCGATATTACTGGCAAATGGGACATGGACCAATCTGTCGCTATGACGTTGGTCGCTGATGTGTTTGACTTCTCCCTCCCTCTTCTCAAAAAAGGCGGTTGTTTCACGACAAAACTATTCCAAGGCATCGGTGTTGAAGAACTGATTGAAGCGGTTCGTCCTCATTTTTCAACCGTGCGCAGGTATTCACCGGATGCATCAAGGAACTCGTCTTCCGAGGTCTATCTCATCTGTCGTAACCATACGCCATGGAAAGCACCAACATTGTCAGTACGAGAGCGCTATGAACAAGGTGTGAACCACCTCGTGGGCGGAGATGAAATTAAGGAAGGCCCCGAACCAATGGCCTCCACGTTTTCTGTTCGTCGTAAGAAATCCGACTGATTGTTTGAAGTGGGTTGAAGTGAACCCATTGCTTCATGTCATCACAACAACCACATGATTGGCCAACACCAGCTCGAAGCATCGCAAATTTACGTCCGAATACACCCGTGAAGGATTTGGAGATGGTAGTTTTGCGAATCTACCCGCAACGCTTGATCGTGTCCCCTCGATATACAGGACCCGTAGCAGCGGCCTGCGGTCGTGACGCTACGGGATTGGTCGGACTGGTGTTGTGGAACGAACAGATTGATGCCATTCGTGTTGGTGATGTTATTCGTCTTGAATCGGGATGGTGTCGGTCACGTGACGGGGCGTTGGTGGTCAGTACAGGTCGGCACGGGCGAATCTCAATCATACAGCGTTTTGAAGGGGAGTGAGTAGTCTGAGGCTCACGCAACCATAAAGAAGGGGAGGGCGTGGCAGAGTCGTTACGAGGCCTATCCATGAGTGAACGAGCGACCCACTGCACATCATCTGGCATTCCCCTGGCTGAAGCCGGTTCAACCACTTTTCCATGTCCTGGGTGCTTCAAGCCCATTGGACGTAGCCCCCGTGTGCGCAACCAAGGCGTACCCTACAAGTGCCCGAACTGTGGCTTCGTTGGACCCTGAGGTGATTGTATGGGTATGGTAGTCATGACATACAAGGTAAATCCGGATTCGGATCTCGAAGATGTGGACACCGATGCGATTGCAGAATCCATTGGCGGTCTACGTAACGAAACCTACGATATTCAACAAATTGAGACCAAGCCTCTTGCTTTCGGTCTCAAGTTCGTTCAAGTCCACGTCAAGATGAACGATGGCGAAGGACTCGCAGATGCCTTTGAGGCTCAGATGTCAGCCATTCACGGTGTCGGAGAAATCGAAGTCCTCTCAATGGGCTTGATTTGAACTACTTTCACATCTGTGAAACGGGCGCTTGCATGAATTCTCTTAGCAGGACAGTTGCATAACTCCCCGAACTCAACGTGAATCGGAATCGGATACAGGCACCTTCAGGATGCCATCGTGTCTCATCAGTTGGTCCTTCTTCCCAACGCTTTCCCATGGTTGAGCCATCGGCTTTTGCCACGGTGTCGACTGTGAATTCAGTGAATTGTGATACCAGACCTCTTCGCGTGCCTTTCGTTGAGAGGCGAGGGATGTCTTCAATATGCCACGTGACGGTGTCCAAACCCTCCTCCTTGAGAATGTCCTGTTCGTGTTGTCCAGGCTCGCCATTTGACGTTGTAATATCGCTGCCAGGAAGCGGTCCTGTTGGAGTCAAACGTTCAATCTCACAATTCCGTGAAATTCTACTGAGGGTCCGGGCTTCGACGGTGACGCAGGACTTCACGTCCAACTGTCCCTTTTCGTCGATGCGGCCCACAATGTCGCCAACAACCGGTGTTGAAAGTGGCAGGCCTGCTTCAAGACGACGATGCAGGGATTTGTTGAATACAATGGATTGGAGTGCGTGGACGGTCATGAGTTGGAGGTTTGCAGGCAATTTTTTGAAGGCTCCAGTATAGTCATCAGGGTGTGCGAGGAGATGTTCGATCATACGTCGCTCAAATCCCATCCACCGAGGCAATTTTTCAAGCAATGATTCGTCAACCCCTTTCTCTCGAATGTACTGGCGAACATGTTGAGCTTCTTCTTCTTCAGATACACCTTCCATGCCGAGATAGGTCATGACCGCTTCTTTCCAGTCCTGATTGACAGCATGACGACCAACAACTGGAGTTACTGGGCGGCCTGAACCAAAGCGCTGTGGTCCAATCCAGTTGGGGAATCTGTTGGCGCCAAGAGAGGCTTCCATCTCATGTTGAATACGATGAACTTCGGCCAGCGCATCTTCATTGCTGAGTGGATTTCCATCGGCGTCACAGCAACCACGAACCACGATAGTGAAGCGATTGCCACGGTGATTTCCAAAGCCTATTTTCTGGTGTGTCCTGCCCAAAACTTCAATTTCGACATCGGGTAATTCAACCGCGGCCACTTTATTCATAGGTGCATCGATGACGAAGAGTTGTGAGGTAACCGCACGCTTGTCTTTCGTTCCTGCGAAGAAGATTCGATTGCGCGGGATTTTCAACTTTGCAGCAAGTTGATTGCAAAAGCGGTTGGTTTCCCAATTGGTCAAAGTTACCTTGGCAGCCGTGAATCGTCCACGGTTGTCAAGATGAACCGGTGTAGCGATCTCCTCAACTCGAAAATCAGTCACTCTTGCTTTGATCAAGCCGCCAATGCCTTCGGTCTTTGTGGCATAGCCCAGAAGACCAATCACCTTTGCAACGGCGTCAACCATGACAGCCACCTCTTCAGAGGGTGGCTTCTTTGAATTCAGAGGAAACTCCACCGATGATTTCATTCAAGACTTTGTCAACACCGGACTTGGATGTTGTGCGAATGTAAAACTCGGGGTCATCAAGTTCTGGGTGGCCAGGAAAGTAGTTGGCGTAATCAACGTCTTTGTGAGCGTTCAATCGCTGACGGAGGACTTGGAGAGCGGTATGACTCTCGCCGATAATGCGAAGTCGGAGTTCGTTCTTCTCTTTCTTGAGCACTGTCACTGACATGTTAACCGTCCTGCCCACCAGTCAACTCGTTTTGAACCTTCTCCTCAAAGGGTCACTTGGTTGGGTATTGAATCATTGCAAAGAGGGGAGGCTCGATAGCAGAAAACCCTGCTTCTTTTTATGCCATCTTTGCCGAGGAGGTTCATGGATACGGGGGGCCTTGAGGAACGCTTGGCCCAACGAGCGCCTCAATTCAAGCAGGCTTCGCCGTATATCGTGGTTTTTTTCACCATCGTCACACTCCTTCTCGCGGGTCAACTCTATGTTTCTCCGCCCACCTTTCAAACAGATCTCAATGATTTTGCACCGGAGTCTGACGCCTCGATTGCTCACGATCGAATTCACGAATTTTTCCCCGATGAAACACGCCCACTCTTCGTTCATGTGACAGCCGACGACGGGTCCAACGTGTTGGCCTTTGACCACATCAAGTCGATGCATGAGGACCTGCTTCACTTCCAGAATGAATCCGTAAAACGGCAAAATTTCGTTCAGGTTTGGACCACTGCACCAGGCATCGTTCAGCTGAGCCTTGATGAAGAAGCCAATGGAGAAGAACTTGCATCTTTATCGGGATGGAAGGAGGTCACTGACCTTCTCTTTGACGAGAACGAAACATGTGGGCTTACTGCTGATGACCAACTTCTTTCAGCTGCAACCTATGCATCGTCTGCCTTGTTAAATCAGGATTTGGATTATGAAGAAGTATGTACTTACTTGAGCGATGGGACTGGATTAGCTACGCCAAAAGCATCATCAACGCTCTGGGTACTGGAAGTCAATCCTGAACTTGAGGAACAAGTACGAAGGGAATTGCAAGACCAATTGAGGACGGTCTTCAACGAGCGTTCTGAAACATCAGTGTTGAATTATGAAGTCATCTCGAATGACCTTTTGGCTCATGATATTGATGAGGGCACCTTTGACAATTTAATCTTCCTTGTTGTACTGGCATTCATCGTTTTGGTCTTGATGCTCAGTATCGCATTTAGGTCTGTTAAACTGGTTGTTTTTCCAATTATTGGACTCTCAAGTGCCCTGATTTGGACCTATGGAATCCTCAATGTAGCTGGTGCACGATTCACAGCGCTTGAGGCCACTGTTGCCCCGCTTGTTCTTGGCTTGGGCATTGACTACGCTATTCATCTGCAACGTTCACAACGCTCCTACACCGATGAATTCCCTGACGCAGCGGAGTCGTGGCTTCGTGCGGTTGGCCATTTGTCCATCCCCCTCAGTCTGGCGGTTGTAACGACAGTAGCAGCCTTCCTTGCGAACATTATCTCTCCATTGCCTCCGCTTGCGACCTTGGGCTATGCACTCTCCCTCGGCGTCATATGCGCCTTCCTCTCATCAACGATTTTCGTTGGTGCCTTGCACGTGATGTTCGATGGAAAGGAACGAAGGCCTGTTCCTGCATCTCTCACACTACCAATTCTTTCAAGTCAAATCCTGAAAGTTCAACAAAAGCAACAAGTCGGTGTCTTGCTGGTCACCTTGCTGATCTCAGGATTGTCGATTTATGGAGCAGCCTCCCTTGAGACTGACTTTGACCTCGGAGACTTCGTGGACCAAGAAATGGAA
This sequence comes from Candidatus Poseidonia sp., assembly GCA_030829545.1. Taxonomy (GTDB): domain Archaea; phylum Thermoplasmatota; class Poseidoniia; order Poseidoniales; family Poseidoniaceae; genus Poseidonia. Next base: position 14,832 of record JAURAI010000005.1, on the reverse strand, counting down.
ATTATGACCGTACGGGATGCGCTTGACGAGAGTTATGAGAGTGCAGGGTGGAAGATCATTCACATTTTGATGGAACCTGCTGCTGGCGAATCTGCAATACCGGGCGACGACGATTTGTTGAGTGAATTACGCAATTTACATTCAGACCTCCAGTCAAATAACGATGTTGTGGGGACAAATTTCAGAATTTCTTCTCCTTCCTACGAAGGTCCATATCCGCTCATCCGTGATGCAATCTTGCGTAACGAAAGTCTCGGGCAAGCACACAACATGGAGGTCTTTGCTGGTGAGGTCTACTCCATTGACCGAGAACAACCCGTGGACTTGGGACTGTTTTTCGCAGCACTTGCAGGTAATACCAGCACTGCAGACCCGCTGACAGGTGAGTCGTGGGACGAGCGGTTGGCCAATTCAGTGTATCTCGAAGACAATGGAATCACCTATCTGCGCCATGAAGTGAGGGTTGAAGCCTCTACTTCGGTTGAATCCGACCGTGTGGTTGAGAACTTCATCGAAATATTAGGCTCAACCGAAGATTCTGGTACGCTCACGTACGAACTCAAAGACCATGCTGTGCTTCATGTCACAGGAGACCTGGTCATGCTCCAAACCGTACTGGATGGATTGAGTGTGACCCAAATTGAGAGTACTGCCATCTCCCTGACAGTTTCATTCCTCGTTCTCTTCATCCTTACTCGCCGTATCATGCCAGCCGTCATCGTCCTTTTCCCCGTGGGGATCGCTTCGCTATGGGTTGTCGGTTCAATGGCACTCATTGGTTTGAAATGGAACGTGCTCACAGTGATGGTTACGGCGTTAACATTGGGCATAGGAATTGATTATTCCATTCACATGTGGAGACGCTTTGAGGTTGAATTATCCAAGCGTGGCGACCACTGGGAAGCCCTACGCGCAGCACTCAACACCACGGGTGTTGCATTGATGCTCAGTGCTGTTACAACAATGGCTGGCTTCGCTGTTTTGCTGTTCTCACCCATGCCAGTGATTCAAGACTTCGGACTTATCACGGCGATTACCGTTCTCTTCTCATTGATTCTTGCAGTGATGGTGCTGCCGGTCCTCGTAGAATTGGCAGCTCGTGGAAAAGAATCAACCATCGAATTCGATGAAGATTGAACTTAGACGACCGCTAATGCATCGACAATGTCCTGCATCGCCAACCCTTGTTCTCTTGCGACCAAGGCGTATGCGAGCCATGGCGTGATGTTGTGGAAGGCAGAAATTTTTCGCTCAGCTCTTCGTTGCAATTCACTTGCTTCTAAGCCACTCTTGCGAGCGATGAATTTCACGAGGCGTTGTGTGAGTCGCTCACGTGGGTCGGTCAAATCTCCTGTCAGTGGTTTGACGTTAGGGGCAGGTGGTGCATGTTTCTTCGAGGCAGCCTGCTTGGGAGCCGGCGATGGCTCGCTGTCTCCATCAAGCGCATCAACTGGATTGAGCAATCGTGACGGGCGTGGAAACCATCCCAATGGAACAGTGATATCTCCCAATGCGACTGAAAGGCTCAATGCTCCTTCTACGAGGTTCAACCACCCCTTCTTGATGAGTGACTGAACGGCTTGTTCTGCTTCATGGGGCGCAACCCATTCCATGTCGAAAGAGAGAAAACGCTCCAAGTCCATTTGACCGATTGAATCTCGCCCTCTGAATGCGATGGTGAGAACGCGGCGTACATCGTTGGCCGCTTCGCTCATGACATGCACAACCAGTCAGCCTTCATCAAGATAGGCTTCATGCTTCATCGGGAAGCCGTGTGAATGATTTGTCTTCATTGAGAATCCATCGGCCGCATGTTGCGCCGACGTAGTAGGTGGCATCGGGGGTATATTCATACTCACCGCCTCCGGGAAGTTGCGAATAGTCGGAAGCATGGGTTTCACTGCTCACCGCTTCGTGACTCGCCTCAGTGGTTGCCGGACCAAGTGCGTCCATGTACAGAGCAGCAGTGGCTTGAGGCGAGATCTCCTCAACGGGAGCCGAGGACTTTGGCGGGCCTCGTGGTGGTCCCTTCGAAGGTTTTTGACCCGGCGTGGTGGATATTTTTCCGCCAGGAGGGCCACGGCGTTTTGCAGGTGCTTCAGGTGTAGGGGGTGCTCCTCCAGGTCCCGAAGTAGGGCCCAAGGCAGCAACAATTTTCGCTTCATCAACGGGGGTTGCCTGTCGTCGTCGAAGCATGACAAAGGCACCTGCGAGAACAAGAATGGAGATTCCACCACCCGCTATGATGACAGCACCAAATCCTCCGGATTCGCTGCTTTGTGTCGTGACCCACATGTTGTTGGTTTCATCGATTTCCCAAATCAATCCCTCTTGGTCAACCGTGATTTCAATCGACCATGTACCGTCGGGTGCATCAAAGGAGCGTTTCACTGATTTGGCAGTATTTTCATCCATTGAAGTAAATATAGAACGGCCAATGAGGGTCCTCTTTTCACCTTGAACAAGTTCAATACTCACGTTGAATGCTGAATCAATGGTTTCGCCTTCATTGACCACAAAGAAGGAGAGGCGAACGTTTTCGCCGGCAGCAACTTCCTGAGTCAGTTCGACCTTTTCGAGAGCCAAATCCGGTCCGATATTATTCAGAGGTGCTTCCAACCAAGGGTCAAATTCACTGTTACCCACCTCAGAAGTAAGTTCCCATCCAGCATCGTCCGTACCCTCTGCCCAACACATCAGATTGGCCTGTTGAGAGAGGGTTGATGGGTCGCCGAGTTGACTAAAATCAAAAGAGAAACTAAACATGGTTTTTCCGTCAAAGATCGTTGTTGAATTTCGGGTCAATGTGGTCACATTCCAATTGGAATCAAGGGAACGAATTTGGCAATTCAGTGTCACGGATGAAGACCAGCCCTGTTCTTCGAGGATGTTGACCCCGATGTCCACAGCGTCGAGGTGATAGCGAGAAATATCTGATGAAATGGTCGTAGGAAGCAATTGAGGTGCTCCCCCATCGAGTCTGAAGGATGGTACATCATAGCTCGAAAGTTGTTCAACTTCCAGAGGGTCCCACAGTGAAAGGACGATGTCATGCATCAGTCCGGAGCCTTCTGGAGTCGGAATACCGTAGGTGACTGCTCCATCGACCACAGAAATGGCTGCGCTCCCTCTCCAGTTGTCATTTTGTTGCAATCCATTCCATCCCAGTCGGAGGTCACCAGTATACGGCGTACCACTGAAGCTGTGTGTGATGGTTGCACTGAGGTTCAATGCATCTCCACTCATCACCGATACGCCCTCTTCGATGGCCTGTTTCACCGCACCGGTATCATCGCGCAAGGATTCAACTTCGATGCTGAGTTCTCGTTGGAGAATCCAAGCGCCCGCCTCATCGTAATGCTGGATGCCGTCATAGTCACGCAGATAGATGTCGACTTCCCCTTGGATGACGCCAGCTAAGCTAAAACTCCAGGCCACTGAAGCACTGAAGTCAATGAGAAGTTCTTGACCAACTTGGCGAACTATACAGTCGCCAGGAAGCATGATCAAACGTTCATCAAGGGGTGCACAGATGTCGTCGACGGTGGTGTAGGCAAATCCGAGTCGCTCGTCGTTGCCCAATTCGATTCGAACTTCATTGATGTCGTCAAATCCATTGGCGTCACGTACGGTCAGCGACCAACCGACTTTTTGTTTCGGTTCAAAGCGCAAGAGGTCGGGTTGGGCAAATTGACCAACTGGTTCGATGCTGACCAATTCCGCCTTGAGGGGAGTGCGAGACTCCCAACGAGCATGACCCTCTGCCGCAGTGGCAGCGGGAACGCCAAAGCCAGCGAGGTCATCCCCCTCCAACAAAATCCGAGCCCACTGATGGTCATCGTTGATGGTATCGTTGACGGTGATGTTGACCAACCATCTGTTTCCATCCTGATAGAGATAGTAGATGCTGGGTTGGTATTCGTTGCGCTGAGGTATTCCATCAGCGGGATTTCCATTGCTTCCATCGTCTCTGGCTTCAATCCAAGAGTAAGCCTGAAGGCTTTGATTATCAAAACCACCGACATCATGGAAGTCAAAACTCACCGTTTGGTAGGGGTTTTCGTTGAGGTAGGTGTCAAGGGCAGGGTCAACGCTCAGCAAGATTGGGCCATCTCCATTGACGACAAAATGGTGGGGCTCTGTTGAGAACGAGAGGGTCCAATCTTCACTCGTACGTGCTTCGAACCATAACGAGACATTCCCCGATACTCCCTCAGGAAGATTGAGCAGGGCATGGTAGAGTTGTCCTGCGGGCAAATCAAACCATTCTGAACTCTCGTTAAACCAAATTCGCTGCTGGTTAATGTCTCGGTCAAAGGTGAGTATGTCGACATGGATGCGTGCTTGGAATGCACCTCCCATGAGCCGAAGTCCACTGTTTTTGAATGCATGATCAATACTGATATTCAATCCAGCATTGCCGGGTAGAACTTCTTCATCCAATACTTCCGCTCCCCCTTGACTCGAGGCATCTGCTGTGATATTGGTAATCACAAGTGCCACCTCTCGGTCAATAGAGACGATATCGGGGTGGATGTAGGTTGTATTTCGAAGCGCATGCGTGCTTGCTTTGAATCGGAGGTAATCCGTTGGCAAGATGCCGCTGAGAGAAAACGACCAGTTCATGGTGTGCCCGTCGGAGGTCATGTCCGCTTGAACCGCATTGGCTTGCTGATTGAAGAGAAGTCCAGCAGGGTCGTCAATGGTGAGTGTGGACGTACTTGAATTCCATCTCATGTGGGTCCATTGAGATGTTTGCTCGAGGGTGCCGATTTCATTTGTAGCATGCATGGCGAGGACGTAATCTCCTTCCTGTGTGGCACCGTGGTGCTTTGTTTGGACCGTGATGGGTGTTGAGGTTGGTTGCATCGTATCGGGAAGTTGTGAGAGGAAGGCAACATCATCGTAACCGAGGCTCATCGTTTGCAGAGAGGGAGTGACCCAATCCATGATTTCCGTCGTGGTGTATTTCGCCCTGTACTGGATGAAAGGACGATTCTCCGGCACTTCACTCAGCGAGTGGTTCGCCTCTGAGAGGTAGGAGAAGGCAGGTACTGTTGTTGGTTTCCAAGATGCTGCTGCAATTCCTTGCGCAGTTTCTGCTGTCCTGTACTGGAGTCCCAACTCAGTTCCCTGCGGCGTAGAGGCGTCAAAGTTGAGCCAAATAGGGCTCGCTGAACCGTGGGCGTTGGGTCGCATATCTTGTGTCGCCGAGGTGAGCCACCCCTCTCTGAGCGCAGGGTTGACGAAGCACTCATTTTCAGCCGTGTATTGAACACTCCATGTCGAGAAGCGTGAGTTTGAACTGTCTCCCGAGGCGTAGACCAGTGTTGAATTGGCCCGTGCCAAGGTTGAGTCAAAGAATCCGAACTGCGATGTTGCGTAGGTGTCCCAGCGATTGACTAAGGGGTCATAGCCGTAGGTTTTGTCGTTCAAAGAAGCCTGCCACCCTGAGAGAGAATATCCTCCCACAATCACGATCTCATCGTTGTAGACGGCGGCTGCATAAGCAGACATTGCATGTGTTGCATTGGGCAATTGAGTCCACGAATCCGTAATAGGGTCGTAGGATTCGGTAAGATTCGTTTCTCCCTCCACGGTCGTATTGGCAATCGGGTCAAAGAATTCTGCAACCCCTCCATAGGCGATGAGTTTACCACGGAACGATACCAACTCAAAGGAATGCCGTGTGTGGTTCATATTGGCCATTTCTGTCCACGTATCATTCACAGGGTCGTATCTCATGAGCCGGTCTGTAGCATCACTGCGGTCCTTGAGGGAAACGCCCCCGGCGACATAGATCATTCCGTTTTGGGACGCAACACCGGCAAGACCAACAGATTTCGTTGGTGGCATCGAAGTTCCATACGACCAATTTCCATTGCTGGGGTCGTAAACCTGAACGACACCGGTGGCTTGTACACTTGGAGTTTCATAGGGATGATGGTCACCAATGGCGTAGATTTTATTGTCGACAACAGCACATTTGTGGTACTGTTGTTCTTCTTTGAGTTCCTTGACAGCGGGCGTCCACTCTTGGTTGGCAACATCAAAAATTTCGACCGTTTTTGTCGGTGACTCGTCACCCGTTTGAGTTGGGTCTCCGTCAATACGGCCACCGATGAGAAAGACCTCGTCAGTGGCGGGAAGATAGGCTGAACACGCTCCAGTCCGCAGGTTTGTGAGGCCAAATCCAGAGGTGGCAGACCAGGAAATTGAAGGTCGCTCGAGTGTTGTAATTCCCGAGTTAGGCGATTGAGAGAGGTTGGTGTAGGTGAATCCATCAGCCACTGGGAAGAGTTGAGTCAGTTGATTCACCGGTTGCGGATGGTCACGGTCCTCCAGCGGGACAGTGTCCTCGGAAGCAAGGGGCATGCCGCCCCAAGGTGCTGCTAACATGATGCTTACCAAGACAAGGGCAAGCGCCCGTTGCTTCCCCGTGACATGATAGCCCATGGTCTATGCATCACCTACCAGTTTGTATATCCTTCTCGCCTATGTGACCAGTCCCACAACACGGCAGGTGTTTTCAAAATGATATTTTTACTCAACCTGCAAATTACCACCACCATTATAAGACAACGGGAGGCAAAAACAACCATGCGACAACACCGACGCTTTGTTCTTCTAGCAGTTTTGATGCAGGCACTCATGCTGGGTGCTACCGCAGCACCTGTTGCAGACGGCATGAATCCATACGGAGATGCCACCAAGATGAATGCAGACCTTGTCGACAAACTTGTCGACGACGATGGTCAAACGCTGGTTGAAGTCATTTTCCAACTCACCTCTCCCGTGACCGAACAAGACCGTGATGGCCTTGAGTCATACAGGATGAAGCTTCTTGGGGAAGCGCCCTTGGTCGACGGAGGTTTGGTTGAAGGAACACTGACTGACGTGAGAAGCCTTTCGATGTGGGAGCGTGTTGAATACCTTGAACTCAACAAGGAATTGGATTTCTTCTACCTGCCATCCGAATACGGGGGCATGGACCCATCGCATCTTGATGATGGTGAAGTTGGAATCATGATGCATGAGACAACACACATTGTCAAGGCTACCACATCGTGGGACCGGATCATCATCTCTCCAGAGGGTAATGTGGAATACGAAACAGACCTCTCATTCACCGAATGGGATGGAGATGGCACCACCATCGTTGACCTCGATACCGGGGTTGATGCAGGGCATCCCGATTTCGATTATCTCGAACCTTGGGTGGGAGAGAAGGTCATCTATTCTGCCAAATTTGATGGATTACAATGGACTGAGACCCGAAACTCGGATACATCCTCTGGACACGGAACGCACGTTGGAGGGACCATTGCCGGCAACGGTGACGCTTCCGGCGGACGCCGTGCTGGTGTGGCCAAAGGCGGTCAAATGGTCGCTTTAGGAACCGGAGACGGAGCCTCGATTTTCGCTGCTGAGCAAGGTCTTGAATGGACCTTTGCCCACTCAACACCGGGGCAAAACAACCACCATGTACGCGTGGTCTCCAACTCATGGGGTACGGACGGGGATTACGATCCCAACGGTGTGATTGCACAACTCACAGACCGTCTGACCTATGAAAACGGTGTAGCTGTCATCTTTGCAGCCTCCAATTCAGGGGGCTCAGGAGGCGAGTGTGCTGGGGGATTGAAGACCAACGTCTACGCAAATACACCTTCAGCAATCTCTGTGGCAGCATTGACTCACGACGGTACTGCAGTCACGTCTTTTTCATCACGAGGATGCATGAATCAACAACACACATGGCCTGATGTTGGAGCACCAGGGCGCGATATTTGGGCTACCGCCCCTCGAGGCACTGCCATTGACGCCTCTACTCGTACTCAAGGCGACCTCTACTACATGGCCATCTCAGGCACATCGATGGCAACACCTCACGTCGGTGGAATGGCCGGCCTTCTCATCAATGTCGCTCCGTCCTTAGGAGTAGCAGACTACCACCGAGAGGACCATGATTTCGGTGACAGTCTCGTCGGTGGAGAAGGTACCGCTGCCTACGGGCAATTCGAAGACTGGGGAACTGCCAACTACAGCCGCATTCACGAAGTCGAACTCATCTTGGAATTGACCGCCACCTACGAGGGCATGCAAAACTCCTGTGAAGATGGAAATTCAGACGATGCTTGCAGTGATATCCCCACCGAGTGCTACATCAGTGCCACAGGTGAATGCCACGACTGGCGCGTTGGACACGGTCTGACCGACACAGACGCAGCGGTCGCTCTCGCACGCACCTTGCAACTGATGCGAGATCAGGACGGAGACGGCATGATTGACCACCCCGAATACACCGTTTGGGATGCATGGGAAATCTACGAAGCCATGCTGGCGGAAACCACCGTGACGCTCAGCACCGACCGCTTGGGTCATTCGTGGAAGGGCGATTGGAACCATTTCAACAACGGCCAAACAGGAGCAGTCTACTACACAGAGGATTCACACTACGTGTGGATTCCCAACGGAACAGAGCGCCTTGAGGCTACTTTCAGTGCCACCGAATTTGAACTTGATAGCGGGCAAGCGGGTTCGCTTCAACTTGAAATTGACCTCGGTGAAGATGGTAGTAACGATGCACAGGGACAAGGGTCACGTGTCGCAGACACCTGGTATTACGACCTTGACGTCGATTCATCCGCATGGGGCCAATGGGCACACTTCGATGTCACCGGACAAGCTGTGACGCTCTTCGGCTTCATAGACGACCCTGAATTCTTTGAGTCACGAATTCCTTACACCGTTGACGTCGTCCTTACATTGGCATTGAATGATGCCGTAAATGTGCAATTCGACCAGCGTCCGGATTTCTATTCTGACTTGAATCCAATCGCACCCTCAGAAGTCTATGATGAATCAATGGAAGGCATGTTGACCTATACCCGCGGGGCATACGACCAACATGCTGTCGTCCAACTGATTCAACCCAAGAGTACGGCTGGCGGTGATGATGACAGTGGATTCTTTGGTTCAATGGCAGATGCTATTCAGGACAATGCCTTGATCATCGTCTTCCTTCTTCTTATCGCCCTTGGTGTTGCAACGACGGTGATTGTGAACAACGGCCGAGATGAAGAAAAGGCTTTCACAGCAGAACAAATCGAAGATGAAGAGAAAGTCATCCTCGCAGAACAAATCGAATGAATCACCTTGGCCCGACCAGTCAAGATATGCACTGATTGCATTTATTGACCCGCCCCCTGAGTGGCACACATGCCGATGATGATGATCCTCAATCAACAGCCTTACGATGGAACCGATGTGACATGGAATGCCCTGCGCCTCGCAGGACAACTGCACGCTGACGGTCACGAGGTACGAATCTTCCTGATGAACGATTCAGTCGACCTTGCAAGGGACGGTATCCTCCCTCCTGAAGGTCATGAGGACATGGTGGAAATGCTGCGAAATCTCATTGCTCAAGGGGTGGCCGTGAAAGTCTGTGGTACGTGTCAAAACCGTTGTGGGCTTCGCAAGGGTCAGCCCTACTACGATGAAGGATTGAAGTCGACCATGGCAGAATGTGCCTCTTGGGTTGCCTCTTCTCAAAAAGTCATGACCTTTTGAAGAGAAAGGCCCTTTCTATAGAACCTTCTCCTGCAGTAATACATTGGCAAACAAAGGTATTGAATGCGAACTCGTCTCCATTTGGTGACAATTATCTCACCCATCGTACCCATTCATTGGTTGAACGGTCGCGATAATACCATGCTCCACTGCCCGCTGGATGCTCGAGGTATTCGTGAACATCAACATGCACGAGACTCACCAAGAGTAGGAATGCCAAGAATGATGCACAGCGCATGAATGAAGGCTCAAGAGGAGAGGTAATGAAATTTATTCCAAGAAGTGCCTCACGAACAGGTTCTTTGTTACGATGATGGATTGAATTATTCTTCGTTATGAGGCCTGCTATGACTGTTATTTATTAGAGGTCGAATGTGTTTTCGTCCCATGCAAGAAAATACACCGTTTGGAGTCCTCGAATACGCTGCATCCATCGATAGAGCCCGTATCGAACCTATGCTACGTGCATTACGCTGGTGCGAAACTCTCCTCACTTGCACTCGGTGGGTCCCTCAGTACAATGCAGCGGGCGTCTCTTTGCAACGAACGATCAATGAACATCAAATTGAAATCTTTCCTCTTGAAGCAGCAGCGATGGACCTCGGCTACAAAACGAGATTCAAGAAGCAACACCTTCCCATTAACCTCGACGGTGTTCATCTCTGCGTGCGCTCAATGAATCGGCACCCTCGTCCGTTGCACACCGACATGGTTGCCAGCATGATGTTGCTGTTGGGTGGTGAGAGGTTTGAACCGGCTGAACTGCCGAAGACATTGCACGGTATTTTCACACCTGAACAATTAGCATCCCTTCCCCCTCTCCACCCCCTCGTCAACGCTATGTTCCGGGACAACCTTCCACATCTGGGCGAACCTTTGTTCCTGAAACTGAGGTCTTGGAATTATTGAGGCTTCATCCAACCAGTGTTTTTCGCATTCAATTTGAGAAACGAGACGGAACCTTGCGAAATATGACGGCTCAATGTGCCAATTGGGAAGCACCGAACGATGATGAGGCGGGCGGTGACGAATCAGAACCTCGTATGCGATACGATCCATCCACCTACAATTTGAGATTCGTCGTCGACATGAACATCGGGCAATATCGGCTTGTAGCTACGGACCGTGTTACTGAACTTGCCATCGGAGAACGTGTACTACGTACAGCATCCGCAGAATAGCAGAGGCTCAATGGTTCCGTCCAGGAGCGTGTAGGTAAGCATCGAGTGCTCGTACCGGGATTTGAACCCGGGTCGAAGGAATGAGAGTCCTTCATGATGGGCCACTACACTATACGAGCGTGGATGTTCCTGCCACCCACCTTTCGTATTTAGCCATCACGCACCCAGTTAACTGAAGAGCCGAGCACGAAGGTAGATTCATTCACTTTAAGTTTCAGCGAAAAGTGAAAAACGAGGCCCTGCAAAGAAATCACATTTTTACTTGTGCCACACCCCTCCTTCGTCGCTTCATATACCACCGCCATTGAATGGCGTTTCATGGAACAACAACATGAATCCAAAGAACCGTCCTTTTCGGACATGATTGCCACGACCACTTCGACGGCCCCGCCGCAATGGGCCAGAAAAAGCCGCACACAACTTGCTTACGGAACCGGCCGACTGCCCCAAGGAAGCCAACAGATCGGTTGGCAGCCCTATGCAGGTCCTGGCTCAGCTCCAGCCCCACACGTCATGACACCCAGCATGCGCTCGCTTCACCAGCGTGTTGTCAGAGGTGAGGCCTGATGAGTCGTACGCAACGTCTTCGTTCTGAGATTCAATCCTACCTTGGTGAGGTTGGTGAAGCCAATACCACAACCATCCTCGAACACGTGAACCGGCGGTTCCGCTGGGGTGCTACCATGAACCAGTTGGGCAATGTCTTGGCACGCGATCGCCGATTCATCAAGGTCGGATTCGATGAAGGCACTGACATCGGTGGTTTTCGAATGCGTGTCTGTGTTTGGTCAATGGCGAGCGCTTGAAGCCAAGCAATCAAGAACACAGCCCTCCACCCTTGCACATGGCAGGGGCCTTGAGCGCATCAGTTGAATTGATGCGTCCTAAGAATCTCATTCTTGCTTCAGCTACCGTTCCATTGGGTGCATATTTTGCCCTGGAAGGGAGCGGTGTAAGTTTTCCCTACCTTACAGTACTGCTCCATACATTGGCCGTTCTTTTCTTTACCGGTGCAGGCAATGCAATGAACGATATCAAGGACGCAGATATTGACGCAACAGCCCATCCACAGCGACCGTTGCCCTCGGGTCGATTGAGTTTGGAGCATGCTCAACGGTTCACCGTTGCTTTGTGGGTGGCGAGTCTTCTTTGTCACGTCGCTGGTTTGCTTTCACTCGATGAGATGGATGCTCAAATCCTCGTCCCAACCGTTGCGATCTATGTCCTTGCAGCCGTATTGATGGTGACATACGATCACGGACCTGCTACCAAAAATAAGGGGTTGTCTGGCAACATTGTCATTTCACTCCTCGTAGGTGCTGTGATTCTCTACGGGTCAGCTGCAGTTGGTGGGCTGGGTGCTTCACTCGTGTGGTGGATTTTCGGCGTGGTCTTTTGCACCAACTTGGCCCGTGAAATGGTGAAGGATTGTATGGATATGGAAGCCGATGAGGGCATGCGGAATACCCTGCCCATGAAATACGGAAAAGAACATGTTCGTATGGCCGCTTATGTCATCATCATGGTAGGTCTTGTATGTCTTTACATGCCCTTCTGGCGAGGTCCGTTTGCCTTTGGTCATTTGGTTTTTCAAATCCCTGCCATTTTGATGCTCATCACCCTCAACGGTCCGCTCTACAAGGGTGAAGATGCTTTGGTAGCCACACGAATTCGTATGGCCATGTTGCTTGGATTGCTGAGTTTTGTTCTCGCAACGCAGTTTTAATCAGGCAAGACCCATGAATTCTCTCATGGCTTCCCAGGCTCCGTTGTTGATCAAGTACGCCATCAGGGACATCTGTGCCCACATTCGGTTCTCTGCTTGGTCAAAGACGATGCTCTGTTCGTGGTCCATGACCCAGTCAGTAACTTCGTCTCCACGGTGTGCGGGCAGGCAGTGCATGAAGGACCACTTCGAATCCATTCCTTCAACCATGGCTTCATTGACTTGATAGCCTTCAAAGGATTTGATCTTGTCTTTCATGTGCTCTTCACCCATTGAAATGAACACGTCGGTGTAAACGACATGTGCGTCTTTGACTGCTTCGGTGGGGTCGGTTGTATGCATTAATTGGCTGCCTTGCTCTTCGGCGAATTTTTGACTGCGCTCAACAACATCCTCAGCGGGTTCGTAGCCTTCAGGACATGCATAGCGGAAGTCAATTCCGAGCATGGCGCAAGCGAGCATCAAGTCGTGCAGGACGTTGTTTCCATCACCCACCCAAGCAACACAGAGGTTTTCGGTATCATCATGATGTTCGATGACGGTCATCAAATCCGCCGCCGCCTGGCAAGGATGATGCTTGTAGGAGAGGGCATTGATGACGGGGACGGTTGCATGTTTTGCTAACTCCTCAACATCCTCGTGGCCGAAGCAACGGTAGGTGATGCCACCAAGGAAACGAGAGAGTACCTGCGAAGTGTCTCCAATGGTTTCTGATTTGCCGAGTTGGATGTCGTTTTTGAGGAGGGTGAGGGCGCTGCCACCCAAGCGTTGGACGCCGACTTCAAAGGAAACACGCGTTCGTGTTGACGGCTTTTCATAGATTGAGCCAATCGCTAACGTGTCCAAGGGCAAGAAATTCATTGCGACTTCATCGCCTTGTTTCCACAGGCGTTTGAATTCAATGGCCCAGCGCAGGATGGCTTCGAAATCATCGGCTACATCATCGATAGCAAGCAGGTGTTGAGGCATGGTTTCCCCACAACAAGACGGCTTCTAAGCGTTGTGCGCTCAGTTCTTCTCGTGTTCGATGTCTGAAGCGAATCCATCGCGAGCATCGCTCATGCCACCGAAAAGGGCTTGTGCAAAGGTCAGAATATCTGCAAGCCCCTCTTCAAGTTCTGATGAAAGAGGTGTGAGGCCGGGGGCTTGAGAAAACTCCTGCATCATTCTCAACTGGTTGATGGCGAATTCAGTGCGCTGTCCACCGGCCTCGTCGTAGAGTGCCAATTCGAGAATTTCAAGGCGTTCAGACCATTCAAGAATCTGTTCAAGGTCCTCTGGTTCTAAGAGGTCAGCCTTGGAAAGGAAATTTTTGGTTGGCAATCCAAGACGGAATTCAACAATTGAGGAAAGCAACATCTGTGATACGAAACCAGAAGGTGAACGAGAAAGCATTGGATCGAAGAGATAGATAATGGCAGATTGTTCTCGGCCTAAGGTTTCAATCAGATGGTTACTTGCTTCACGGAAGGCGAATAATTCAACTTGACCAGGTGTGTCAACGATCATGATTTCGCCCGAGAGGGAATGCAACTGGTCTGCTACCTCAATAGCCTGTGCAGCAAGAAGGTCTGCTGCAAGGATTTGCGCACCGTTTGGACCAAGGTCATACTCGTCCATGACTTCGGTTAGTGAGATTAAATCCCTGACGTCAAACTCAGCATCGTAATGAACACGTTCTGCTCCTGGGTCAAGGTTGACTGCTATCACTTCAGTTTCAAGGAAACGAGACCATCGTTGAAAGGATGTAACAAGAGATGATTTGCCCGCACCAGCGGTTCCTACAACAAAAAGCACGGGTGGAGAACTACTATCGAGACCGACCATACCAAGCGCTGATACCGACCCTACATCAACCCTCCTTCATTTATTGGCTCAAATGCAAGAGAAATGGACTTCTCCAAAAACGAAGGTGGAGAATGGTTATGTGCTCATCATGTGTCCAGCAACATGTCGCAGCCGAGCGACACTGAGGAATTTACGATGAGCGATGAAGAACCACCTATGCCTCCCGGACTACCACCAATGCCCCCTATGCCACCAGGTGATGCACCCCCAGCACCTCCCGGTATGCCGCCCATGCCACCTATGCCAGAAGCCCCTCCAGCACCTCCCGGTATGCCAGCCATGCCACCCATGCCTCCCATGGCCGATGCACCACCAGCACCTCCCGGCATGCCAGCCATGCCACCCATGCCTCCCATGACCGATGCACCACCAGCACCTCCCGGTATGCCGCCCATGCCACCCATGCCAGAAGCCCCTCCAGCACCTCCCGAGATGCCGCCCATGCCTCCAATGCCAGAAGCCCCAGCGGCTGACCCGTTGATGGACCCGCTCGCAGCACCT